>JAFGTD010000069.1 GCA_016934295.1 Acidobacteriota bacterium
AATTCAACGACACGCCGATTCTGGCCGGCACCAATTCCAATGAGGGTGGGTTGTTCATGCGCGGCCCCGTCACCGCGGAGTCTTTTGAAAAGCAGATACGATCGGGCTATGGGGAAAGAGCGGATGTCATTCTGGAGGCCTATCCGCATTCAACCGACGCCGAAGCGGCCCGCGCCTCTGCGGATGTTTTCCGGGAATTCGCCTTTGCTTGGCCAACATGGGCCTGGGCGCGAATGCAATCCCGGAAAGGAGAAGGCAAGGCATTCGTCTACTACTTTGACCATCGCACGCCCGCATCGCCGGACGGCGCCAATCACGGGGCGGAAGTCTCGTATGTATTCGGCAATTTCTCAGGGCCGGGTGGGGCGCCTCAACCTGAAGATCTGGCTCTTTCCAATTTGATCCAGGCATATTGGATCAATTTTGCCGAAACAGGAGATCCAAACGGACCCGGCCTGCCGAGCTGGCCTCACTTTACCGAGCAGGATCAAGAAGTATTGTTTTTCGATACGGCCACTGGCGCAAGACCAATCCCGAATCTGGAAAAGCTGAAGGCATACGATGCCTACTATTCATGGCGCAGGGAACAGGCGAAGACCGGGAAATAGCTGATAAAAAAAGGCGACAACGAAATTATTTTGGTATTCAAGACTGAATTTTATTAAAAATTAACCGGGGGGCGAACGCTCCTTACAAACGCCGCCCCTTCCTGCATTTAATCTGGAGGAACGAAACATGCTACGATATGCCTGTATTGTGATGTGTATAATCGCACTGGTTGCGGCGGCAGCGTCCGCCCAGCCGGCGCCCTACCAGGGGCCGCCGCCCACGGGTTCCGGGCCTTACCCGGCGGTCATTGAAGGAGATCCGGGAGTTCCCGGGCATACAATTTATCGGCCTGAGAATTTGAGCCCCTTCGATAAAAAGAACCCTTTGCCGATTTATGCCTGGGGCAACGGGGGATGCGCCAACTCAAATCAATTTTATGTTCCCTTCCTGGCGGAAATCGCATCCCATGGTTTTCTGGTTGTGGCCATCGGCCCGTACAGCGCCGAAAGCCCATCCGGGCAAGGCGGCGGCATGATGGGCGGCGGTACGAAGTCCGCTCAATTGCTGGAAGCCCTTGACTGGGCAACGGCCGAAAATAAGCGTTCCGGAAGCAAATACTACGGGAAACTGGATCCCTCGAAATTCGCCGTGTCGGGCCACAGCTGCGGAGGAATGCAGGCATTGGAGGTCGGGGCCGACCCTCGTGTTTCGACAGTCCTCTCTATGGACAGCGGCCTTTTTGCAGGAGGGGCGCCGAAAATTGGAGTTCCGAAAACAGGAGCTCCAAAGGCGGGAGCACCTAAAGAAGGAGGAGCGCCGAAAGCAGGAGCACCCAAAGCGGGCGGCATGGTGCTGCCCACAATCGGGAAGGATCATCTCCAAAAACTGCACTCGCCTGTTTTGTACATCGACGGCGGAGAGAGTGATATGGCCTATCCGAATGGAGAAGACGATTACGCAAGGATTGATAAAGTTCCCATTGGCATTGCTCACCTGGATGGTGCGGGTCACGGAGGGACATATGCCCAGCCGAATGGCGGCGAGTTCGGAAGAGTCGCCGTGGCATGGCTGAAATGGCAGCTAAAAGGGGATGCGACGGCCAAGAAGATGTTCACCGGTTCGGACTGCGGCCTTTGTAATGACGCCAAGTGGGACTATAAGAAAAAGAAGATGTAATCAAACATACCCGCCAATAATAATACATTTGTACGGCTTGCCTCTTTTTATCTTGAGTGGTTTTGGCGGTGCCCTGTGGGAAAGGAGGTTGGGTTTGATAGTCAAAAGAAAACAAAGTGCAAGGTTTAGCCTTTGGCGTCCGATCCCTATCGGACTGTTCATTCTTGTTGCTGGAGTCATCCTGGCTCATGCCCTGGAAGTGGAAAATGGAGTCAAGCCGGGCATGTTTGTTGTTGAGCCTCCGACTTTGGTTTCTCTTGGTTTTGAATGGTATGTTGACGGAGACAGCAATCACAACGCCACGGTAGCAGTCAGCTATCGGGAAAAAGATGAGGATGTCTGGAAAAACGCATTGCCTCTTCTTCGGATCAACAAAGAAGAAAGCATTTTCAGTTTTCTGAACAATAGAATCGATTATGTGACGCCCAACATGTTTGCCGGCAGCATATTGGACCTGGAACCCGGTACGGAGTACGAGTGCAGATTCCGCATGTCGGATCCCGACGGGGTTGCCGGTAAAAGAGGCGGGCACTCGGAGAAAACTGTGACTGTATCCACACGTCCGGAACCCAAACCTTCCGCGGACGGCCGGATTTATCACGTCTATCCCCGGGATTACGCAGGGCCGAAGGAAGAGCCGGCCTTCGCCAATCTGATGGCCGCCTATTACACAGGTTGGTGTGAAGCGGACTGGTGGAATGTCGCTCCACCTCGCGTTCAACCGGGAGACACCATACTGGTTCATGCCGGCATCTACGTGGATGATCCGACTTTTTACGGGGCGGATATCTGGGAACAAGGCACGGGCACTCCTATAGGAGGGACCTATTATTTAACTGCTAAGGGAACACCCGAAAAACCGATTGTTATAAAAGCTGCAGGCGATGGTGACGTTATTTTTGACGGAAACGGGAATTGGAACCTCTTTAATCTCCTGGCCGCGGACTATCATTATTTCGAGGGCCTTACCATTCGCAAAACCGACATCGCTTTTTTGGCGGGCCACAAGAAGATAGCCGGGTCCAGCGGATTGACAGTGAAAAAATGCCGCTTTGAGGATATCGGCAAAGGCATTTACTCCGACTGGGGCGGTTCGAAGAACTTCTATATAGCAGACAATGTTTTTATCGGCAGACACGATCCGGATACGTTGCATGGGTGGACCAATCTCCCTCCGAGAGATTCTCCCTATCCTTACGAAAAATGTCTTTCCGAATATGCCGTTAAAATCGTCGGGGAGGGTCATGTCGTATGCCACAACTATGTGGCCAATTTCCACGACGGAATAGATCACGCTACCTACGGTGTGCCTGACGGCTACCCGGCGTTCGGCCACCCGGACGTTTATCCGCTGAATGAAGTTTTCAGAGAAGATAAGAGATTCGTTTCAACCGACATTTACAATAATTTCATTACAAATGTTCATGATGATTGCATTGAAGCAGATGGTGCCATGCACAATATCCGCGTCCTGCGCAATGTATGCATGAACGTGGCGGGCAACGCACTCAGCACGCAGACTCTGTATGGCGGGCCGGCGTATTTCATACGGAACATAGTCTATAATGCCCCGAATATTCCAAAACATGCCGCCAACCCATCGGGCGTGATCTATTATCACAATACGTTTGTCGCCGAGTCGGCTGCGGCACAGTCTTCCAACTACCATTTCCGGAATAATCTGTTTCTCGGATGGCATCCCGGCAGGCCGATATTCAGCGTGAACACTTTTTCAGGTTACACATCCTCGGATTTCAATGGGTTTCGGCCTAATCCCGGGGCGGAAGATTCCTTTATATGGACCGGCCCTGCGGACGGCATCCTTGTTGAATATACCGGGACGAGGGAAACACACAAATTTGCCACTCTCACCGACTACAGCAAGGCTACGGGTCAGGACAGTCACAGTGTTCTCATCGACTATGAGGTGTTTGTCGGCGTAGCGCAACAGGATCCCAACGACGTGACAAGAATCTACAGATTTGAGGATCTGGATTTCAGGCTTCGGCCCAAATCCGGCGCGGTTGATGCCGGACTGATTCTTCCGAATGTAAACGATAATTTTTCGGGGAAGGCCCCGGATCTCGGCGCCCTGGAAGCCGGTCAGCCGATGCCGATTTATGGTCCGCGGCCGTAATTATTATTTTTGGAGAACCCTATCCCTGTTATCAGGGCATGTCTGAAACCGTTATTGTCACGGTTGCAGTACCCACAGCGTTTTCTGTATCCGTAAACTTCATTGTCACTGTATACGTGCCGGGCTTACTGTAAACGTGATTAACCATCGGGCCTCCAACAGTGACAGGAGTGCCGTCTCCCCAATCCCATGTGGTGCCTGCCCAGTAAGGCACTCCCGGATAATGATAGGCGGTCTTGTCATCCGAGTAGAAGTATGAATCGTTCCATGCAAGGACGAGATCTCCCACCCGTACCGTATCGGACAACACCTCGATTCTTACCTTTGGAGGCGTATTGGGGCGGGTGGGATCGATATTATCGTACCTTAGGAAACCCTCCGGTGTGGCATCGACATGTTCCAGAACCTCAATATGCGCTGCATAAGCACGCTTTATTTGATCCAGGGTGATTTTTTCAGGCGTATCAAGCGGGGAATGGTAATAGAGGGGTATCGTTGCAAAATTCACCCACGGGCTGGTTGTCGGCGCCATCCCCCACTGCGGGCCGCTTCCGGACGATCCAAATTGATTCTGGGTGCAGGCAAATCCGTACTTATCCATGGTAAACGCAGCGAGCCTTGCGAAAGTATAATTGTTGGATATGATATAAATTTCATTGTCTTCGGACGTCGGCACTATTTTGCCCTGGATTTCATCAAAAACGTACCTCGTGCCTATAGCCGCATGGTCCACGTCCCATACTATTGCTTTTTGCAGCTGATCCTTGTGCGCCTCGGCAAATTGGTAGTGGCCGGTATTGTTGTCGAAATCATGTCCGCACAACCAGGCGAAGATCATGTCTCGATTCCTCGATTTCTTCGGCTTGGACGCAAAGTATCGTGCCCAGGCTATCATTAATGCTACGCTGCCGTTGTTATCAACAGCGCCGGTAAACATTCCGGTGTCATAGTGCGTGCCTACCAAAATCACTTCATCCATGCGGCCGTTCCCCGGCAACTCAAAGACCACATTAGAAGCCGTAATCGCCTCATGCGGCACATCGAGCGCCATCTTAACGGCATGTGGTTTGCCGGAGACTGCCAGATTTCTCAAATAATCGCCCTCGCTCCTGCCGACTGAAAAAACGGGAATCGGGAAAATATCGGGCGGCATTACCGGATCGCCCTTTTGGAATTGCGGGCTGTACAATTGCAGGCCTGCCCGAATTACCGCGATAGCTCCTTTTTCTTGGGCGGTAACGACAGCACCGTTTGAGCGGCCGGTCGGCGAGTAGCCCCGCATCATTTTTTCGTCTATTAAGGCGATTTTGCCGCCGACATCGACGAGTCTGAAATTAGATGCAGATCCGTCTCCGACATACGCCAGCTCGCCCGTGATGCCTCCGGGCGGAGTCCCTGCGGTCCATTGCAATGGGAAGCAGGCTATCGTGCGACTTTTCTCGTTTGGTGCTTCGACTGTGATTTCATAATCTTCTGGATACGGGCTATTCGCCGTTATTGGCTCCAACCTGGCCTGGCTCAAACCATGTACGTGAAGATTTTTGAGAATATAGTTGGCGGCCTCATCCAGTTTCGGCTGGGTCTGTATCCCGGAATCAATGCCGTAGCCGGCAATATCGCAGAGATCGCTGAGCCATTCCATGATTGTTTGCGGTGACACCTCAGTGTGGCGTTCGGGGAATTCTCCGGATCTGTCGCCACATGCGAACAGCAGGATCGATAGACTTAGCATGATGGTAAAAGACGTTATTCTTCTTGCAGTCATACTTCAACCCTCCTTTCAGCAGGCGTATAAGACATTATATTTAAAGAATGCATCCACCAAATTATACAGGCGCTTTAACCCGGATTATTCATGAAGGTTTGTAGCGAGGGGGTGTAGATGGGCGTGGATGCAAGGCTTGCGACCGAGGGCCCCGTGAGGCGTGCCCAACGCTTCGCGTTGGGTAGCCCGAGGGAGCGCGCCCAATTTATGCAAGCATAAATTGGGACCGTAGCAGACATGCCCAGATACGACGCCGCAGTAAAAGCTTCATGAATAATCCGGGTTAATCGTTCGGTGGGAGTCTTGGTTCTTAAAACCTCCGCCACACGATCGTCTACAACTCCCACCTGTCTGCAAGTGTAGTAAAATTCCCACCATAAAATCTCTAAGATCCCGTTGTCATTGTTTTGCCCTGGATTCAGCATTGCATTTCTTACTGTATATTGTCGGATATTTCTTCCGGAACTTACAGTTCAGAATGAAGATGCGGGAACTTGTTGTTTAAATGGATAGTCTGTCCCTGTACAATATCTGGAAATCCCAGGTTGATAAAACATCGATTTCCGGAGGATGGAATGAAAGATTTAAGAAAGCGTAAATGCGAGGCGTGTCGCGCCGGTGCTCCGATGGTTACGGATGAGGAGATTGAGAAATTCAAGCCTGCCATCCCCGATTGGGGTATTCTGGAGATTGACGGAGTCAAGCGCCTGGTGCGGGTTTTTAAATTCAAGAACTTTATAGAAGCGCTGGAGTTTACCAATAAGGTTGGGACGATTGCGGAAGAGGAAGGCCACCACCCTTCGATTCTGACCGAATGGGGGAAAGTTACCGTATCCTGGTGGACGCACGCGATTGAAGGTCTGCATATCAACGATTTCATCATGGCTTCCAAAACGGATGCGTTGGTCTGAAATACGAAATATCTTGCGGATGCAGTGAATGTGGAGACGCTCGGAAAGGGAGACATATGGGAGATATGCTGAAGGGAAGAGTCGCTGTAATTACCGGCGCCGGCAATGGACTGGGGCGGGCGGATGCGATCGGTTTCGCGGCCCAGGGTGCGCGCGTCGTCGTCAACGATCTGGGTACTTCCTACGACGGTTATGGATCTTCGCATAACGATGCGGACAGGGTGGTCGAAAGTATCCGGAAAGAAGGAGGCGTTGCCGTCGCGAATTATGCCAGCGTTGCGACGGAAGAGGGCGCCCGGTCCATCATTCAACAGGCTGTGGATGAGTTCGGGCGTATCGATATTCTGGTGAATAATGCCGGTATTATCCGTGATCATCGTGACATTGATTCCATCATTACGGAAGACTGGGACCTGATGGTCAAAACGCACCTGTATGGGATGATGTACTGCACGCGTGCTGCAACGGCATATATGAAAAAGCAGAACTACGGGCGGATTCTTTGCACTTCATCTCATATAGGACTCGGTTTTGCAGGCCAGGCGGCCTATTCAACGGTTAAGGAAGGCATTGTCGGATTCGCACGCACTGTAGCAAGGGAAATGGCGAAATTCGGAACAACCTGTAATATCCTTCGCCCTCTCGCGGCCTGGCGCGGAATCGGGCCGAAGTTCAAGAATCAAAAGCTTGAAGTCAATCAACCGGAGGATGTTGCCGCACTGGCCACCTACCTGGTCAGTGAATCCGCCGACCCTATCAATGGGTGTATTTTCGAAGTTTTTCACGGGCATGTCGGGATCTTTGTCGAACCAGCCCCTCTGGAGCAGACCCTGACCAAAGAGGGAAGATGGACTCCGGAGGAACTGATGGAGGCTGTTCCGGCCAAGCTGACTGCGGGAAGATCACGGGAGGTATTTCCCGAAACCCTCCCGGACATGTATCGAATGGCATTAAAGTAGGGGCGAACCTTGTGTTCGCCCTATGTCGATCGTTCTCGGCAACATAGTAAGTGCGAACCTTATGTTCGCCCTTTTTACCCTGCAGATTCACTATCCTCAAGGGTTGCTTCATCGACCAGCATGATGGGTATGCCGTCGCGAATGGGATATATACGACGGCACTTGACGCACTGAAGGCCGCCGCCGTCGGGAGTTTGCCGGACCTCCTCTTTGCATAAGGGGCAGGCGAGAATCTCGAGAAGTTCTTTGTCGATTGCCATAGTAACTCCTATCCAATATCGATAATACGTTCGGATTTTCAATCTACGGGAATGATCTGCTGATTATCGATTATTCCGAACGCGAACCCGTCACGAACTTGCTTTCCGTTCCGGATAAGAGCCGTCGGATGTTCTGATGGTGCTTGGCCACAATCAGCAATGCTCCAGCAGCCCCCCAGTAAAGTACCGGCGCCGGGTATCCAAAAAGAAAGGCCCAGACGGGGAACAGGGCTGTCGCTAGAATGGAAGCCGCGGAAATATAGCGTGTCAGGACAAGGACGACAACAAACAGGACGAGCGTGGTCCCTACCGCCGGAGGACAAAGCGCCAGGAAAGCGCCGCAGCCGGTGGCGACGCCTTTCCCTCCTTTGAATTTGAGCCAGATCGGAAATATATGGCCCGCAATGGCCGCAACGGCGGCTATCGCCTGCCATGCCGGATCCGCACCCAAAAGAACGGCTATAGCTACAGCCAGGTATCCTTTCCCCGCGTCGAGAATAAGCGTAAGGATTCCCGTGGTACGGCTTTTTCGAAAAACGTTTGTAGCACCGATGTTCCCGCTGCCGAAAGATCGGATATCCTTGCCCCCGGATAATTTCACCAGCAGAAAGCCGAATGGGATGGAACCCAGAAGGTAGGATACAATGGGGATTATGTATTCATATTGCATGGTTCCTCGTTATCATCCGGATTAAGGCAGCGTTATAGTTTCCAGAACAGTATATACGGCGCCATCGGGCTTCAGTACACTTTTATAAATGTTGAGGCAGTCGGCGCGAAAGCCGCACTCCAAATCGGTTCCTTTTTCTATGCAGCCCATAAGAAGCTTTAAATTCTTTCTTCCCTTGATCCTTCCCAATGTCAGATGCGGCCGGAACGGCCGGTTTTCGGCCGCGAAACCGAAATCGGCACAGACGGTTTCCACCTCCGCCTGCAGCCGTGCAAGAACATCCGTATCGCCCAGGATGCCGCACCAGACTATCCGCGGACTTTTTTCGTTCGGGAAGCTTCCCAGTCCGGTAAGACGGAGGTTGAATTTTCGCGACTGTTTCGAAACATCAGCCAGCGCCTTCCCCATATCGGGAATGATTGCCGGATCGACTTCTCCCAGGAACTTCAATGTAAGATGGATCGAAGAAATTTTCGTCCATCGCACCTCCGTTGTGGATGCTTTGAGGTGCCGCTGCATCTGTTCGAGAATTTCCAGGCACGATTCGGGAATCGGGATTGCGATAAAAGTTCTCATTGTATGCCGTTCAGCGTTCACTGTTTCAGATTCTCCGCTTTATTTTTCCAACGGAGAACCCTGAACGGGAATCGGTAATTGCTACTCCGTTTTTTTCATCAAAAAGCGTCGGAGCCAGGAAAGAGCGAGATAGGTGGTGCGTTCCCGTATGGACTCCCGATCTCCCGGCATGATTCGATGCCGATTCAATGTGTCGACTCCGTCCGATACACCTATATAAACGAGACCGACCGGTTTTTCCGGGGAGCCTCCGCCGGGGCCGGCGATTCCGGTTATGGAAAGGCCGATGGATGCATGCAGTTTATTCCGGACGCCGATCGCAAGAGCTTCGGCAACTTCCGCACTGACCGCTCCATGTGTCCGGATCAGGTCGGCCGGCACACCGCACAGTTCGGTCTTTGCAGTATCGCTGTAGCATTGAATACCGCCCTGGAAATAGCCGGAACTGCCCGGTACACGGGTTACGTGCATACCAAGCATTCCGGCAGTGCAGGATTCCGCCACCGCAAGCGTATTTCGCGATTCCCGCAGCATCCGTCCGACGACTTCTTCCATCGATTCATTCTGCGTGGAGAAAATTGCGGGGCCTATTTTCTCCTGAATTCTGGAGGCGAGTTCGTCGAGGTCTTCAATGTCGTCTCCCGGTCGCAACCAGCGATACAGGCGCACTGAGATATGTTTGGTGCCGGCGAGTATCGTGGTTTTTATCCGGGGATAGACGGTATAAATGGGCGCGAGTTGCGTATCCAGTTCCGATTCGGTCATGCCCGTTATGTAAAAGGACCTGGTTTCCAGTCGTGTCCCTCCGCTCAGTTTACGGATGCGGGGCAGGACGTGATGCTCGAAAACGGATTGAAGCTCCCTGGGAGGGCCGGGAAGCAGAACGATATAGCGGTTTGCCTCTTCAATCCACATTCCCGGCGCGGTTCCGAGTCGATTTTCCAGGATTTCGGCTTCCCGGATAACGTCAGCCTGCCGTTCATTGTTCGGAGACATTTTAAAGCCGCGGGAGGCGAATTTCCGGCGTAAATCTTCCAGGATTTCGGGATCCGGAACGAGCGGACGTTTAAGGGCTCCGGCCGCCGCTGCGCGTGTCCGGTCGTCCATGGTCGGTCCCAGCCCGCCGCTGAAAAGGATCAGTTCGGAACGCTGAAGAGCCTGTTGCAGAATCTCCTCGATATCTTTTTGCACATCCCCTACGATGGTCTTCAGGTGAACTTCACAGCCGGCTTCATTTAATTTATGAGTAAGGTACAGAGAGTTGGTGTCGCTGCTGTCAGGCGTCAGCAATTCGGAACCGACGACTATAATTTCTGCTTTCATAGAATCCCCGAATAGTTAATTATAAATATTTATATTAAGCATTTAGGATATATTTATTAAAGCAAAAGATTAATGATATGCAGCGCAATATTTCCATATATGCCTGCCAGCAGATCGTCCGCCATGACTCCCACTCCTCTGCCCAGACGCTCCAATTTCCGGATGGGATAGGGTTTCCAGATGTCGAATGTTCGAAAGGCCAGGATGCCGAGAAAGATATTCCAGCCGGTAACCGGAACCAACAGGAATGTGAGCAACTGTCCCGCCGCTTCATCGATGACGATATATGAGGGATCTTCCTTGCCGGTGCTGCGACCGATTTCGGCAGAGACTAATACACCCACCAGCGAGATCAGGCACACGGCGCTCAGGTGAAGCTCCGGCGCTATACGCCCGCTCAGGGAATAAACGGAATAAAAAACAAGGGCGGTGATGATGGAGCTATAGGTTCCCGGCATCCCGGGAACAAATCCCAGGTAAAAAAGGCTGGCGATTATTCGGGACAGCTGGAGTTTCATTCTTCCCCCGGATCCTTCATCGGATTCCGCTGGTCGTTGTTTTCCGTTTCCGGGGCGGGGACTCGATAGTCCTCGGATATCCATTTCCCCAGGTCGATGAGCTTGCAGCGATCGCTGCAGAAAGGCCTGTAAGGCTGTTTCGAATCCTCGATTTCTTTGCCGCAGTGCGGGCATTTCATAAAGGGTGCCTCAATCGTGGCAGCGTGTGGATATGGATCGTTTCCGCTCCGGGCGGCTACGTATTACTTTTGTATTACAATTCTGCCCAGCAGGTCGTGCTCGAGCGCCCGGGTAATTTCGATAGTGTAAAACCGGCCGCTTTTCACGCCTTCAATTTCCGAATCGTTTATCAGGCAGATCCCGTCTATTTCAGGAACCTGCGATTCGAGCCTGCCCTGCATCAAAAGATCGCTTTCCTGCGAAAGACCTTCTACAAGGATCGGCAACTTTTGTCCGATCAGTGCACGGTTCTTTCTTGCCGAAATGACCTTCTGCTGCTCCATTAAAATGCGGCGGCGATACTCGGCCGTTCGGACAGGAACCTTCGGATGCATTCCACAGGCTATCGTATCCTCTTCATCCGAATATGTGAAGACTCCCAGGCGGTCAAATTCCATTTCCCTGCAGAAATCCTTCAATTCAATAAAGTCGGCCTTGGTTTCACCCGGAAATCCGACAATCATGGTGGTTCGGAAAGTCACGCCGGGAATTTTTTTGCGTATATGGCGGATCAGACGAGTGAGGCTCTTACGGGTTCCCCCACGCTTCATGGATCTCAATATGCTTGTGCTTGTATGCTGCAGCGGCATGTCGACGTATTTGCATATTTTTTCACTGGAATTTATTGCATCGATAAGCCGTTCGCTGAAAAGATTCGGATACACGTACAAGACCCGGATCCAGCGCAGGCGTTTGACGCCGGCGAGTGCTTCCAGCAGGGACGCCAGCCCGTCCTGCATGCCGAAGTCCGTGCCGTAGCTCGTTGTATCCTGGGAGATCAGGACGATTTCCTGCACTCCCCGGGATGCGAGCCGTGTGGCCTCCTTGACCAGGGAAGGGATGCTGCGGCTCCGATAGAGGCCTCGTATTTTCGGAATGACACAGAAGGCGCAGGCGTGGCCGCATCCCTCGGATATTTTCATATAGGCCGAGTAACGGGGCCCGATCAAGGCGCGCGGAGTCGTGTGGTCATACAGATAGAGGTCCGCGTCGCTGCGTCCGTAGGAGTCCGGAAGATCGATCGGTTCGCCGGAGACGACACGGACAATTTCCTCGATCTGATTGACGCCGACGATGGCGTCCACCTCGTTCAATTCCGAACGTATTTCGTTCGGGTAGCGTTCGGCCAGGCAGCCCGCGACGACAAGTTTCCTGCAGGCGCCCGAATCTTTCAGCCGCGCGGCATCGAGAATGGTGTCTATCGACTCTTTCCTGGACGCCTCGATGAAACTGCAGGTGTTGACGACAAGGATTTCCGCCTCTTTGGGATCGGGCGTTATCGTGTGCCCCTCTTTTTTGAGAAGGCCGATCATGACTTCGCTGTCCACGAGGTTTTTGGGGCAGCCCAGGCTGATGAATCCAATCTTGGCCAAACGAACGCTCCTTTCGGAGATTGAATAGTAAATATCCCGCTGCATTGTATCAAGAGGATAAAGACGGGAATATTTCCGTTGCCAATCCTTCAGGCGAACCATAGAATACCGCAACCAAATATTTAAATTGAATCCCGGGAGAAACTATATATGCAAACTGCTATGCGTGTGCTCTTATTGGCGGCATTAATATGTATCGTGCTGGCAACGGCCGGATGCGCCGGCTCGACCTGCGACCGTGAATGCCTCCAGAGTTTCATGACGCAGTACCTGGAAGCGCTGGTCGCCCGGAAGCCCGCTGACGTGCCCGTTTCCGACAATATGCGGTATACCGAAAACACCTTCGACATCAAGCTGGGGGAAGGCATCTGGAAGAGCTCCCTGAAGATGACTCCTTACCGGCAGGACATCATGGATCCGCTCTGGGGCGTCGTCGGCACTCACGCGGTTCTCGAAGAGGGCGACAATACCATATTGCTTCTGGTTCGTCTCAAGGTGGTGGATCGGAGGATCACGGAAATCGAAACCCAGGTGACCCGGATGGAACCAGGCGGACAATTTTCCAGTCCGACCGAACTGAAAGCTACGAGGGAGGCGATGAACGTGGTTCCGCCGAAAGACAAGCTCGACTCCAGGGAGGATGCAATAAAAATCGCCCTGCTGTATCCGGAAGGCTTGAGGGTGGGAAGCTTCGTCAAGGCGGATACGCCTTTTTCGGAAGATTCCTATCGCATCGAAAACGGCTATATCATGGCCGGCGAGGGATGCATGATGCAGCCTGCCTGCCTCAACATTAAAACACAACCCATTCCCACCCTTTTCGAGATAACTAGCCGTGTTGCGGCTGTAGACGAAGAACTGGGGATTGTATGGGTTCGAATGGATTTCGGGAAAAATTCCATGGGGGTCGGCCCGGAGGCCGACAAACAGTCGCTCATCGTCTGGGAATACTTTAAGGTTTACAACGGCAAAATCCATGCTGTCGAAGCCTTCATGCTCACCATGCCGCGTGAAACTCCCTCCGGTTGGGACTAGGAGGCGCAGGCAATGCCTTCGGCTAAAGAGATCAAGGGGCAATGGCCGCTCATTATAGTGCTGTTTTTTATGCAGGTTTTCGCTTTCGGTTTCCCTGCATTCGCCCTGCCGTTTGTCTATTCCGGAGCGATTGAAGAATTCGGCTGGACGCGGCAGGAGGCGGTTCTCCTCACTTCCTTTAAGTTTTATGTCTCCGCGCTCGCCGCGCTGGTGGTCGGGCGACTTCTCGACGTCGTCAACCCGAAGTATGTCATTGCCGTTTCCGCTCTGCTTGGCGCATCGGCGATGGTTGGTTTCATGGCTGCCGACAGTCTTCCTGTCTATTACGCGCTGGGTGTTTTCCTGGGACTGAACGGTACGGGAATGGCTGTATCCGTTAATCTTGTCGTCAGCCGTTCCTTCGAAAAATCGACCGGGACCATGCTCGGCATCGTGCTCTCCGGAACAAGCGTGGCAGGTATGATTCTGCCTGTTCTGATGGCGCCGTTGATGGTCGCCATCGGGTGGCGTCCGGCTATGGCGGTCCTGAGTTGCGGCATATGGGTGTTCGCTCTTCCAGCCTGGCTGATCCTGTCCCGGAAGGGAAGTCCGATTCATGCGCGATTGCAGAAGCAGTCCGTCAGCGCTTCGAAAAGCGGGATGTGGAACCACCTCAGAAGCCTTTCGGCGACGCGCGATTTCTGGCTCGTATTCATCGGTGTTTTCCTGGTCATGGGGGTCGATCAATCCTTGCTGCAGAACCAGGTCCTGTTTCTTGAATCCGAAAAGGGTCTGAGCCTGGAAATGGTTGCGTGGGGAGCCGCTCTCCTTGCCGGCGTCGGGATACTGGCGAAAGTCCTTTTCGGCCTGCTTTTCGACTGGCTGTCCATTCTTGGAATCGTTCTCTGCTACCTGCTGCTGGCCGTTTCCGTAGGGCTGTCTTTTACCGTAGGCGGCGTGGCAACGATGCTGATATTTATGACGGTGCGCGGCATTGCCCACGGCGGCCTGATCATTGCCGGGACCGTTTTATTGAAACACCGGTACGGCGTTCAAAACCTGGGTATCAACCTGGGAATTTTCATGCTTGCCACGAGCCTCGGATTCGGATTCTGTCCTTCCTTAATGGCGAGCATGGCGGATAAGTCCGGCAGCTATTCCGATGCGTTTGGTCTGGGAACGTTGGCTGTGTTCGTCGCGGCCATTCTCCTCTTCCCGGTAAAGCCGATGCATAGAAAGCAGGGCGCTATAAAATTATAAGGGTGTTCATTATTTTAGCGTCGATATATATTTTTTCGGTGAGCGACTTTCACAATGATGATTACAACTTCCTCGTCTCTGATCTCGTATACAATTCGATAGTTGCCTTGCCGTACCCGAAACCTTTCCTGTCCTGATAGTTTTTCGCATCCGGGCGGGCGGGGCTCCTCCGATAGAGCGTCGATTGCATTAAGAATTCTTTTAACGTCGCGGTTTGGAATCGGACGCAAATCCTTTATGACGGATTTGCGGAAGACGATTTTATATCTTCCCATGTTTTTTAAGATCCTTCAGGACTTTTTCGTAGCTGACCAGTGGCTCGTTGACTCGGTCCTCGAATGAAGCCAAATCATCAGTATCTTCCTGGAAAGCCTGGCGGACCGCCTCATTAACCAGATGGGAAAGCGAGCATCGAGTATGTGCGGCCTTCAGTCGCAATGCTCGATGCAGATGAGGCTCAAAATAAATAGTGGAGCGGGTTGTTGTGTTGTTCATGGATTATATCCTCCGGGGAAAATATAGCGTCATAACGTTATAGCGTCAAGCCGCTCCTCTGTATTTCCTGCAAAGTATCTATAGCGGTGATGTAAATAAAGAATGAGGTGTTCCCGGATTGACATATAAATTATTGATTTTATTAATATAAATAGCTACCGGCTCTAGCGCTGAAATCTGAAAATTTATAGATTATTTATTACAACTGCTCTATAGCCGGAATGGTTCAAGTCCAGTTTATGGTGATTCCTATATGAACATTGGCGTAATGCTCCTAATTTTATTTGCTCTATCTTTCCTTGTTATTTCTTCAATAATAAATACCCGCAAGGCTAAGAGGAGACTGAGAGAGCGGCTTATCCAATCCTGGGGGAAAAAGCCTGAGGGTAAATACGAACCGGGAGATCTCGAATCGATTGCCGGGTACTTCAGGAACCATAAGAAGGCCAATCCGGAACAATTCTTCATCGATGACATTACCTGGCAGGATCTGGATATGGATGATTTATTCATCCGGCTGAATGGAACCGAGACTTCTGCGGGTGAAGAGGTCCTGTATCGTTTGTTGAGACAGCCGGTCTTCGATCCGGAAGTTCTGAGTAGCAGGCGGGAATGGATCGAGTTGCTTCGAAACAACGGGGAGGATCGCCTAAAGATTCAACTCATTCTGTCCAAAATGGGGAAAAAGCGTGATGTAAACGTAACGGATTATTTCTTTGAGAACAAGTCTTCGCGAAGAGATTGAAGCAGCTGTTCCGCTTCTTTTTTGCGGGGGGGCGCATCCGGCGGGCCGAAGCGGATGGTGTTGTACAGGCGGGTCAGGGCAAACAGGGAAGTGCCGGCCGGATGATTGGAAAGGTCCTTTGCGAATTCCATGGGGGTTTGAGAGGGGGCGCGCACCATCCCATATTTCGAAAGTATCTCAAGGGCTTCTGTGTAGAAACTGCCCGCATAAAGCCTCGGCCTGTTCCGGTAAAGGACGGGACGCATACGCTTCAGGACCCGTTTTCGTAAGGGACGGATCAGTAGCGCCATTATTATAAAAAGGGGAATCATCCCAAGCCACACCATTCCATGTCCGGGAGTCTCCTTCAAAGAAATTAACCATAACAGCCCTTCACGGCTTTTTTCAGACACGCGCGCGGCCAGATCCCTGACGGAGTCCAGAATTTTTGCCGATGCGGAATAGACTGAGGCAATCACGTTGTATTGCCTGGAATAGTCGTAGTTTACAACTCTTTCCCACCACCATAGATCGACGGCGTCGGCCATATCGGTCCAGAATTGAGCGAATGCCGTTCTGGGTTTCAGCCGCTGCACGGGGGTGGGATCGAATTCCATCCAACCGTATGGAGGGAGGTAGGTCTCAACCCAGCTGTGGGCGTGATACTGGCGAACGATCCAGCTGTCGCCGATCCTGTTGTATTCGCCGATGCGGAATCCGTTTACGAGGCGCGATGGAATCCCTGCTATCCGGAGCATGATCGCCATAGCGGAGGCAAAGTATTCGCAATGTCCCTGTCGGGTTTCAAAGAGAAACATTGCAAGGGGATCTTTCGATCCCGGGATTCCCTTGAGTTCAAGGCTGTAGGCGTATTGGGTTCGAAGATGGCGTTCCAGAGCTTTGGCTTTTTCATAATTGCCGCCGGCAGACCCGATCACCTTTTGTGTAAGATCTTCTATCCTACAGTCGAGGTGCGGTATCTGGAGACAGGTTTCAAGAACCTCGGCGGGGATGGCCCCCCTGTCAGAAATGAAATCCGGATCCGGACGGATTCGATCGGAGATTACATCGTATCTTAGCTTTGACTGCTCATGAGGACTTGCATAAAGGTTTTCGGCAGAATCCCGCAGGAGAGTTCCGGCCTCTCTTGAGACAGCCAGGGCATTTCGGGCGGCAAAAACAACGTCCGTGGACAATGATTCAAGAAAAAAGGACTGCTGCAGCCAATCGGTTCCGCGAGCGAAGTCTTCCAGTTTGAAATACCGTCCCTGTGTGGGGACGGGATACCGCACGGGATCGCTGCGTTTCCATGCGCGGCCGTCGTAATAATCAAACGCCAGCCCCCTCCATTTCAAATCAACAGGCAGTTGGGAAGGGGACTTGGATATCCGCACCCTCATGACGATTGTATCGGACTGGCGGATTCTTCCAATGCGTCCCAGTTCCACGCTCTCGGAAAATCCGCTGACAAATTGCGTTTCTCCCGAAGGCTGGCGATTGTAATCGGAGCCGGAGCGGGGCAAAAGAAGGAACAGGGGAAGGGCAACAATAAGAACCAGCAGTGTTATTCCGAAGGATATAACGGTAAGGAGTCGGGTAGGGAAAGGAGAGAAAAGCTCCATGTTTGACTCCTTCGGGCGGTTGGACGCGACGAACGGGTGGATACGGATTCTCTTCTGTATCGCACTGTTGCTGAGACGCATTTCAAAGAGGATGAAGGCGTGGATGCCGGAGAAAAGGAATATAAGAAAACAGATTCCGAATATGAGGTTGATCTTCAGCGAGGAAGCGGCCAGAAGAGCGGTAAAACTCGCCAGGTATAGAAAGAAATAATCCCGGTTTTTCGACAAAGTAAGGAGTTTGACAATCGATGCGAAAAGGATCAGGTGGACAGCGGCAACCATAAAGGAACGGGACAGCAGCATTAAGTCTGCTATGAAAAACAGGAAATACAGAATGCTGAGGCAATTCAGGAGCCATTTGGGAGTCATTGCATGCAACCGGTCCGTATTGATAAACCAGCCGGCGATAAATACGGAAGCGAATAATGAAACAGGCAGCCAATGAAGCCTTCCGCTCACGGCGACGGCCGTAAAGCCGGCTCCGATCATGCAATAGGATGATGCCTTAAAGTTCTGTTCAAATGTCATAACTCACTGAAATGGATCCTATGGGACGACCGCCGGACCGAAGGCGGGAAGGCATCCCGTTCATCCGAGGCAAGAATGATTTTAAAGACTTTATCGGAGAAGATCTGTTTTAATGCCCGGCTGTCCTGAATCCCGGGAAAGCTTTGGATGTACCAGGGCGACATGTCCATTTTCGATTCGGGCACGGAACGGGAATATTCCACTGTGGCCAGAAAACGGAGAATCCGGTAGAGATGATCCCTGCCTGTCCCGCGAGGTATATGGGAATGGGGTGTCAGTAACTCTATCTCGGCTCCCCGG
This sequence comes from Acidobacteriota bacterium, assembly GCA_016934295.1. GTDB lineage: Bacteria > Acidobacteriota > UBA6911 > UBA6911 > UBA6911 > UBA6911. The sequence goes on from JAFGTD010000069.1 coordinate 18,380, forward strand.
TCGATAAAATGAGCCGCAATGCTGGCGGTAAGGGATACGGCTTTTTCAAATTCCTCCCAGTAGCCTCCTTCCGCTTGTCTGTCGGTTTTTGTATCCAGGATAAGACAGAATTTGCATTCTTCTTCCCGGGCAAATTCCCGCGCCATCAACTCTCTTGTTTTCGCTGTCGCTTTCCAATCGATAGTGCGGGTACTCTCCCCCTCTGCGTAAGGGCGTATTGAAAACAGATTCTCACCCAGTCCTTTCTGCATGCCTTCCAGCAACCCGGGGAGAAAAGGGAGCCGTTGAAAGTATGTGGAAATATTCCGTATGAATGGATATACGAGAACCTCGCCCCCGACTCCGATGCGTTCGTTGTGCCGGAAAAGGCTGAAGGGGAACCGGGTGGATATTCGGAATTCCTCCAGTCGGAACAGCCCCCGGCGCGGGAACGATTGCACTGTTAATTCCGAATGGGTCTCTCCGGGACGCAGAACCGGAAAATAGGCGAATGGATGCAGGCCGTCGAAAACCGCGGCATCGGCATTCCTCCCGCTGCCTGGTTTTTTCCCGGCAAGCTTTCCGAGCAGGGGGAAACGGATCGGGGCCGCCTTCTTGCGGGAGTCTTCAATGCAGATTGAAAAGGAGGGGAAGATGCGTTTGGTATTCCGGACAGACACCTTGACGGGAACCCTGTCGCCTTCAAACACTCTTTCGGGAACCTGAATCGACATGGAAATATGTTTCAGGCTGTTTCTGCCCACGATACTGGAAACCACGAATGCCGAGATCATGGTCGCGAGAATCACAAACAGCAGGTTGTTCGATGAATTCACTGCCGCAAGAGACAGAAGAATAATCATCAAAAGATGCAGGATCCCCGATCGCGTAATGGCGAACGATAGCGGGAACAGCCGGTAGGAAGATTTTACGTTCATACGGATTATAGCTTCGGTAATTGCTTTTACGTTTCAGCCCAAAGCTTCTATCTGGATCCGCAGCCCTGCTTTGCGCTTCAAGGGTAAAATTCGTTTATAGCGGCACTGCGATATTTTTAAGTATCTCGGAGAGGATGTCCTCCGCTTCTTCGCTTTGTTTATAGGGAGTAACATATTTGGAGCTTACGATCACCCGGTGAGCCAATACAGGAAGGACGAGACGTTTGATGTCGTCCGGAATGCAGAAATTACGGCCTTCATAATGAGCCATGGCCTGGGCCGCCCTGCGAAGGGCGAGCGCTCCGCGAGGGCTGACGCCTACCTGCAGGAATTCCGATCGACGGGTGGCTTCCACGACAGTCATGATGTAGTCGAGCAGGGAATCGTCGACTCTGACTTTCTCAACGAGGGATTGTGCTTCCAGAATTTCATCGGCCTGCATAGCCGGCTGCAGGTGCTCCAATTCCCTGGACCGGATTTGTTTGCGAAGAATTTCTTTTTCGGCGTCGTTTTCCGGGTAGCCCATTTTAATGCGCAGGAGAAAACGGTCCAGTTGCGATTCCGGCAGCGGGTAGGTTCCGTGGTGTTCGATGGGATTCTGCGTCGCGATTACCATGAAGGGTCGCGGCAGCGGGTAGGTGCAGTTATCGACACTGACATTGCCTTCGCTCATGGCTTCCAGAAGAGCGCTCTGTGTTTTCGGAGTCGTCCGGTTCATTTCGTCGGCCAGGATGATGTTATGGAATATCGGCCCCCTGCGGAAATCGAAGGACTGGTTTGCCTGATTGAATATGGAAACTCCCAGAATATCGGAAGGGAGCAGATCGCTGGTGAACTGTATCCTGCGAAAGGAGCAGTTCAGGAACCTGGCAATTGTATGGGCCAGGGTTGTTTTTCCGACGCCGGGCACATCCTCGATAAGCAGGTGCCCTTCGGCGAGCAGGCAGACCAGTGAAAGCTTGACCGCCTCGGGTTTTCCACGGACAACCGTTTCGATAGCCCGATGGAGTTGGTGTATTTTCGGTTCCTTTTCAGCGGATTTTGCCATACGCTCAATAGTATACTATCCTTCGCCCAACTGAGAAACGGGTGTTTTCCCTTAATTGAGATGCCTGACGGGGAAGTGTAACCACTTTCTTCACGGCATTTTGTTGAGTTTGATACAGGAAGCCGGAAGTCAGAAGTCAGCCCGGCTTCGTGTTGGTACCGGATTAAACAATCTGTGACTCCGGGTAAGTTTTCGGGGGTCGGTCTCGGAGTCGGTATCGGAATCGGTTTTTCAAAGCTCGATCCCGATCCCGATTCCGACCCCGACGCCGATGTATTTCCGGCCCAGCTTTTCGCTTCGGAAAGAGTCACAGGCCAGAAGTAAAGGCTGACTATTAGTGCGTTACACTGAGTTTCGACTCATTCTTCTTCTGACTTCTGGCTTCTGAATTCTTTTAGAATAAGTTTTTCTGATCGGACGGAAGCGAAATCTTGAAGTGTTCGAATGCCTTGCGGGTGGCCGTTCTGCCGCGTGGAGTTCTGTCGATAAAGCCGACCTGTATCAGGTAAGGTTCGTAGATGTCCTCGATGGCATCTGCGTCTTCGCTTATAGCTGCCGCCAGGGAGCCCACTCCCACGGGGCCGCCGTTGTATTTTTCCAATATCGTAAGCATCAGTTTGCGGTCGATTTCATCAAATCCATAGGTGTCCACATCCATCATTTTCAGGGCATCCATTGCAACCGCCCGGTTTATATGCCCGTCGGCCTTGACTTCCGCATAATCGCGAACGCGCCGGAGCAGCCGGTTGGCGATCCTGGGCGTGCCACGGCTTCTGGAGCCGATTTCCAGCGCGCCCTCGTCATCAATATCCACGCCCAATGTTTGCGCGGACTGGCGCACGATCACCTGCAGGTCCCGGTTGTCGTAGAATTCCAGACGATGGATGATGCCGAATCGGCCCCGCAACGGCGCGGTCAGAAGGCCGGCTCTTGTAGTGGCTCCCACTAGAGTGAAGTGAGGCAGCGGCATTTTGATACTCCGTGCCGCCGGCCCCTCGCCGATGATGATGTCGATATAATAATCTTCCATGGCCGGATACAGGATTTCCTCGATGGAAGGATGCAATCGGTGAATTTCATCGATGAAGAGAATGTCATTCGGCTTGAGGTTCGTAAGGATTGCGGCGAGATCTCCGCGTTTTTCAATGACCGGCCCGCTGGTGGTGCGGATATTCACGGTCATTTCGTTGGCGATAATGGTTGCCAGGGTTGTTTTTCCCAATCCCGGAGGGCCGTAAAGAAGAACATGATCGAGAGCTTCCTGGCGATTGACGGCTGCGCGGATGCTGATTTCGATGTTGTCTTTGACTTTTTGTTGCCCGATATATTGCTTCAAAGACTGCGGGCGCAGACTCTGTTCGAAGGATTTATCCTCGGATTGCGGAACAGGATTCAGGATCGTAGGATTGGATGAGTATTTTGCCATGCCGTATCGTATTCGTGTGCTGCATTACCCGGAAAGGCTCTGCAGGGTGTTTCTCAGGACGTCTTCGAAGGTCCGTTCGCACTGTTCGGAATGGAGAACGGATTTGAGGGCTTTTTCCGCAGCAGGCCGGGGGTAGCCCAGGTTAACCAGTGCCGATAGAACATCCTCTTCAAGGGCGCCGAAGGCTTTTCCTTCCTGTGTCGCTTCGGTCTGTTCCGGTAAAAGGAACGCCGTCATCTGGCTTTTAAGTTCCAGCACTATCCGCTCCGCGGTTTTGCGGCCGACTCCCGGAATGGCCGTAAGCCGCGGAAGGTTGCCGGCCGATATTGCTGCGGCGAGATCCTCCACCTGCGCTCCGGAAAGAATGACGACAGCCAGCTTGGGCCCGATGCCGCTGATGGAGATCAGCTTGAGAAACAGGTCTTTTTCCCGCTGTGCATGGAATCCGAACAGTAAAAGGGCATCTTCGCGCACATGCGTATGAATATTCAAAGAAACCTCGTTTCCCTCGCCGGGAAGCTCGTAAAATGTACTCAGCGGAATGGAAACCTCATACCCGATTCCATGGACGTCCAGCAGGACGGTATTGGGCTTCTTGCGAAGAAGACGACCTTTCAAATATCCTATCATTCTGTTTCAATATTTTTGGTAGTTATTGCTTGATTTTTACAATATGAAATCTTCACCCTTTTATCAACTGTCCACTGCCCCTGCCCCTGCCCCTGCCACTGCTACTGCCCACTGCAGCTATCTTGGCGTTGCGTCAGGCAGGCCTCCGTCGACGGGGAGGGTTGCTCCCGTTGTCGGTGTTTGGCGTGTGACAAAAAAGAGAACGGCTTTTGCCACATGCCTTGCCGTAATCCTTGCCTTGAGAAGATTGCGGTTCCGGTAATACTCCTCCAATCCTTCGGCACTCAATCCTCTCGCCGCCATTCTGTCGGGGCCGATCCTGTCCCATAATCCAGATTTACGGTTTCCATGCGAAAATACCGCGTCGGGGGCAACCATATTCACACGGACATCGAATTCCGCAAATTCCTGGCTGGCAATCCTGGCCAGCTGATGGGCGGCCGCTTTCGTAGCGCTATAGGCGCCGAAGCGAGCGCCCGGCGCAAACACGTTTTTCGTCGAAATTAATACGATATCGCCACCGGTGCCCTGGAGCTTGAAATGGCGCACGCATTCGGAAAGCATGCCCAGAATTCCTTCGACATTTATTTCCTCCAGTTTTCGGAATGTTTCCAGGTTCATATTTTCGAGTGCGGAAACATGCGCCATGCCCGCATTAAGGATTACGATGTCCACACCGCCCCATGTCCGGATCACAGAACCGAAACCTTCGGCTACCGATTGCGGATCCGTAATGTCCAGGGGCATGCCCATTACACGGGAGCCGAAGGAATCCTTTAGTTCTTCAACAAGTTCTTTCAGTCGGGAGTTGTCCAGGTCCGACACGGCAACGTGACACCCCTGTTCCAGGAGCTCCTGGGCAATGCCGGATCCGATGGCGCCCGCTGCGCCGGTAATTAAAGCCGTTTTCCGTTCGAGAGGGAGAGATTCGGATCGTTGCAGTTTGGAATGTTGAAGAGGCTTGTACTCCATATCGAAAATATCCCCTTCGTCCAATCCCCGGTAATTTCCCATGGCGGCAATCTGCTTTTTAACGGACAGCGTGTGTTTTGTGATGTCCCGGACAATAGTGGAATGCGCGACGTTTTTACCGACACATATCGCTCCCAGTCCGGGCAGGAGAAGGACTCTGGGCATGGCATCCAGCCTCTTTACTCCTTCGGGCATCCTGTCGGCATGCCGGTCGACGTATTCATTATAAGCCTCTGCGTATTTCCGGACGGCTTCAGACAACTGCGATCGTAGTTTCACAGGGTCGTCATATTCCGGTTTTTCAATCCAAAGATAATAAGCCTTGGTACGGATCAGATGGTCCGATGTCAGGGGCGGTGTTAAAGCGATTTCCCGGCCTTTTTCAGAATCCACCAGGTCCAGGATGTCCCTGTTTATCAAAGGTTGAACGATGGACATCAACCACGGGCGGTCCCGGTCACCGGTCGGTTGGGCCAGTACTCCACGGATTATGGGGGCGACCTGAAGATATCTTTTTTCAGCGGCCTGTGCAGGTGTGGGGACATCCGGAACGCTTAAGGCGCGGGCGTGTTTCGATATATACTTCTCAGCCCTGCTGACGAGGTTTATGGTTGCCTCATAAGATTCCCTGGCTGTTTTCCCCCATGTAACAAGTCCGTGTTGCATCAAAACAAGCGCACTGGCGGATGCGTTGGAATCCAGAACATCCGCGACTGCCTTTGCCAGCATAAAACCGGACGGATAATACGGAAGCACCAGGACAGTATTCCCCAATGCCTCTTTCAGCCGTTTTTCTCCGTCGATTTGATTTGAAATGGCCAGGATGGCGTCGGGATGGGTATGATCCACGAACTTACCCGGAACAAACACGTGCACAAGAGTCTCGATAGAGGGTGCCGCGGCATTCGAATCCAGAAAATGGATTCGGAGCACGTTTGCCATTTCCGCATCGGAAAGCGCTGAAAGGGAACGAAGCTTTTTCAAATACCCGAGATTGAGTCCCGTATAACCGTTTGGATCGGCGCAAGCCATGTTGTAGCCGGAAGCTTTGACGTAAATGGCTTCAATCTCTTCTCCAAAAAGATCGGAGCAGACGGTTTTGACCGAGGAATTCCCTCCGCCATGCAGAACCAGGCTTTCGTCCGCGCCAATAAGGCACGAGGTATAAAGACAGGCGGCCAGGTCCGGGCCGCACTTTTCCTTATATGCTTCAATGAATTGAGTTGCCCCGTTATCAGACCAGCGGTTTTCCATGCTGCTCCCATTGCAGGCGTGTGCCTGAAGAATTGCATAATCAAGACCGTCTTTCGGGTCTTTGTGAGAGTGTTCGCCTTATTAGCGAGGGTTACGGTTTATTCTTCAATTCCTGATAAATTTCAAACGCCTCATCCGGTTTTATATTTTCGTGAACAACTTTCCTCACGGCTTGAATCATGGCTTCAGGAGCATCCGACTGAAAGATATTGCGCCCCATGTCTACGCCTGCGGCTCCTTCCTGAACGGCTTTGTGGGCCATGGTCAGAGCCTCCAGCTCCGGCAGCTTTTTCCCTCCTGCCATGACGACGGGAACGGGGCAGGATGCTGTAACCGTTTCGAAGTCTTCCGCAATATAATAAGTTTTGACGAAATGGGCCCCCAGCTCGGCGCAGATCCGGCAGGCCAGACGGAAATATCGGGCGTCCCGCGTCATATTCTTCCCGACCGCGGTTACTCCCAGCACCGGGATACCGTATCGGTTGCCGACATCCACAAGACGGGTCAGGTTGTGAATGGATTGAGTTTCGAATTCTCCGCCGATAAAGACCTGTACAGCCAATGCTGCGGCATTTAAACGTATGGCGTCCTCCACATCGACCGCTATCTGTTCATTGGAGAGTTCCTTCAGGATGCTGGGACCGCCGCTGGCACGCAGTACAGTCCCTCTCGGCGCGGATGGGGGAATCGAGGATCGGAGCATACCGCGTGTAAGCATGAGCGCATCGGCAAAAGGCAGGAGCGGAACGATATTTATATCGACCCTTTCGAGGCCTGTCGTAGGTCCCTGGAAGTACCCGTGGTCAATGGCGAGCATTACGGTTTTGCCTGATTGTGGATGGAAGATCCGGGCCAGGCGGTTTTGCATTCCCCAGTCCAATGCATGGGACCCCTTAAGAAAAAAAGGTTCGGTCTTTGCCGGAACATTCAAATGGAAATTTTTCGCATCATTCATATCGTCTCTGTCTGCCATCTGCCCGCTCCCTGTTTCCTTTTTTTCTAATATCGCCTTCTACAAGACAACACTATGGTATATCAAGGCTTGCTTCAGACATAGAAAAATGAGGTGCGGGGCTGTGAAAAATGGCGGGAATACGGATTTGTTGAAAACGAATCCAATATTTTGGACTCAGTGCGGGCATAGATCCGGAAACCTTTCCGGGGCGCGATTATTCCGTCAGTGCTCGATACCGGATTGTGTATAATACGGAATTCCACAGACCGGGACGGATTTTCAAGCCTGAAGCGCTGAATGCCATACGTACGACAGGGAAATATAACGAGAAAGATACGCCGGTTCATAGAAATTCATGGGAGCAGAGAATTTATTAATATAAACCTGGGAATATAAACAAAATGGAATCTTGGGACAAGTTGGGAGAAGAATGCGGTATTTTCAGTATTGTATCCCATCCGGAAGCAGCGAGAATTGCTTATCTGGGGCTCTATGCGCTTCAGCATCGTGGTCAGGAATCCGCCGGAATTGTGAGTTCGGACCGCACCAGGTTGCACATCGAAAGAGGCATGGGGTACGTTGCCGATCTCTTCAATGAATATCGATTGGAGAAGCTTCCGGGCGATTCCGCTCTGGGGCATGTGCGATATTCGACTTCCGGAGAAAGCGCCTTGTGGAATGCCCAACCGATGCTGATCGATTGCTGGCGGGGGCCTGTAGCGCTCGCGCACAACGGTAATCTTACAAACGCAGCGCAGCTAAGGCGTGAACTGGAGCGGGATGGAGCGATTTTTCATTCAACCAGTGATACCGAAGTTGTTTTGCATCTGATTTCCCGATCCAGAAGACGTACGATGCAGGAAGCCTTTGTAGAAGCCCTCCGGGTCATACAGGGAGCTTATTGCATGGTTCTTTTGACTCCGGAATACCTTCTTGCGGCCAGAGATCCCCACGGTTTTCGCCCCCTGACCCTGGGCAGGATTAAGGAGTCCTATGTCGTGACCTCCGAAACCTGCGCTCTCGATCTGATCAATGCGGAATACGTTCGGGACATTGAGCCCGGAGAGGTTTTGACGATAGAGGGAAACAGCCTGGAATACCAGTTTCCCCTGCCGAAAAAGAAACCGTCCTTCTGTGTTTTCGAGCACATATATTTCAGCCGTCCCGACAGCCTTGTTTTCGGCCGAACCGTAAATACCAGTCGGCGCGAAATGGGAAAAAACCTGGCACGGGAGCATCGGGTGGATGCCGATGTCGTTGTGCCGGTTCCGGATTCCGGCGTATCGGCGGCCATAGGGTATGCCCAGGAAAGCGGAATTCCTCTCGAGTTCGGATTGATACGGAACCACTATGTCGGCAGAACCTTCATTGAACCGAAACAATCTATCCGAAACTTCGGAGTAAAAATCAAGCTCAATCCCGTACGGGAGATACTGCAGGGAAAGCGTATCGTTCTTGTGGATGACTCCATTGTCCGCGGGACGACGAGCAAAAAAATTGTGCAGATCATCCGCGCGGCGGGAGCGAACGAGATCCACGTGCGCATTACCGCACCGCCTTTGATCGCTCCCTGTTATTACGGTATCGACATTCCTACACGGCGCGAGCTGATAGCCTCGTCAAAAACGGTTGAAGAGATATGCGAATTTATCGGAGCGGACTCACTCGGCTATTTGAGTCTTGAGTCCATGCTGGGGTCGGTGGATAAAAGGAACCGGTACTGTTCGGCCTGTTTTACGGATTGTTATCCTACGGATGTGGTTTACGATGACAGGCAACGCAAGCTTTTCAATGATACGGACGATCCTCCTCCGGCCGAAGCTCCGGATGCATAATCATTTGGTAATGGAAACGATTTCACCGCAGAGGCGCACGGATGTTCGCGAACGTTCAACGATCTTTTTGTTTTTAACGTGGAACGTTTTAACCTGCAACGTGCAACGGCCTTATTCCTTAATCTTTAATCTTCAATTTTTCATCATTAGGTGATTTATGGACAATCGACGGCTTGCCATACTGCTTTCCGGTCGCGGATCGAATTTTATTGCCATCCATGAGGCGATACAAAGAGGAGACTTAAAGGCGACAATCTGTTGCGTGATCAGCAATATCGGAGAGGCTGCCGGGCTCCGTCGCGCGCGTGAATTCGGATTGAAAGCCGAATGCCTGCCTTCCAAGGGCTTAGACCGGGAAGACTACGACGGGCAGCTTGTTGCAAAGCTCCGGGAGTACGATCCTGCACTTATATGCCTGGCGGGATTTATGAGAATACTGAGTCCCGTCATGATACGGGCTTTCCCGTCGCGCATTCTCAATATACATCCGGCACTGCTGCCTTCATTCCCGGGCCTTCATGCCCAGAGACAGGCATTGCAGCATGGCGTTAAAGTGTCCGGCTGCACGGTGCATTTTGCGGATGAGGGTGTGGATACCGGTCCGATCATCCTGCAGCGCGCAGTTGAAGTGCTGGAAGGGGACGATGAAGGAACCTTGTCGGCACGGATACTGGAACAGGAGCACCAGGCCTACTGGCGCGCCATCGCGCTGGTTCTGGATACGATGCAGGACAATGGGGGCGCCTGATCGTGTAGGCGCTCGATTCGAATGTAAAGCAGCAAGGCAGCCGGGAGGAAAAGTATTTTCCTATATAGTTGAAGATACGCCTTTTAAGGATACGGATTCTTTGATGTCCGGGCAGGGAGATAATATAAAGCCGTGCGGGAACCGAATTGATCTGAATTCGAAACAACCTTTCAGGTCTATGTTTTTCCTTAACTTATTCGATTTTTTTATTGACTGTTCAATAAGTCTTTATGTAGATTTCATCTAATCGTAAGCAGGCATTGGAATAATAACCTTGTAGGAAGGGGAGAAAAATGAAAAAAGTCCTTTTTGCAGCAATCTGTGTTGTGTTGATTTCGAGTGTAGCGGTCGCTCAGGATTTCCCGAGGGCGGAAATCTTCGCCGGATATTCCCTGGGAAGAGTCGGCGGGGACGCCGGCGAGCTATATGACGCCTGGGATGCAATGCTTGAAGGTGGCCCTGATTCATTCTCAAGCTCGCAATGGTTTAAAATGGGCTTTGTCGGATCCGCGGCCTTTAATGTCAATGAGTATTTTGGAATCGAAGCCATGTTCAACTTCAACTCGGGAACCATGGCTGAATTTAGTGATGACAGTGGATTAGAAGGGACTGACTCTGTAAGTGGAGAACAGAATGCAAAGCTTTTCGCATTCATGGCCGGTCCCCGCTTCACCTACAGGGGAAGTGAAGCCGTCACACCTTTTGCCCATTTTCTGGTGGGAATGAATCGATTAAGTCTGGACTACGAAGCCTCCTGCTCCTATGAGGGGGGAGACTGTACCGAAGAATTCGTCGATATGGTTCAGAGTGAGACGGATGGTTTGTTTTTTATAGAGGACAGCGATGTAGGATTTGCCTTTGCCGTCGGCGGCGGCCTGGATGTGAACGTGAACGAATCGTTTGCCGTCCGGGTGATTCAGGTCGATTTTATAAAGGCCTTCCATGGTGAAGGGGATGACGATTTCAGCTTGGCCAACCTGAACCTTGCCTTCGGCGCAGTTTTCCGCGTAGGGAATTAATTAAAATCCGGCGGCCTTAATCAAGCCTGCCGACTGTTTCGTACTACCGATGCCGGGCATGCCTTCTATTGGGTGTGCCCGGTATTTTTTTATGTCCATCAGAATCATAATTTTTCAATAGGCGTGATCCCGTTTTTCGTGGGTGTCAAATAGACAGGGCGGTATCCAGGGATGCATCGTAAGGAACAGCAACAGATTATTCCTTTCCCTTTCCTAAAAGTGTGCAGAACAAGGCTATTGCCTGTTTACTTGGGGGGTTAAGGCTGGAAAACTTCGTGAATGGTTTGGATAGAGGGTTTCACACTGCGAGTAGACCCCATACGTCGATCTACTCGCCGTGTAATGCTACAGAAAAACTAGTCAGCTTTATGAATTAAAAGCCGGCCAGTCGGGGAAACTCGATTTATTTCGACCCGAATTTGATAACAATACCGCCGGAGTACCGGACCATAGACTCCCATATGCTAATTTCTTCGATGCTGAACCTTGAGGACAGGAGGTCGATTTGGACCGGACGGATGGAGATTGTGTCGTTTACAACAATATCCAAACCTCCGCCGAAGGCTATACCAAAATTGTTCAGATATTCACTTCCGGATTCACCCTCCACTGTGGCGGATCCACCAATGCGGTGTATGCCGAAAAGAACATGCGCGAAAGGTCTTACTCTTTCCGTCCGGTAACTTACCCTGGGACCGACTAAAAAGGTAAAACTTTTCAAGTTCGCATCTTCGATGCCCTCACCGATATCAAAAAGGTCAGCTAAGAAATTAACCTCATCGGTAACATCTTTCTGACCATAGCCGAATTCACCGACAATACTGAAATTCTTGTTGATGTTTCCTTCAACGGCAGCCTGAAAGCCATGTAAGGTTATTCCCGTATCGTGAAGGAGCCCATAGCCTCCATAAATTTCAACCTGCGGGGTATCCTGGGCTAATGCCGGAATGCAAAACAGACTGAACAGCGCAACTGCAACTAAAAGTTTTTTCATGAACATGTCTCCTGTGTTTTTGTTAACGGATTCTAAGTCGGTTTAAATGAAGAATGCTTTAATTCTGTTCCTCCGGATACACTCCAGTAATTTCTATTGTTCATTATTTGCGACTGGAGCTTATAAATTATTCGGCCGCCATGTACAAATCATTATATAAAGCTTGCAAACCTGTCAGACGCATGGCTATTTGTCAATAACTTTAATCTGATGAGTGCATGGCGCCATTCCCCATCAAGTGTTCCGTCACATCATCGCCCGCTGCTTCCCGTATCCTCCGGGATCATCAAAGTCTTGATTCGATGTTTGTTTTAGGGATGACCCTGTGGAGTATTTCGTCTGGAAGGACAATGTTCGGAATAGCGGGAACTGATTCGATCCTCTTCCTTAGTCGACTTCTCGAACATATCGAACCTGCCTGCATTGATCCGCGAACCGCATTCATTACGCATATCAATTCCAAAAATGTAGTAAAAACAGAAACTTGAAGCGGTTTTCGGCACCACCAGGATATTTTTGATTTTTTTATATATCCCGGATAAACCATTGAATTTGTATGAGATAATGGTTTTTCAACGGTGCCGCCCCGCATGGTTTCCTATCGGGATCAGAAAGAATTTCACAATCGTTCTTGACATGCGGCGGGATTGCTTCTACTATTCCCGGGCTTTACAGGAAATGCCGGGACGCAGTCGGTTCCCGGAAACGGTACGATGAAACGAATCGCGCCGTTCTTTAGAATCGGGTAAAAACAAAGCCTACTTGACTTTTCGGCTTTTTGAGCCTATGATTCAGGATTACCTAGATCTTTGATAACTAGATAGTGCGTGTCCAAAAAACCATCCATTCCAAAAGTATGACACCAGTACCCTGGATGAAAATTCAGGGATCTTCAATTTTAATTGGAGAGTTTGATCCTGGCTCAGAATCAACGCTGGCGGCGTGCCTAACACATGCAAGTCGAACGAGAAAGTGGAGCTTGCTTCACAAGTAAAGTGGCAGACGGGTGAGTAACACGTGAATAACCTACCCTCGAGTGGGGAATAACACCGCGAAAGCGGTGCTAATACCGCATAATATCTCTGAATCGCATGGTTTTGAGATCAAAAGCTTCGGTTGCTTGAGGAGGGGTTCGCGCCTGATTAGCTTGTTGGTGAGGTAACGGCTCACCAAGGCTGCAATCAGTAGCCGGCCTGAGAGGGTGAACGGCCACACTGGAACTGAGACACGGTCCAGACTCCTACGGGAGGCAGCAGTGGGGAATTTTGCGCAATGGGCGAAAGCCTGACG
>JAFGTD010000070.1 GCA_016934295.1 Acidobacteriota bacterium
ATGTCGCAGTCTCCGATGGCGATTTTAAGGCTGACGGCCTCGGTGTCCCACTCTCCCGAACCTTCGGCGATGGGCTCGTTCGGCAAGTAGTGGTCGACGGTGGGCTCTTCGGTCATGAGTATCTTTGTCCATGCGTGCCGCGAATTTGCTGTCCCGAACCGCTGTTTCAATAGCCCGAATCACCTCCTGCCTTTGGATCAGGACCTTTTTTTCGCTCTCTTTAAGGATTTGCTCCATGGAGATCCGGTCGCCCTCGGGGAAAGCTTTCTTGACGGCGTTGACCAGGTCCTCATCGGAGAATGGTTTTCGCAGGTAATCCATGACCCCGAGCCTGACCGCATCCACTGCCGACGAGACGCTGGGATATCCCGTGATGACAATAGCCTTGACTTCGGGGCGCTCATGCCTGATGTCTTTGATTACCTCCAAGCCATCAATATCCGGCAGGCGCAGGTCGGATACGACAAGGTCGAATCCGTTTCCGTGAAACTTTTCCAGGGCGGAGCGGCCCGTCTCCGCGATCTCGACACCATACCCTTCGTCGCTAAGGACCAACTCCAGACCTTTGGCCACATTCGGCTCGTCTTCAACCAGTAGGATATGGTGCGAACCGGGGGAAGAGGATTCCCCGTGGTATTGACTGATATTCATGGCCGTATCTCCTTTCAGAAGAAACTCGTTGTCCCGCAATACTCATCTGCGGGGAAGCCACTTCGGCTTATGTTTCCGGTCATGTTTATAAGCAATTAGGGTGCCAATACCGGGGCGGTCGACGTCGATTGATGTATATTATTTTATTTCAAGCACTTAACTGGAAATAGTCCTCGCTTCGGGATCGATCTGTCCTGTCGGAATCGTATGAACGAATATACGAGCTGAGCTTTCAGAGAAACGTTTAGTATTTTTTTTACAGTTAGTTGCGGGTGTATGAAGGGATATACGGCGATTCTAAACGTTCAAACGTTCAACGTCTAACGTTGGACGCCAACGTTGAACGTGCGAACGAATAAACGTACTACCGTGCTAACGAAAAACCTGCATTCCGGGATGAGTTTCATCGATGGATGAATGGCCAAACATGGTCCAAGGCTGAAGGTCCAAGGTCCAAGGTCGAAGACAACTCTGACGAGCTGGGCATTTTTGATGAGCAATAGAATTCATTGATTCCAATCGAAATTTTCACCCGTATAGGAATATGATTCGTACAAATCTATAAGAGACTGCCATCCATACTTTGCATATTTCTTATTGGGGTAGAATTCTCCGGCTCCTACGTCTAAATCACCGCTATAGGGGATACGATAATCGCCCCAATTAGAAACTTTCACTTCATTTTCATCATAGCCTTTCCATGTACCGATGAATTGATTGTTCCTAAAAGGATCCGCACCACTCTCAATGTCGTCATAGTGTAACTTGTTACTTTTGTCGCTATACCACAACGCAGATAATGTGCCTTCAAAATATCCCGATCGGCTTCCACATTTGTTTTGAATAAGTTTGTATGTACCGACGACGACACCTTGTGACTTGATGCCTTGATTTTTATACAGGTAGTCGACACCCCAATGCATTGTCTCGAATTTTCTTATACTCGTAATATTAAAATTCCCTTGGAAAATACATATCTTTCCGTCTACGGCTGATTTTCCGTCAACATAATACTGGGTCGGTTTTTTGATATCTTTAGAGACCGAAACAATTTTTATTCTCATTCTTTGGTAATTATCTCCTATAAAACCTCGATATTCCTTAATGTTCGGATACATCCATAAAGGGCTGAAATCTAAAGCGCAGTATTCATCAAGAAACTCACCTTTGTTCAGGTCAGATATTGTGTAAAGGGGCTCATATCCTCCAAATACTTGCGAGATCTGGTCATCGGCCGAAACCGTTTCAAATGCAATAAACAAGATCAACACAATTGAATAACGATGTAATTTATTCATGCTTTACATGCCTTTGTGCGGTCACAAGAAATAGAAAATCCTATAATATAACAGTCTTTAATTAAGTCTCCACAAATCTTTTGAGATGCCTATATGACAAATATAGTTTCACGTTAGTACGTTCGGACGTTCACACGTTTGACGAAGTGGCAAGACCCTAATCCTTAACGACCTTTGACGATATATGGTGTTTCTTCATGAGTGCGGAGAAGTTCGCGCGTTTCATGCCGACTCGTTCGGAGGCGCGGGTGATATTCCAGTGCGTCGTTTCCAGGGCCTTTAAAAGAAAGGCTTTCTGGACCTGCCCGAAGGTTTCATTCAAAAGTTCTTTTTTGAAGGAATTGAGTTCTTCCACCGTTGAAGGAATCGATTCCTCCTTAGGATTTCCGTTCAAAGGCGTCGGCTCGATAACGACCGGCGGATCCAGAACAGGAGTGTCGGCCATAATCACCAGACGTTCGATCACGTTCTTCAGGTGTCTTACATTGCCCGGCCAGGAATATTCCCGTATCGCTCTGAGTGCATCGTCGGAAAAGCCTTCAATCTTCTTCCCGGTTTTTCGACAGAAGAGGCTCAGAAAGTGGTACGCAAGCTTCGGGATATCCTCTTTCCGCTCGCGCAGCGGTGGAAGCTTAATCGGGAATACGTTCAACCGGTAATACAGGTCTTCCCGGAAGCTTCCTTTCTGCGCCATGCGGTTCAGGTCCTGATTGGTGGCTGTGACAATCCGAACGTTGGTCTTCTCGAATCGGCTGGAACCCACCGGTTTGAACTCCCGGGCTTCGAGAACCCTAAGGAGTTTTGCCTGGATCTCCAAGCTCAGGTTGGCCACATCGTCGAGAAATAGCGTTCCTTCATCGGCTACTTTAAAAAGGCCCGCCTGGTCGTCCGTTGCATCCGTGAACGCACCCTTGACGTGTCCGAAAAGCTCGCTTTCGAGAACTCCGGATGCCAGGGTGCTGCAGTCCACCGCCACGAACTGCCGCCCGCCCCTCTTGCTGTGCGCATGAATAGCCCGGGCGATCAATTCTTTGCCGGTACCGCTTTCGCCGTATATGCAGACCGTCGTATCGGTCGGAGAGACCCTGCTGATCAGGTCGAATACCTCAATCATGCGCGGGTGTTCGCCGACGATTTTATTGAAATGGAACATCTCCGTCAGCTCATTCCGGAGAAGACGGTTTTCCTCGACCAGCTTTTTGGTTTCCACGGCGCGATTTACGGTCATGATGAGTTCGTCATCGCTGAACGGCTTGGCCTGGTAATCGAAAGCCCCCAGTTTCATCGCTTCCACGGCCGTTGAGACGGTGGCGTATCCCGTCATGATGATGATGTAGATATCGGGATGGGTTTTTTTGATGGAAGCCAGGATTTCCAGGCCGTCCATATCCGGGAGCTTGAGATCCAGCAGGACGATGTCCGGTGCAGATGCCTGGATGCGCTGAAGTCCCTGCTGTCCTGTATGGCAGCATTCCACGTTATGTCCCTCGTCGGCCAGCACCAGGAGACATCCTTTCCGGATTATGGACTCATCATCGATGACGAGTATATCAGTCGGCTTCATTGTGGATTTCCTGTGTAACGGTGACCGGATCTGCGGCCTTGCCTTCAGTTATTACGGGAAGAGTAACGGTAAAACGGGTTCCTTTGCCCGGACTGCTGGAAACGCGGAGGGTTCCCTTATGGTTCTGAACAATTCCGTAGCTGACCGAAAGTCCCAGGCCGGTTCCCTTGGCCTTGGTGGAAAAAAACGGTTCAAAGATCTTCCCGACGATATCCCGTGGAATGCCGATGCCCGTGTCGCTGATTTCGGCCGTCAACTGCCCACCCCCTTCTTCCTGCCGGCTGCTGACGGTAACGGTCCCTTCCTCTCCGATGGCTTCGGTGGCGTTTATGAGGAGATTGACGAACACCTGTTCTATCTGGTTCGCATCCATGGGTATTTCCGGCAGATCGGCTGTCAAGTGCCGGACCAGGCGGATATGGTGCAGTCGTAGTTCGTTCTCCACGATGTTCAGCGCCTGTTCAATTACCTTGTTCAGATCGGCCGGCACTCTTCGGGGTTTGTCGTTCCGTGAGAATTCCAGGAGGTTCTGAATGATATCGCGACAGCGGGCGGTTTCGTGCGAGATTACCTGAAGCCCTTCATGGATCGGGCTGTCGGGAGCGACCTTTTTACTCAGATGACTGCTGTAGAGCAGAATTCCCGCCAGCGGATTGTTGATCTCGTGAGCGATGCCCGCGGCCATCCGTCCCAGGGCGGCCAGTTTCTCCGTCTGGTGGGTCAGCTGATCGTATTGAAAACGCTGTGTTTCGATCAGGTAGGCCTTATCGATCGCACTGGCGCACTGCTCGGCGACTGAAGTGAGAAAATGCTTTTCTATCCGGTCGATTTCCCTGACTTCAGTGAAGTGCATTCGCAGTAAACCGACCAGAGGTTGCTGGACGATCAGGGGGGCATCGACTATCATGCGGACGCCCTCCTCCCAGGCTTCTTTGGGAAACTGGACGCGCGGACTGTTCAGGATGTCGTCGATGACGACGATTTCGTTCATCTCGCACAGCTGGCCGATAAGTTTGATATTGGTTGCGGGACCCTTGGAAAGATAGCGTTCCTCGAGGCCGTAGGAGGCAAAAAAGTCCAGGGTGCCGGTTTCCAGGTTCAGAACCCGCACTAACGCTCCCTTTGCACCTATGACGTTCGAAGCCTTCCGCGCCACCATGTCCAGTACGTCGGACATGTGGGTGTTTTCATGGATCGAAGTACGGATCTCACGAATGACATTGCGCAATGCCGGTAACTTCGACAGCAGATCCATAATCAATCCCGTTTCCCGTTCAGTATTCCCGGTTGGGGGTAAACCGGTTGCTTAATTTACTACGGCCGCAAAATCCCTGCGAAACGCATATAAACTATATATAAATGCTGAATGACGCAATTGTCCTTTTTATTTTAATGCACGTCAAGGATTGAAGATCTGAGGATCGGACATTCTCACGGGCACGCATACAATGGCACGCCTTCCTATTACGGTCGGGTCGGGATTGGAACCGGGTTCGCTGTCGGCGTCAGGGATCCGCCTGTACGTTTGAAAAACAGATTCTCTACTTTGTGATCGATTCCGATTCCGATGCCGATCCCGAGCCCCGCTTTTGCGGGGCAAGCCAAAGCCATGCCTTCCAGGCGTGGTCGATTACTTTAATGCAACGTTCAAACTTATAACCTGAAACCTGGAACGCGAAACATGTAACTATGCCTTGAGAACGCCGTTCCACGTTAGACGTTGGAGGTTAAAAGTTGGAACGTTCAAACGTTTGTTCCGTGAATATCAGCTTAATAAAAGCGCCAGGTCGTCGGAACTTAGGTTGCGTATCAGACTGTTGTCCTGGTTGATGATGGCATCGGCGATTTCCCGCTTGGTTGCCTGCAGCTCCAGCACTTTTTCTTCGATGGTATCCTTCGCGATTATCCGATAGGCAAAAACCGAACGCGTTTGTCCGATCCTGTGTGTCCGGTCAATGGCCTGCGCCTCGACGGCAGGATTCCACCAGGGATCCAGCAGGAATACGTATTCGGCCGCGGTCAGATTCAATCCCAGCCCTCCGGCTTTAAGGCTGATCAGAAAGAGACGGACCTCGGGATCATTCTGAAAACGTTCCACGGGGGCGGCGCGGTCGCGCGTCTGGCCGTCCAGGTATTCGTACCCGACATTTTCCCGGTCCAGTTGCGTCCGCAGCAGTTCGAGGACGGACGTGAATTGTGAAAAAACCAGTGCTTTATGGCCTTCGTCCAGGATCTCCATAAGCTGGGGCAACACCAAATCCATCTTGGCGCTAGATTCCTCTGCCCGGGAGCGATCGATCAATCCTGGATGAATGGCCGCCTGACGCAGCCTCAAGAGAGCTTCCAGTATGTATATCTTGGATTTTTTTATGCCCTCGTTCTGAACGCGATGTAAAAGAGACTGCTGGTAGTGAGTCCGCAGTTCGTCATAAAGGGCCCTTTGCGGCGGTTCAAGCCTGCAGTACAGGGTCTGTTCCACCTTTTCGGGAAGTTCGGGTGCAACCTGGGCCTTTGTTCGGCGAAGTATAAATGGACGCAGAGCCTGAGCCAGGAGGGCGCGATTCCCGTTGCCGGGCTTTGGCTGGGGGCCTTTCCCGTTTTTGAAGACCGATGCGGATCCAAGCATCCCCGGATTCAGAAATTCAAACAGGCTCCACAGTTCACCGATGTGGTTTTCAATGGGAGTGCCGCTCAACGCCAGCCTGAAACGGCCCTTCAGCAGCCTTGCCGCCTTGGCGGATTCCGTTGAAGCGTTCTTGATAGCCTGCGCTTCGTCGAGAATGATGCAGTCGAAGAACTTTTCTTTAAAAAAGGGCGCGTCCCGGCGAAGGGTCCCGTAGGTGGTAAAGATCGCATCGTAATCGTCAAAATGTTTGTAGCTGCGAATCCGCTCTCCGCCGGTATGGTCCAGAATGCGAATCCGGGGAGTGAAGCGCTCCGCCTCCTGAAGCCAGTTGAAAACCAGGGATCGCGGCATGACGACGAGAGACGGGGGCGGCCGGCGGACGGGGTCTTCACTTTCACTGAGGCGCCGCCTTTCTTCAAGAAGAGCCAGCACCTGGATGGTTTTGCCCAGGCCCATATCGTCCGCCAGGCAGCCTCCGAAACCGAATCGCTGCAGGAAGTGCAGCCAGCCCAAACCGGTGCGCTGGTAGGGCCGCAGCGATCCCTGAAATCCGGACGGCGGATCGGCCGGTTCCACGCCTGCAAAGGATCGCAGTTCATCCCTCACCTTCTGGAATACTTCATCGCAGCCGGCCGAGGGTTCTGATTCCAGCAGAGCATCCAGCAATCCCGCCTGGTTGCGACCGTAACGCACATGATCTTCCTGTGAAATGCCCAGCTCGAGCAGCACCCCATATTTATCCAGCCAGTCCTCCGGCAGCATCCCGTAGCTGCCGTCGTCAAGGACAACAGTGGATTCTTTCCGTTTCAGAGCGGTCAATAAACGGGGAATCGTTATGCTTGTGTCTCCATATTCAACCGAGCCGTGCAGTTCAAACCAGTCGATTCCCGAGGTTAGATGAAATCGAAAGGCGCCCGGATTGCGGTAAAGCCGGCCTTCCGCTTCCACCCGCCATCCCGCGGCAACGAGTTCCCGTACAGCCTGCGGCAGTCGTGATTTGGCGACGGTCCAACATTCGGTGCTCCTGTAATCTTTCCATCTCTTAAATCCGGCCTCGTCAAGCTTTTGCCGGGCTGAATTCTCCTTTTCGGGGCGACGCAGTACCCGGAGTCGTTCGCCGGAAAGGATAAAACATGTTGTCTTTTCGAACTCTCCGACGATATGGGACCGGTAGTCGAAAGAAAGCTCTCCCAGGATATACGAAGCTCCCCAGGGTTTCTGCTGCGTCCGTAAATGCAGAACCGGCCGGGGATCCTCCTTGACTTCCTCCAGTTGCAGTTCTTCCGGCAGGTTCAGTCGGGGCACTGTCGGTATTGCATACATCTCTTCAAGCCATTGATCGGTCTCGGAATCCGGAATAAAAAAGGAGCCCTCGTTGCGGAACAACGAGATCCAGTCGGCCGGTCCGTTGAAGAAGGAGATGCGTTCTCCAAGAACCAGAACTCCTTCCCGTGAAATATATTCCGGAATGCTGATCTCGATGCGTTGATCCGTCCGGTAGAACGCTCCGATAACTTCGTATTGTCCTGCGGCGCTGTCCGGACGGACGTCGATTCGAAAAGTCCAGGGTTCCGCATCATCCCAGCGCAAGGGAGTAATTTCGCCTTTCTCGGGGCAGCGGAAATATAGGCGTCCCGTTGCGGATATCTCCGGCAGCAGCGACTTCAGGTCGTGGCCTTTGGGCGTGAAACGTGCCGTGGATTCGTACTGGCTGCGATACCAGGTTTCTCGCTGTACGCCGATGAGACGGTGCAGAATCTTTCGGTCGACCGGATCCGGAATAAGCGGCAGCATTTCGTGGGTGAAGGCAAGAGGCTTTTCCTTTTTATATCCCCCGGTTTTTTTCGGTTCCCGTGTATGGAGATGGATCGCAGGCCCGTAATCCGGCACCTGTCCTGAAATCTCGAAGACGTAGAGGATCTCCCGCTCCGTGGGCCATGGCTGCTGTTCCGGGACTGTTTCCCGGGCCCGGCTGAATTCTTCCAGCAGTCGACGCCAGTTGCGGGGGGATGCTATGGCGATCTGTGTTTCGTTATCCGGATCGGCGGATTCGACAGGGTGAATATCGTCAAAATCCTCTCCTTCGGAGTTATCGTTTCTTTCATTGAAAGGATCCACGTATGCCGGAATCAGTTCGCTCGGGAAATTATGTTTCCAGTTCTGCAGAATACCCTGTTTTTCCATTTCGAGCAGCGTTGCCCATATATGCTTACAGATATTGAAGTTATCTTCGAAAAAGGGACAGCTGCATGAGTAAATTAGGGATTTATTTTCCCGCTCCAGGTCGACGTCGTACGTACGGGTGCCGCGAACCTCGGCTGAAACGAAGTCGGCATCTTCGTACACAATGGAAACACAATTTCTTTCGAAATAGTCCCGTCCGCGGTTTTTAATCTTCTGGCCGATATGCCGGCCCAGCGCATCCAGTTGAAACATGAACCATCTATTATACCTGCTGAAGAAAATATTGGGAATTCCTGATTGGTATAAAAACAGTTTGCAGTCGATAGTCGGCAGTCCGCAGGATTCCGATTCTGATTAAAAAGGGGGTGGCGGTTGTAGGGGCGAACCTTGTGTTCGCCCTCGCAGCGATAAGCTGATTGTAGAAGAGAAAAGGGCGAACACAAGGTTCGCCCCTACATGGCTTATCGGGGGATGACTTTTGGATTCTTTATCTTTATTGATGTGGCGTTTACGCATATTATTAAAAATATGGAGAAAAAAGCAGATTCGCCCCGGAAACAAAGGCATCCGCGCCCGGATTGGTTGAAGGTAAGGTTGCCGGGGGGAGAGAGCTACAACAGGCTCAAATCCCTGGTACGGGAACAAAATCTTCACACAGTCTGCCAGGATGCCCGCTGCCCCAATATCGGCGAGTGCTGGGGAAAAGGCACGGCTACCTTTATGATACTGGGCGAGGTCTGTACCCGGTCCTGCAGGTTTTGTGCCGTCAAAACCGGCATGCCCCCGGAATACGATCGTGACGAACCGGGGCGTATTGCCTCCGCCATAAAGAAGATGGGGTTGCGTTATGCGGTGATAACTTCCGTGGACAGGGACGACCTTGCCGACGGCGGCGCCCGGGTTTTTTCCGAGACGATACACCGGACGAGGACTGCCTGCCCGGATATACGAATAGAGGTTCTTATTCCGGACTTCCAGGGGAATTCCGAGTCTCTTCGCACGGTTGTTGATGCGCAGCCGGACGTTGTCGCCCATAACGTGGAGACGGTCCCCCGGCTATACCGATCCGTGCGGCCGGGATCCCGTTACCGTCGTTCCCTGGATGTTCTGGTTGAGGCCAAGAGGATGAAGTCCCGCCTGATCACGAAATCCAGCCTCATGCTGGGCCTGGGAGAAAGCAGGGAGGAAATCCTGGAAGTCCTCGACGACCTGCGCAATGCCGGTGTGGATATTGTCACGCTCGGCCAGTATCTTCAGCCCACCCGCGACAACCTCTCCGTCGAAAGATTCTACACGCCGGAGGAATTTGAAGAGTACCGGGACTACGCCTATCAAATCGGATTTCGATCCGCAGCCTCCGGTCCCCTGGTCCGTTCCTCCTACCATGCGGAGGAAGGATTCCCGTTAAACGTTAGAACGTACTAACGTGAAATGCACGGCGACGATATGCGGATATCCTATGGATAGATAGCCTGAAGGGTGACATTCGGATCCGTGGGTATTATGTATGGGGAGAACGTTCGAATCCTGCTGGGATGTAAAACCGTTATAATCCACAAAAAGCCATGAAAAAAAGAAATCCCAAAATACTCATTTGGTATAACAGAAGAGGCGGTTCCCTGGAATGGAGTCCAATCGCAGAGAAAGTAGCCGTTATGCCATTCATCCATCAAACTGCCGTATTCTGTCAGCGTGGGCTTTTCACGTTAGCACGTTAGTACGTTAGTACGTTAGTACGTTTTCCACGTTCATTGGGCTTTTACTCTCCTGTTTGTGCTATGATTGCAAATATTGGGCACACAATATCATGATCAAAGTTTGCGGTTTTGTTCTGGCATATCTTTTCCTTTTTATGTCCCCGCCGGGATACGGCAAGATTGCGCGTATTTCCCTCGATGGCGCGATTGATCCGGTGACAGCGGGATTTGTGGTCCGCTGCATCGATCAGGCCGAGCGGGATGCCTTGCAGTTCGTTCTGATCCAGATTCAAACTCCGGGCGGTTTCGGATCGTCGATGGAAGAAATCATCGGTCGTATGTTGAGCAGCGAGATCCCGACTGTGGTGTACGTAGCTCCGAGCGGCGCCAAGGCGGCATCGGCCGGATTTTTTATTCTTATGGCAGCGGATGTTGCCGTGATGGCTCCGGGAACGAATACGGGGGCGGCGCATCCTCTCATGGCGATCGGGGGATTTCCGATCAGTGGCGGGGAAGCGGGGAAAACGCTGGAAGAAAAGATTACGAGCAACGCGACCGCATACCTGCGCAGCATCACGAGCAAAAGAAAGCGAAACGTAGAGGAAGCGGAAAAAGGAGTGACGGAAAGCAAGTCTTTTACCGAGGTCGAGGCTCTGAATTCCCACCTGATAGATTTCATAGCCGAAAATGAGGCGGAGCTTCTGGAGAAACTTAATGGTTATAGTGTGAGGCTTTTTTCGGGAGAAGATCGGATACTCGAAACGCAGGACCGGGAGTTTGTCGATTATCAGATGACATGGCGGGAAAAGATGCTTGCCGTAATATCCCAGCCGAACCTGGCGCTGCTCCTGGGACTTGTCGGCGTGGTACTCCTCTATTTCGAGTTTACCAATCCGGGTTTTATCGTTCCCGGTGTAATCGGCGCCATTTGCGTGTTATTGGCCATTCTCGGATTTTCGTTTCTTCCCGTCAACTATGTCGGGGCGCTTTTGATCATTCTTGCGATAGGGCTGTTTGTCGCGGAAGTCAAGGTGGGGGGATTCGGGATTCTCGGCATTGGAGGAATTGTGTCGATGGTTTTCGGAATGCTGATACTAATCGATTCACCGGATCCGGCGGTCCGTATAGGATTATATACGGCGCTGGCGCTGACGCTGCCGTTTGCGGCCATTTTGATTATCCTGATGATCGCACTGCTCCGGTCCTTGCGGCAGAAAGTGGCAACAGGAAATCAGGGGATGGTCGGCCTCGTCGGCGTCGCGGACAGCGAAGTCGGTCGCAACGGCCGCGTAAAGGTAAGAGGGGAGTACTGGACGGCGCATTCTTCTTCTCCCATTGCTGCAGGGAAGACGGTCCGGGTGCTGGCGGTTGAAGATCTGGCGCTTCAAGTGGAGGAAGTTGAAGAATAGTCTAACCGGGAGGCTGTTATGGGACAAGCTTGGTTACTTGGTCTTTTGATTGTCGTTGTTTACCTGTTTAGTACGATTAATATTCTCAAGGAATATGAGCGGGGCGTGCTTTTCAGGCTGGGGCGTCTGGTGCCGGATGCATCGGGGCCCGGCTTGATATTCGTCTTCTGGCCGATTTGGAAGATGGTTCGCGTCAGCCTCCGAACCGTAACGTTGGATGTGCCGCCTCAGGACATCATTACGCACGACAATGTGTCGGTTAAAGTGAATGCCATTGTTTACTTCCGTGTCATGAACGCACCGAGAGCGATTGTGGAAATTGAAAACTACCTGTATGCTACATCGCAGCTTTCCCAGACGACGCTGCGATCGGTGCTGGGTGAAGTCGAGCTGGACGACCTTCTGAGCAAGAGGGATAAGCTGAATATCAAGCTCCAGGAAATCCTGGATCAGCATACGGATGCGTGGGGCATAAAAGTGAGTCTGGTGGAAGTCAAGCAGGTGGATTTGCCGGAAGTGATGCAGCGAGCGATGGCGAAACAGGCCGAAGCCGAACGGGAAAAACGCGCCAAGATCATTCACGCCGACGGGGAATTCCAGGCGTCCGCGAAGCTTGCGGATGCCGCCGGGATCATCAGTAAGGAACCGATTGCAATCCAGCTGCGATACCTGCAGACTTTAACGGAAATAGGGGTTGAGAAGAACACGACGGTGGTGTTTCCGATCCCGATTGATTTCATAAAGGATTTGCTTGAAATAAAGAAACGGGAATAGTTTTTATATGACAGATCGTGAAATTGAATCCGGATTCGAACTGGTAGTGGACAATCGCAAACTAATCATTGCGTTTGCCATCGTTATTCTTGTATGCGGTTGCTTTTTCGTGTGGGGATTTATGGCAGGCAAGCGCCAGGGAATGCAACTGAGCGCGATCGCCGATACGGATGTCTCCTCGGGATCGGGGATAGAAGGCTCGCTGCCGCCGACAGCGGATACGAATGAGAGCGTTACGGAGACCCCGTCCCTGGAGGAAGACGCCGTACAACAGGATCTGGACTGGTACCATAGCGTTAATAAGAAAGGGAGCGAGCCTGCGGGTGTCCAGCCGCCCAGAGCATCCAGCTCAACGAAAAAGACGGCCGATACTTCCCAGGCCGGTTCCAGCGTTGTTTCGGGCCCGGTGACTTATTCCGTTCAGGTCGGGGCTTTCAAGCAGCGCCCCGAAGCGGAAGCTCATGCTCGAAATGTCCGGTCCAAGGGATTCGATTCCAGGATTGAGCCTCCGGAGTCTTCAGGGAAGCTCTACCTCGTTAAAGTCGGAAAATTCGATACTCGCGCTGAAGCTGTTGCCGTGCAACTGCGCCTCAAGAAAAACGGCTTCAGTTGTTTTGTTAAAACAAACTGAAGTGAAGATCCTGAACCGTCGCTATGCTGCTGCTATTGCCGGCGCTGACCGGTTTTCTCCTTGTAGCTTCCTTTCCGCGATTCAACCAGGCATATCTTGCCTGGATTGCTTTCATCCCCCTGATCGCATTCGTGGTTCGGGTCCGGAAACCCGTCCGTGCGTTTTTAGGGGGGTATGTCGCGGGAGGGATTGAACTCTTCGCGCTGCTCGTCTGGATGCCGGCTGTTCTGCAGCGCTACGGCGGACTGTCCGTTTGGCTTGCCTGGACCGGATACGTGCTGCTGATTCTGCTGCTCGCCTGCTTCCTGGGAGCCGGTTGTTATGCGACGAAAAAATTGATGCTCCGGGGAGGCGATGCGTGCCTGCTTCTGTTTCCCGCCGTTTGGATTGTAATTGAATACGCGCAAACAAAAATTCCTTTCGGGGGATTTCCATGGCTTCTGGTTGGATATTCCCAGTCCGATTGGCTGAGTCTTATCCAAATCGCCGATCTGACGGGCGTGTACGGAATTTCTTTCCTTGTTACGGGATTCTCAACGGCGGTTGTCTGGGCAGTCATGCATAAGGGGCGGAATTTCCGTGCCTGGTGGCCGGTGCTGGGGATAATTCTGCTGGTTTTCGCCTGCTTTCTTTACGGACGTGCATCCCTCGATCGCTGGGACGGGTTTCAGGAGGATTCCAGCGCAGCCATGCTCCAGGGGAATCTCAGCGCCGATGAAACGGGCCCTGTCCTCGCCGAGAAATATCAGGACGGGTATCTGCGCATGGCGGATGATTTGCAGTTTTCCTCTGTCGATCTGCTGATTCTGCCGGAATCGCCTACCCCTGTGATGTATGAACAGAATGCACCCTACAGGGAGATGCTGAAAGACCTCGCTGTTCGCTACACCTATGGACTGATTTTTAACAATATCCGGAGGGAAGAAACCGGTGAAGGTCTGAAGTATTTTAACAGCGCCTATTATCTGAATGGAAAAGGCGCACTTTCCGGCGCTTACGACAAAATCCACCTGGTGCCCTTCGGGGAGTATATCCCGTTGAAAAGACTCTTTGTATTCATGCGGACCATTTCGCAGGATGTAGGCGGATTTCACCCGGGCCGTGAGAACAAGATATTTAAGCTGGGACAACATCCGGCCAATGCAATCGTTTGTTTTGAAGCGATTTTTCCCGGTCTGGTGCGAGGATTCGTTCGCAACGGCAGCCGGCTGATCGTTAATCTGACCAATGACCGGTGGTACGGGGACAGCAGCGCTCCATTCCAGCATTTTTCAATTGCCCGATGGCGGGCGGTCGAAAACAGGAGATATTTGCTCCGGGCGGCAAATTCAGGGATTTCGGCCGTTATCGAACCGACGGGCAGGATTCAGACGGCAACCGGGATACTGCAGCAGGCCGTATGCGAAGGACGCTTCGCATTTATCGCGCAGCAAACGTTCTATACCCGTTATGGCGACATGTTCGTTTTTCTGTGTGCTATCATTGTCTGTAGTTTCACGATCCTCGTATTAACAAGGGAACGAAAGAAACGGCCGTTAAATAACAAACAATGAACTACGCAGCTGAAGTGTGGTTTGGTCATGTCCCCGTACAGTGGAAGAATTTGAAAAGGTGTTTAACGGGAAACGGGGAACGGGGAACGGGAAACGGTTTTTATTTTCGGAGGATGTTTTAATGCTCGAGGAACTGCAGCAGAGAGTGAATGCCATTGAAGAAAAACTTGTACAGATTCGGGGATATCTTTGATGCGGACCGCAAGCGCTTACAGGTTCTCGAGCTTGAAAAAAAAGCATCCCATCCGGAGTTCTGGAGCAACCAGGAAGAGGCGCAGTCGGTCCTGCAGACGCGAAGCCGGCTGGAGCGGGATATAGAACTGGATGCCAGGTTGGCAAGAGAAGGTCAGGATATAAGAGCTTTGGCCGAACTGGCCGAAGAAGGCGAAGATGTGCTGACGGATCTAATCAGTGAAGTTGAGAAACTGGAACAGGAAGCGCAGCATACCGAAATCCGGATGCTTCTGTCCGGGGAACATGACAGTGCAAATGCCATTGTTACGATCCATCCCGGCGCCGGCGGCGTAGAGTCCCAGGACTGGGCCGGGATGCTTGTCCGCATGTATCTGCGATGGAGTGAACGGTCCGGCTACGAAACGAAAATGCTGGATTACCAGCCTGGAGATGAAGCGGGAATTAAATCTTCCACCTTCCTGGTTGAGGGGGATTTTGTTTACGGATATCTTTCATCCGAGAGCGGCGTGCATCGACTGGTACGAATCTCTCCGTTCGGCGCCATGGGTAAAAGACAGACGAGCTTCGCTTCCGTATTCGTTTATCCCCAGATCGACGAAAAGATAGAGATCCAGATCGATGAAAAGGATCTGCGCATCGACACATATAGATCTTCGGGCGCCGGAGGGCAGCACGTAAACGTAACGGACTCGGCTGTTCGGATCACGCATCTTCCGACGG
>JAFGTD010000071.1 GCA_016934295.1 Acidobacteriota bacterium
AAGGCTATGGACCTGCCCGCCGTGAACAGGATGAGCGTCGCGACCATCGGCTGGACCTTGAATATCGAAACCAGGGAACCGTTGAAGGCTCCGATGACTATGCCGGCCGCGCAGCTTACCAAGAAACCAACCGCAATGGTAATCCAGGTGATGTGGCCGGTATTACGGAGAACCAGGGCAAACACGGCGGAGGTGATGGCTGCGGCCACGCCGACGCTTATGTCCTGCCCGCCGGAGGAGGACGTTACCAGGGTCATCCCTATCGCCAGAATAACCAATTCGGAGGCGCCGAACAGAATGTTCGGTATATTCCCGTACAACGCCCCGTTTATGACGGAAATGCTGAAGTAATCGGCGCCTTTTATCAGGTTTATCACGATTAGAATCAACAGAACCGAGAGGGGTAGGAACAGATGAAATTGTGCCGCTCTGGCTTTGGTTATTCTCATACCCCGCCTCCGGCTATCACGTGCATGACGTCGCTTTCCGTCAAATCCATTCCGGATAATTCCCCGACAATTTCACGATCCTTCATGACGATGAGCCGGGAGCAGGTGCGAAGCATTTCCTCAATCTCCGAAGATATAAACGTCACGCTGACTCCTTGGTCGGCGAGCTTGAGCACGAGTTTTTGTATCTCCACCTTGGTTCCGACATCGATTCCTCGCGTGGGTTCATCGAGGATGAGGTACTTAGGCAGCGTGAGCAGCCAGCGGGCGAGAATGACCTTCTGCTGATTGCCGCCGGAAAGAGATTCGATGGGCGTGTTGGTGGACGCGGTTTTTATATTCAGGCTTCGAATATACTGGTCGGCGAACGCCTCCGCCTGTTTCCGCGAAAACGGCTTAAAAAAACCTTTCATGACCTGCAATGCCAAAATGATGTTTTCGCGCACCGAAAGCTCGGCGATTATGCCGTCGCCCTTGCGGTCTTCCGGAAGATAGCCGATTCCCTGTTTCATCGCGTGCAAGGGCGTGCCTATCTTAACTTTTTTACCGTTTATTCTAACCTCGCCGCCCGTCACCTTGTCGGCTGCGAAAATAGCGCGGGCGCTTTCGCTGCGCCCGGAGCCGAGGAGCCCGATGAACCCGTTTACTTCGCCTTTATGTATCGTGAAGTTAAAGGGTTTCACGCCGGCGGCACTCGAAAGCCCCGTCGCCTCGAATACGGCGGTGCTGCCGTCACGTGCGGGCGGCTTAAGCTTTTTTAACTTAGCCACATCCTCTATCGCCTTTCCCATCATTTTCGACACCAGCTCGATCTGCGGCAGGGAAGAGGCCTCGTATTCTCCGATCAATTCTCCGTTGCGCAGCACCGTAATGGTGTCGCTAATTTCATACACCTGATCGAGGAAGTGGGTTATGAAGATGATCCCTACTCCCCTCGATTTGAGCTCGCGCATGAGCGTGAAAAGCTTTTGTACCTCGTCTTCGTCAAGCGAGGACGTCGGCTCGTCTAAGATGAGAATCCTGCACTTCATATCGATGGCGCGGGCGATCGCGATCATCTGCTGGACCGCGAGCGAACAGCTTGAAAGCTGCTGGGTCGGCCTCGCCGGAACAGCGAGGGAGGCAAGCAACCCTGCCGCCTTCGCGTTTAACCGCTTCCAGTCGACGAACGCGTAACGGCCGCGGCCGATGAACATATTCTCCGCGACGCTCAGATTGGGGCAGAGCGTAATTTCCTGATAGACCGTGCCGATTCCGAAGTCCTGCGCGTCCTGGGGAGATTTGAAGTGGATCGCCTTTCCGTCTATAACGATCCGACCGGCGTCCTTTTCGTAAACCCCGGTTATTACCTTTATCAAGGTGGACTTGCCGGCTCCGTTTTCGCCCATGAGGGCATGGATCTCGCCCTTTCGGAGCGAAAAATTCACGTTATGCAGGGCCCTGACCCCTGGAAAGGACTTGCAGATACCCTGCATTTCCAGCACATTCTCCGTTTCCAATCGGCGGTCTCCTTCGCGTTCCATACAAACCAACCGCGGCGCGATGTGCCGGATTGCATCCGTTCACCGCACCGCGTTAAAAGCCTCACGAATTTGGAATCATATCAAAAAAACAGTTACTTGGTTACCACACCCTTGCCGGGATCGGCATTGATACCCCAATTTTCGATGTCTTGGTCGGTTATCTTGTCAGTAGTAAAGAGCAATTCTTTCTGATAAATGATTCCGCTGGGGAGATTACCACTTTTGATCCACTTAGAAATCTCGGCAGCCTGACGTGGATTGCACTGCATGTCGGCGTCCCAGTATCCGGCTTGTACGTTGCGAAGCGCAAAACGGTTGAAGTCGAAACCGATGACCTTGACCTTGCCGTTCCTGCCGTGGGTAATGCCGGCCGCGTCCAGGGCCTGAACGGCGCCTTGCGCCATACCGTCGTTCTCCGCGTAGATGACGTTAAAATCCTTGCCCGCGGCAATCGCGGCTTCAACCACTTTACGGGCTTCTTCAAGGCTCCAGCTGTCCCCGCCGGTTCCATCAGCAACGATTTTGAGTTTACCTGCTTTTTCGGCATCGAGCACTGCCTTGCTGCGACCTATTTCAGCCGCTGAACCCAACTGACCGCGAATAAGAATTAAATTAATCGGGTTCGAAACATTATTCAGCACCCATTCAACCGCCGTATTACCCTCATAAGCCATATCCGAGAGAAGTGCCGCCTGAAAGTTCGATTCATCCGTATCAATCGCACGGTCAAAGAGAATAACCTTAATGCCTGCGTCTTTTGCGGACTTTAAGGTGTCGTCCCATCCGGACGCGTTTGCGGCCGAAATCAGGAGATAGTCCACGCCGTCTCGAATGTACCCTTTCGCCGCGGCGATCTGCTCGCTGTTGTCGCCGGTGTTCGTCTGTTTCGCGTCGTAGCCATTTGCCTTCGAGAAGACGTTGTTCATGTCCTCGACATTGGCCTGCCGGTAGCCGGATTCTTCCGGCGGCAGATTCACGATGCCCACGTTAATGAGGGAGCTTTTTTCTTCCTCCTCGCCGGCGCCCCCTGCGAACAGTACGCCCGCTGCCCCCAGCCCCAGTACCAGAATCAGACCGACTGTCATCGACAATCGAAGCCATCTTGTTCGAAATTCCATCTCACACCTCCATTGACTTGAAAAACCTCTACATTTTAAGCGGCAACGCCGCGCATTCACCTAGCCAAATACCTGCCGAACCCTTAAAAAAGCGTAGCATGGTTCTCCACTGAGGTATTTAGACTAATCGTTTTTTTTGTGCCTTATTCGGCGGAGGAATCAGTACTTTCGGTTGGCGATGGCCTTCCGGGCGACTTCGGCGGGAAAGACGGCCTCCGAGGTGACGATACGGACGGGCAGCTCCTTGCCGGCGAAATAGTCCTTTACCGCCTTCATGAGCTGAGGCCCTAACAGCGGGGTGCATTCCACCGAACAGTTGAGCTTCCCCGCGATCATCGCCTTGAAGGCGTCCCGAATCGCATCCACCGATACGATAATCACGTCCCTTCCGGGCCGCATTCCCGCCTCTTCCATGGCCTTGATGGCGCCTAAGGCCATGTCGTCGTTATGGGAGAAGAGGACGTCGAAGGTCTCGCCCTTCGCCTTCAGCTCCTTCAGGATCGTTCTCATGACATCTTCCCCGATAGACCTGAAAAAGTCGCCGCTTTCCGAATGGATAATCCGATAGTTGGGATAGTCTTTCAGCACTTCCTCGAACCCTATTTTGCGGTCGATGGCGGGCGCGGACCCGATGGTACCCTGCAGCTCGACTATCTTCACGGGTTTATCCGTATTCATGTAGTTGACGAGCCACTGCGCCGCGCGTCTGCCTTCCTCGAGGAAGTCCGATCCCATGAGCGTGACCCAGA
>JAFGTD010000007.1 GCA_016934295.1 Acidobacteriota bacterium
ATCGGTCCCGGGGACGACCGCAATACCGTTAGTATGAAAGCATTTCGGGGCGAGACGGTCCTGTTCGAGGACGCGATCGTTACAAACGGGCTGGCTCAACCGTTGAGGGAAAAGGAATGCTCGGGCTGGTATCAGTATTCCTGGTCCGAAACGGGGAAGCGTTTGCTGTTTGAAAGCAAGTCGAGCTGTCCGGGCGAGTTGTCGCAGAAAATTTCAGGTCTTTCAATAATCAACAAAAACGGCGAGTGGCTGGATATTCAATTATTGCAGCGTCAGGAGGACAGATTTATTACGCTGCGTCGATACGCGCCGGTTCCGCATAAAAACGCCGATTCCGATAAATATAATATCGGAAGAGTCGGATCTTCCCGAATTTCCGCCGGCACCGGATTTTCAATCAGTGAAGTTGTCGAACTCAGCCGGAAAGTGGCCCCGGAAGTCCTGGAGGCGGCCCTGGTCGAATATCATGAACCGTTTCCAATTAATTCCAAAACCCTGGTCTACCTTTCAGACGCGGGCGTTCCCTCTCAAGTTACCGATCTCATGGTGGCGCTTTCATTTCCGGAGAAATTTACGGTGGAGCCACGCACGGTCTCCGTGGAACCGAGATCTGATTCTGCACAGTCGGAAGGGGATATTTATTACGTATATCCGCCATATGGCCATTATTACGTAATCGATCCGCTGTTTCCCTGGTACTGGACTCCATATACCTACTCCCTCTATTGGAGCAGCGGTTGGGGAATATGGTCCGGGTACTATCCATACTGGGGATCACCCGTATATCCAGGCGGGGTGTACAGGAGCAACAACAGCGGCAGGCTGGTTGCCGGTCGTGGATATACAAGGATCGATCAGAGACGTTTTGCCAGGCCAAAATCCGGGAGTGCAGCTTCAGGATCCTCATCGGTAATTAGAAATTCCCGTTCAAGCCCCAATGCAAGAGTCTACTCAACCAGGGGAAGCAGCGGCTCCGTATCATCTGTACCGGCTGCCGAGACTCGCAGAATCACGTCCCCTCCTTCGCCTTCCGGCAGTCCAAGGATCGTGTCGCCTCCTCCGTCATCCGGCAGGGTGATTTCAGCGCCTTCCGGAGGAGGGGGCCGCGTTTCTACTCCTTCCGGCGGGGGAGCGCCCAGTGCCTCGCCCGGCGGCACCAGCAGCGGTAGCACCGGACGCAAAGCCAGGGAGCGCTGATTCGGATGACTGGAATGCTATAGCTATTGTTATCCGCAGCAGATGAAGCTGTGGCAAATCACACCGCGGCCTGTCAAAGTACTCTCGAAGTCCTGTCAATGTATATTCTAATGTATTAGTAGTTAATTCATTAGTTCTTGCTACACGATGTGTCTCAATATATCCTGTACCGCGTATAATGTCCCGCTCGGGGATGGGGAAAATCCCTCGCCTTTAGGCGAAGGAGGTTTGCTTAAAAAGTATTGGGAGCCGGTGTTATGAAAAGGATTTGCTGCCTGTTGATTGCCAGCCTGATTGTTTCTGCCTGCCTGCTGTATGCGGCGGATTTCTGGGAAAAAAAGGAATTCACTAAATGGAGCGAAGACGAGGTATCGAAAATACTTAAGGATTCGCCCTGGGCGCGCAGAACTTATATCAAGTATAAAACGCCCAAAATGGGATCGGGCATGGGAATGCCCCCTGGTGGCTTTGGAGCCGGTAGGGGACCGGGTGCGGGACCGGGTATAGAGCAAGATAAGGAACAAAGCAAGGAACAAGACAAGGAACAAGACAAGGAACAAGATAAGGAACAAGACAAGGAACCTAGCAAGGAACAAGGCGAGGAACAAAGCAAGAGCCCGGATATGGGAACGCCTCCGGGCGGCTTTGGAGGCGGCATGGGTATGGGAATGCCTCCGGGCGGCTTTGGGGGCGGTATGGGCATGGGAATGCCTATGGGTGGCAGTGAGCCGATTCCGGTTATCGTGAGGTGGCACTCCGCTTTGCCTGTTAAGCAGGCAGTGGCGTGTCTCCGGTTTAAGGATGAGGTCGGAACGTCGGAAGAAGCCGCTGAAATGATCAACAGAGAAGAATCCCTGTATATCGTTGGTATTATCAGCATGCCGGGGCAGGCGTTTATGTACAATAAGGACATGATCAAGGCCGGTTCACAGCTGATTGTAGAGGGCAAGCCCCCCATCCAGGCCGTGGAAGTCGTTACCAATCAGAATGGCCAGGATACGGATCTCTATGTTGCTTTTCCAAGATCCCAGAACGGTTCTCCGTTAATTACATTGAAGGATAAAAATGTAATGGTGATGATCGATGGGAACTTTTTCGAAGTTAAGAAAAAATTCAGCCTGAAGGATATGTTATTTCAGGAAAAGCTTGAATTTTAGTTTGTTATTCTCCATGTCTCTTCGATAAAACTATCAAAAAAACAACGTGGAACACGGAATGCCTGGTATTCCACGTTGAACATAAAAAAACAGCTGCGCCGAGTCGTTTGTCAATCAAACCCCTGCCCCAATGATGGCCATTTTGCCTCTTGCGCAGTATACAGAATAATTTCTGAACTCTTTTGCGGTATTATGCCTCTATTTATTTAATTCGCTTATTTTTACCAGAAGAAGGGAGGATAGGTGTTATGAGACGGATTTGCTGCTTCCTGATCGCCTGCCTGACCGTATCCGCCTGCCTTCTGTATGCGGCGGACTTCTGGGAAAAGAAAGAGTTTACGAACTGGAGCGAGAAGGAAGTTTCAAAAATGCTCCGGAATTCGCCATGGGCGGCCAGAGCCGATGTTGTGGCGGGCGACATTCATCCTGCTGAACAACATGCAATGATCATGGCTCAAGCGAGCGATGTGAATACAGGCTATGGGGATGATTACAGATTTGTTATACGTCCTGATTATGAGGATCCGGGTGAGTGGGGGACAAACACCAGGGAAAACCGGAATATGGCGCTCTCCGGTGCCGCTATGGCCCGCGTTATCGACGATTATCCACCGGTGATTCTGAGATGGCACTCTTCTCTTCCCATCAAACAGGCTGTTGCTATCTTGCGCTACAAAGACAAAGCAGGAACATCGGATGAAGCGGCTGAAATAGTGAACCGGCCGGAATCGTCTTATATTCTGGGAGTCATCGGCCTGCGCTGGTGGCCCTGGTGGACGGTTGACGACCGCCTGCGGAATGCGTTCAAAGGCAGCGCATCACAACTTATTGTAGAGGGGAAACCGCCGATCCAGCCTGTGGAAGTATATGCCGAACAGGATGGTGAAAATATCAATCTTTATATAGCTTTCCCGAGATATCAAAACAATGGGCCGGTGATTTCCATGGAAGATAAGGAGGTCGAAGTGGTGATAAGATTCGGCCTCTGCATGATTAAGAAAAAATTCAAGTTAAAGGATATGCTGTACCGGGGAAAGCTTGAGCTCTAAGAAGGCGTTTCTTTCTCTGTTTGAGGAATAGCGATAGTAAATATCATTCCCCCGCCCGTATTGATGCGCGCTTCCAGTATTCCTCCATGTTGCATGATGATCTGGTTCGCAACCGCGAGACCCAGCCCGGTTCCGTTTTCCCGGGTCGTGAAGAAGGGGGTAAATATCCTGTCCAGATCTTCGGGCGCCACTCCGGTTCCCTCATCGACAACTTCAACGATCAGGTCGGAAGCTTCCAGGCGTGCGTTCAGTTGAATCCTGCCCCCCTCCGGCATTGCCTGTATTGCATTGAGGACCAGGTTCAGGATCACCTGCTTCAGCTGCTCTCCGTCCCCGTTCAGCGTTAAATCAGGAGGCGAGACCGTCCTGTATATCCGGATGTCTTTTTCGGAGGCGGTGTGTGATACAAGACGGATGACGGATTCCAGCAGCGGTTCCAGAATAATGGATTGCCGCTGCGGGACTGGAGGCCGCGCGAAATCCAGCAGGTTGCCGAGCAGCCGGTTCAGGCGCCGGCACTCCTTTTTAATGATTTCCAGAAATTCCCGATGCTGTTCTTCCGTCAAACTCCCTTTGCCCAGAATCCCGGCGGATCCTTCTATGCTGGCCAGTGGATTCCGGATTTCGTGCGCCAGTCCTGCCGAGAGGTTCCCGATTGCGGCAAGACGGTCGGCGCGCTTCATGCGTTCGAAGTTGTCCCGAAGTTCCCGGTTCGCGTCCGCAAGTTGGTTGGCGGCTTTTTCCAGCTCTTTCTGTTTTTTGCGCTGTTCGTCCGCCAGAAATCCCGTGACGGCCCCGACGAGGAAAAAAAGTACGATTTCAGCATACTGATTGAAAGCGTAGCCGGGGTATTGGCGCCAGTCTATGAGGATATGCGGTATATAGCAGAGTCCCGAGAGTAACGCGGCCAGCAGTCCTCCGATCCATCCGAAACGCACGGCGGCGTATACAATCGGCAGGTAATAAAGACGCTGGAAAATGTTGTGCCACAGAATCAGGGAGGAGGGCGTGAAGTAATGCGCCAGGCTCGTTCCAATGATCCCCAGCAGGATCAGGATAATCTGAATCCTCCTGTTGTACTGCATTGCAGGTGTCATTTTCTTTCTCCCAACAGGTAGCATAACGCGAATTTTTGCGAATGCCAAACTTCGTGAGAAGCGAATTCCTAGGGGACGATCTTTCCGCGTACCGGGGAATATTGAATTCGTTTATTACTTTCTCATTCCGTTATAGAATACGACAGTTTTGACACCGGATCGATTCGGGGTATTGCCGCGGCGAATACCCGGGGAGGGAATGAAAATGGCGCACATCAATCAGGCGGAGGCAAGGGAATGGCCCTATCCCGTGAATTATGGAAAGGAAAATGAAGTCAGCGCGGATGTACTTATTCTCGGGGGAGGCGTTGCAGGGTGCCATGCCGCGATCAGCGCCGCAAAAAGGGGCGCAAAAGTAGTTGTCGTCGACAAGGGCGCCGTTATCCGGAGCGGTTCCGGCGGAGCGGGCGTGGACCACTGGCACGGCGCCTATACGAATCCCTGCTCCAGGATTACTCCGGATGAAGTCATGGATATCGTGAAATCGTTCGGGCCCTACAGCTTCGGCGAGTTCGGAAACGGGATCAGCTGCTACATCCAGTGCAATGAAAGCTACGACGCGCTCATGGATCTCGAGGGGATGGGCGTAAAGGTTCGGGATGTCGACGATGAATTCGCCGGTGCGGACTTCCGGGATGAAAAAACCAAACTCATGTTCGCATACGATTACGAGAACCGGTACTGCATTCGGGTCAACGGGGGCGCGGATATTAAAGTCGCTCTCTATAAGGAAATGCTGCGGTTGGGCGTGGAAATCCATGATCGTATTATGGCCACAATCCTGCTGACCGAAGACGGCCGCCAGGGCGGCAGGGTCGTGGGCGCAGCCGGGATTCATACGCGCACCGGCGAGTTTTATATATTCCGGTCGAAGTCCGTCATCCTTTCCATGGCCGTACCGGCCGGACAGTGGATTTTTTCGACGGAACTGATCGGATTCGGGTCCAGTTTCAACGATCCGAACAATTCCGGGGACGGCACCGCCATGGCCTGGAACGCGGGCGCGGAACTGGCCTTGATGGAAAGAAGCGGTCGCGCTTTATCCAGCGGTTTTTTCCGATATCCTCCGTACGGAACCGGCGATCACAACAATACCTGGTTTGCCTGTACGATTGTGGACGCTAACGGGAAAGAGATCCCCTGGGTAGACCGGGACGGTAATGTGATCCGGAACGTTTCGGATCGATACAAGCCGGCTTCGGGCCAGAAGTTCTTCGGCTATGGTCGAAGGGGACCGTACGATATCTGGGGCCCAAGTCTTATTCCCGATCTTTCCGAGTGTATAAAAAACGGCGAATATGTCCTGCCCCTCTACGCGGATCTGCCGGGGATGCCCGAACATGAAAGGCGCGCGATCTGGGGGCTGATGGTCTACAACGAAGGCAAGTGCCGCATTATTTACGACACGTACAACAAGGCGGGTTTCGATCCGGACAAGGACATGCTGCAACTGGCGGTTTTGCCCCCGGAACAGTACGGGCACGGGCCCAACTGGGAGACGTACGGCCCGGGCCAGTGGCGCGAGGTGGCGTTCGGCGGAGGGGGCGGCATCGTTTTCGACTGGGATCTCAGGACAAACCTGGAAGGCCTGTATGTTGCGGGGAGCCAGCAGTATTCCGGCGGCACCCATGCGCATGCGGCGACAACCGGAAGGTACGCCGGGAGAAAAGCCGCGGTATATGCGCGCGACGCTGAACCGGGACCTGTCGGCCGAAGCCAGATCGACGGAGAGAAAGCGAGGGTTTATGCTCCGGTGAAGCGAAAAGACGGGATCGGGTGGAAAGAGATGCGGGCCGGGTTGTGCCGCATCATGCAGGATTATTGCGGCGAATATAAAAACGAGCAAACGCTGCAAATGGGAATCCGCTGGATGGACAGCATATTCGAAAGCGAGGCATCCAGGGCTTTTGCCCGTAATCCGCACGAGCTGTGCCGTACCCTCGAAAACCTGACCCATATCACTGTGGGTAAAATAATCATGGAAGCTTCCATGGCGCGCAAAGCCAGCAGCCTCCACCTGGATTTCAAGCGGATGGATTATCCCGACGTCGATCCCCCCGAGTGGAACAAGATCGTAACCCTGCGGCAGGAAAAAGGGGAAATCAAAACCGGCGAGCTCCCGCTCGATTACTGGCTGCGGCCGCCCTATGCCGCAAGTTATGAAGAGAATTACCGGAAGTATTGCGACCTTAAAATGGAAGGGGAAGGATAATGGCAGAGAAAGCTTATATGGTGCCGAATCCGGTTATGCCGTGCAGGGTGATTTCTATCAATGAAGAGCTCTGTACGGGCTGCAATATTTGTGTCGATGTTTGCCGGACGGATGTCATGGTACCCAGTTCGGAGGAAGGGAAACCGCCCATTGTTCTCTACCCGGACGAATGCTGGTTCTGCGGCTGCTGCGCCGCGGACTGCCCGGTTCCCGACGCCATTACGGTCGAATACCCGCTGAATCAGCGCGTCGGGTGGAAGCGAAAAGATACCGGCGAGCATTTCCGCATCGGGATGAAAAATCCGCCGCCGCCCAACACCAAGCCGCCGGTGTGTTAAAAGCAGTCTGCAGTGCCTTTTAGGGCTTCGGACTCTGATGAGAAAAGGATCGTATGATGGCAGGGGCGAACCTTCCGCCTTCGCCCCTAGCCGAATCAAAGATTCGGCCGGGCTACGGCGGACAAGTTAGTGTTCGCCTTTATTACCGGCCCAGGTTGATTCATTGGGCTACAACTTTTTTGCCAGCAACGAAACCTGCAGTTCCAGCCGTTTTATTTCCCGGACAACGGAGATACGATTCAATTCCATAAAATACCGGAGTCGCAACAGCGCGACCACGATCAAGGCTGTAAGGCCAACCGCCAGCCAGTTCAATTTCATTCCAATGTCTTCAACCGAAAAGAAATTGATGGCGCAGTAAACCAGGATTACGGCAAAAATCAAAATGAACAGAAAAACCACAATCACCAGGGATTTCAATTTCCCCCGGAAACTTTCAGCAATGAGGCCGAACAGCCCCGGTTCCTTCCCGTAAACGTTCATTACATCCCTGTCTTCTCAGTTCCATGCTTCCAGGATTTTGTCGTCGATATCACTCATAATGAATTTCTCCCAAAAAACGCCGTGAAAGATTGCAGGCTGGAAAGTCATTCTAATGTTATGCTCTTCATTTTTAATATTTTTAACCAAATGACGAACCAATATCCAACAGTATCCCATCACAACAGCCGAATCATTCCGGGCCTCATTATCGGTGCGGTGTTGATCAGCTTTTCCGGTGTCTGGGTCAGGCTCAGTCATGTCACGCCTGAATCGGCGGCGTTTTACCGGGTTCTGATCGGGGGCGTCTTCCTTCTGCTGGGCTCAATCTGGCGAAGGGAGTTCTGTCGCCTTTCCCGGCTGCAAACAGGATTGATGTTCCTGGCGGGTGTTTTATTCGCACTGGACCTGATCTGTTTTCATACCAGCATCC
Source organism: Acidobacteriota bacterium (assembly GCA_016934295.1). Taxonomy (GTDB): domain Bacteria; phylum Acidobacteriota; class UBA6911; order UBA6911; family UBA6911; genus UBA6911. The sequence continues at coordinate 7,964 of JAFGTD010000007.1, forward strand.
TTTATGTCGGTCCCGGTCTGGGCACGATTCTGCCCAACTTCCAGGTTTTTATTATGGCGCTGGTCGGGATACTGTTTTTTAAAGAGAGATTGCGGCCGCTTTATCTTTTGTCCGTTCTCCTGGCCGTAGCCGGTCTGTTCCTGGTTGTGGGGATTCGATGGGACCTGCTAGGCGCTCAATACCGCTTGGGGATATACGCCGGTCTGGCTACGTCCGTCTTTTATTCCGGATTCCTGCTGTCTGTCAGGAAACTTCACACGGTTGAACGTACAAGTAAGGGGGAAACCGGAAAACTCTCCTTTTTCTACATTCTGATGCTGGTGTCGCTGACCACAGCCGGTGTTCTTGCCGTTGAAATGTTGCTTTCGGGCGATTCCTTCGCTATTCCTGATACGCAGTCTCTGCTGTCGCTCACCGTACTTGGAGTGTTCAGCCAGGGTGTTGGCTGGATCCTGATCGCCCATGCACTGCCCCGTCTCCGCGTGTCGATTTCAGGCTTGATCCTTCTTCTTCAGCCCGCCCTGGCCTTTCTCTGGGATGTTTCCTTTTTCGACCGACCGACCGGCGGCTTGAACTGGGCCGGGGTTATAGTTGTTCTGGTTGCTATTTATATGGGTACAGTGGGGGCCAAATCAGCTCAGGCAACCGATTAAGGAACACCGTGCCCGGGCTGTTTCAGAATAGTATTCCATGTCCCACCCGGAATTTTCCAGGTCCTGGCCCCAATGCCCCCGATATACTGAAAATTATCCGGCATGGAATAAAAAGGGCGTTATGTCCATAATATAAGCTGGCCTGATGGGTTCAGAATCCATAATATTCGGGTTTGAGTACTGTTAAGGGCCGGCGGTTTGGGTTAATATCTCAACATTTTGTGGGTCCGTTGTATGAGCGTGACGGCCCGCAGTAGCGCCCATTGAGAAAAGCGGGCAAGGAAGATGGGTATGGCTCCAGTGAATAAGGTCGTAATCATGGCGCGCGGTTTGGGTACGAGAATGCGCAAATCGGACGAATCGGCGGTACTGGATAATAAACAGACAGAAGTGGCCGGTTTGGGCGTCAAGGCGATGATACCCATAGACAGACCTTTCCTGGACTATGTTTTGAGTGAACTCGCAAATGCAGGGTATTCCGAGGTTTGCCTGGTTATCGGACCCGAGCATACCATGATCCGGGATTACTACCTGGTAGAGTCGCCGCCCGAACGAATCCGGATCAGTTTTGCGATCCAGGAAAAGCCCCTGGGAACCGCCGATGCTGTGGCTGCCGCAAAAGAGTTTACCGGGCAGGATCATTTCCTTGTTATTAATTCGGACAACTACTATCCCGTCGATGCTCTGGGTGCATTAAGAAAGCTGCGGGGCCCGGGCGTCGCACTTTTCGACCGGGACAGTCTTGTGGCAGGGAGTAATGTACCGCAGGAGCGAATATTAAAATTTGCGGTGGTTAAAATCGACGGGGACGGTTATCTGGAGAGAATTTTCGAGAAACCTTCCGAAGACACTATTCGAGAACTCGGAGATCCCGTGTATGTCAGTATGAACAGCTGGGTTTTTTCTCCCGATATCTACCGAGCGTGCAGTAATATTCAACCGTCCCAAAGGGGAGAGCTGGAGCTTTCGGACGCGATCCAGTATGCGATTGAAGAATTAAAGGTGAAATTCAAAGTTTTAACATTTCAGGCGCCGGTTCTGGATCTGTCCAGTCGTTCGGATATTGCGGCGGTAACGGAAAAACTTAGAGGAACGCAGCCCAATCCGTAAATGGATCCGGTGGAATAATCCGGTTTTGATGATTTTGAGGATGAAATGAATACATTAGTAAACAAACTGAGTGAATTGTCGGAAAAAATTGCAGAGAACAATCAATGGCGTCAGAAAAAGTGTTTCAATCTTATCCCTTCCGAAAATACCCCGTCATTATTTGTGAAGCTGTGCGAAATCAGCGACCCTTCCGGCAGGTACGCGGAGCATAAAACGGCTCTTAAGAAAGAAGTGGAGTCGCTGTCGGGTACCGGCGCGCTCAAGGGAGACCAGGTTTACTACTATCAGGGAGCCGATTTCATTTACGAAATGGAGCGATACCTGAAATCCGAATTCGCCGCTTTTATCGGAGGGAGCAACGTCGAAACAAGACCCGTAAGCGGGCAGATGGCCAATGAAATCGTATTCAAGGGTCTCGTGAAGTTCCTGTCCTCCGGCCCTGATGGCTACCCGGCCCTCGGTTCCAGCGGCCGGCTTGCCTGTGTGATGAACAACGATCTCAATTACGGCGGGCACCTTTCCGCACAGCCTTACGGTGCCTTGTATAATCTGGCCGAAAAAAACATTATCCATTTCCCCACGGATGAGAAGAATCCTTATAAGGTGGATTCGGAAACGATGGCGAATCTGGTCAATGAACATCGGCCGACGCTTGTCGTGTTCGGGAAAAGCATGTTTCTGCATCCCGAGCCGATTAAACAGCTCCGGGATTGTATACGATCCGTACCGGGCTACCGTCCGCTTGTCATGTACGATGCCGCGCATGTTCTGGGTATTCTGGGACCCCTGTTTCAGGATCCGCTCTTCGAGGGAGCGGATGTGGTAACGGGATCCACGCATAAAACCTTCTTCGGACCCCAGCGGGGCATTATTGCGTCCAATATGAATACAGATTCGCCGCTGAGCCAGCTATGGAAAGAAATCACGGCGCGTACTTTCCCGGGAATGACCAGCAATCACCACCTTGGAACACAGCTGGCCATGCTCGCCGCCACCATCGAAATGAACGCCTATAAGAGCGAGTATCAATCTCAGGTGCTTTCGAATGCCCGCGCGTTCGCAACGTACTGTGCAAACCGGGGGATACCCGTCGAAGGAGGGGAGGCGGAAGGATACACCCATACACACCAGGTGATTCTCCGGGTTGCCGGCTTCGGCGATTCCAAGGAAATCGCCACGCGCCTGGAGGCGAACAATATCATTACGAACTACCAGGCATTGCCGGGAGATGCAACATTCTATCATCCCAGCGGCATCCGGATGGGTGTCCAGGAGATGACCCGGTTCGGAATGAAAGAGAAGGATTTCGAGCAGCTGGCCCGCCTGATCGCCGATGTGGTTCTCCGGAAGAAGGACGTTTCGAACGAGGTGTGTGAACTCCGCAAAAATTTCAGCAAAATGGAGTACTGCCTGACGCATGAAGAAACGATGCGTATTGTTCCGGGACTGTTTGAGAGCCTGTTCCCGGAAAAGGAATTTCTTCTCCGTTTAAGCGAAGCGCTGAAAAACTAGGAAAGGATGCCGTATTTAAACGGGGACGGAATATAAAAAACGGAAGGTTTTCAGGAGCGATTTCCGGGGAAATTAAGATCTAAGACTATTGGCACGCTTCGTGCGTTAACTAATAGGGGACAAAAGAAGGAATCATTCCCCGTATTAGGAGGAACGCATGAGAATAGAAGGTCAGGTATTCCCGCAATCTATGGTTGAGTCTTCTAAGCCATTGGAAAAAAAGGAGATAAAGTTAAATAATTCAGAGGAAGATCCGGATTCCGAGGAATCGCAGTCGTTGAAATTATCGCCATTTGGAACCGTCGGGACCTATTCTGTGAACTCGTTGAAGGCCGCTGTCGACTATCATGTCAAATTCTTGGCAGTGGCTGAGAACAATATGAGGGCAGTCGATCACCCTCCGACGATTCCCAGGGAAATTATGGATCATTTCAACGGGCTTCAACAGGAATCGTCATAAAGAAGAACAAATACAGTCGGATTGTATAAGGATAAGGAAACACTCCCGGACCCGTGCCTCCGGGGGTGATTTTTTTGCTCCTGATGAGATGCCTGCGTTTTCCGCTATGGTGAAAAATGCCGGCAATCGGAACGGATATCCTCAGGATTGTTCCTGAAGATACTCCTCGTAAGCCTCGGCACTCATAAGCTCATTAAGCTCTTCAGAATTCGCGATGCGGATTTTGATCATCCATGCTCTATCGTGCGGCGATTCATTGATCAGTTCGGGATTCGCTACCAGGGTGGAATTGATTTCGATCACTTCACCGCTTACCGGACAAAAGATTTCCGAAACCGCTTTGACGGATTCTACGGAACCGAAAGGCTCGTTCGTTTCAAAGCTGTCTCCAACCTCGGGAAGATCTACGAAGACAACATCTCCCAACTCGTGTTGGGCATAGTCGGTTATTCCGATTGTAGCAATGCTGTCCTGCACTGAAATCCATTCATGGTCCGTACTGTAAAGATTTTCTTTGGGGTACATTTGAATCACCTCTGTGGATTCCGCCCGGCGGATTTCCGGGGCCGGTCTACATATCGTACAGTGTCGATGCAAGCCTGATTCACTTGAGCCGGCTCCGATGTACAAGAGGCTCAAATGTGTCAAAGGATGCCGAAAAAGATTCTTGACTCGCTGTTATCCGCACTCCAATGAAGATATCCTCTTTTACAGGAAAATTCCGCAACAATGAACTGAATGCTTCAAATCGATAATTTTATAATCCAGGGGCCGAAGATCCCAGTAATTTTTCTACCGTGCAAATTTAAAATCGGCAAACAAGAAGGTATTTCCCCAATCCTGAAGGAGACTCTCGCCTTTGGATGCCGGTTTCAAATCGATAGTAAAGGATATCAGGAGATCGGATTTGTATCAATTTCATCAGGATATTTTATTAAGTATCAGAAATATCATCAACAAGGGCAGATACAGAGCGGAAGCAATAAACAGTAATCGAGCGGAACCGGTCGTAAGGGATCGGGCAAAGCGCCAGCCGAATGCAAGGAATGTAATCCCCGCTGCAGCGGCGCCGATCATGTAGACAATGCCGGCTGTGCCGAATACGTAGGGGAGTGTAGTGACCATTACAAGGAGCGCAATGAATAGCAGCGCCTGGCGGCTTAACCTCCGCCCGCTGCAGTCAATCGCGGGCAGCAGGGAAAATCCGGCGCGCTTGTAGTCCTCCCGGTGCATCCAGCCTATGGCGTAGAAATGCGGCATCTGCCAGAGAAAAACGATGGCGAACAGGATCCAGGGTTCATACGATATTGCGTTTTTTGCCGCCGTCCAACCCAGGACCGCCGGAAGCGCTCCGGGTACGGCGCCTATGAAAGTACAGACCCAGGTTTTTGTCTTCAGAGGCGTGTAGAGAATGAGGTAGCCTGCGAAAATGATTGCCGACAGCATGCTCGTAAGATGATTTACCTGGACGTACAGGTATATAAAGCCGCTTATGGAAATAGCCAGGGCGAAAATAAGTGCGGAGCCCGGCTGAAGCCGGCCTGCCGCCAGCGGGCGGAGTGCCGTGCGTTTCATTAAAACATCCAATTGGCGTTCGATATACATATTAAATGCTCCGGCGCCTCCTGCCATAAGTGCCGTGCCTGCCAATGTATGAAACAGGAGCAGGAATGGAATGGGGCCATCAATTCCTGTGTAAAATCCGACAAATGTGGTAAACAGGACCAGAGAGGTGATTTTGGGCTTTGTAAGAATGATAAAATCAAATGTCCGCTCCCACAATAGCGGGGCGGGCGGATTTAATATCGAACCGGGGCTGTCTTTCATTGTATCCGCAAAACTCCGCTGAGGATCGATTCCGCGTCCCAGCGCAATTGGATTAGAAGATGATTTCAGACACCATACGGTTAGAATATATGGAACCGGACCGAGGAGGTCAAGATAGGGGATGCCTCTGGCGCAGACGCCCTGTCGACGCTGCTGTGTTATTGGAAACGGTATAAACTTTCGACGGAGGGAATAAATATGCCGGCGGAATTTAAAAACGAACCTTTAATGGATTTCAATAACGAGGAAAACCGGAAGAAACAGTCCGATGCTCTGGATCAGGTTCTGTCACAGCTCGGCCGTGAGCATGACCTGATAATAGGGACGGAGAAACTCAAGTCGGGTGCAAGCTTCAAATCCTACAATCCAAGTAAAAAATCGGACGTGATCGGCACTTTTCAGAGTGCAAACCCCGAGCAGGCGATTCATGCCATCGATGTTGCCGCCGCCGCGTTTGAAAAATGGAAACGGGCGCCGGTCCAGGAGAGAGCGAATGTTCTTTTCCGAGCCGCGGAACGGCTGCGGGCCCGGCGCTTTGAAAGCAACGCCTGGATGATTCTGGAGGCGGGTAAACCCTGGCTGGAAGCGGATGCCGATACGGCCGAAGCGATTGATTTCTGCGAATTTTACGGTCGTGAAGCTCTTCGCTATGCCGAACGGCAGCCTCTGACTCGGATTAAGAGTGAAGATAATGAACTCCGCTACATACCTTTAGGCGTCGGCATTGTAATTCCTCCCTGGAACTTTCCCTGTGCGATTCTTGTCGGAATGACGACGGCGTCTTTGGCGGCGGGGAACACCGTAATATTGAAACCGTCTTCAGACACTCCCGCGACCGGCGCCTTTTTCATGAGTATTCTGCAGGAGTCCGGCCTGCCTCCCGGCGTTGTAAATTACGTCACCGGAAGCGGTGCTTCCGTAGGCAATCTTCTTGTGGAGAACCCCAGAACCCGATTCATCGCATTTACAGGTTCCAAGGAAGTTGGGCTGCATATAAATGAAACCGCGGCGCGCACGCAACCGGGGCAGATCTGGATTAAGCGGGTTATAGCCGAGATGGGCGGGAAAGATTTCATTATCATAGATGAAGATGCCGACCTGAAGGAAGCGCTCGAAGGTGTGATCGTAAGCGCTTTCGGATATCAGGGACAGAAATGCTCGGCGTGTTCGCGCCTGATCGTGCACGAAAAAGCATACGATTCCTTTATTCCTATGCTGGCGGATAAAGCCAAGGGCATTAAAGTGGGCCCGGCGACGCATCCCTCTAACTACATGGGGCCGGTCATTAATGATAAGGCTATGCAAAGTATTCTTCGGTATATCGACATCGGCAAAGGCGAAGGGCGGCTGGTAACCGGCGGCCGTTCACTCGGCGAAGAGGGATATTTTATCGAACCGACGATATTCGCCGACGTGGATCCTTCCGCCACTATCGCGCGGGAGGAGATATTCGGTCCGGTATTGGCCGTAATTAAAGCGAAGAATTTTGACGACGCCGTTCGTATTGCCAACGACAGCGAATACGGTCTTACGGGATCCATGTACGGCCGGAACCGGAAGCATATCGATCGGGCAAAAGATGAATGCCATGCCGGGAATTTCTATATCAACAAGAAATGTACCGGAGCCATGGTCGGAGTCCATCCATTCGGGGGATTCAATATGAGCGGAACCGATTCAAAAGCCGGCGGCCGCGATTATCTGCTGCTCTTCACCCAGGCCAAGACTGTTTCGGAAAAAATCTGACAGGAGGACCATGACGGAAGAAAATAAAAAAACTCTATTCGGACATCCGGTAGCGCTCTACACCCTCTTTTTCGCCGAAATGTGGGAACGGTTTTCCTATTACGGCATGCGGGCTCTATTGGTCTTCTACATGATCAAGGGCTTTCTGGGCTTCAACGATAACCGGGCCTATGCGGTCTATGGCGCCTATACGGCCCTGGTCTATGCCACTCCTTTCATTGGCGGTCTGCTGGCCGACCGGCTCCTTGGCGCCAGGCGCGCGGTGGTGCTCGGTGGCATGCTCATGGCTCTGGGCCACCTGGCGATGACCGTAGAGCACGAACTGATTTTTTTCCTGGCCCTGGCGATGCTTATAGCGGGCAACGGGTTTTTCAAACCCAATATTTCCACCATCGTGGGCACCCTTTATGAAAAAAACAAGGAAGGGCGGGATAGAGGTTTTACGATTTTCTATATGGGAATCAACCTCGGCGCCGCCATGTCTCCCATCATCTGCGGATATGTGGGAGAAACCTACGGCTGGCACTATGGTTTCGGACTGGCCACTATCGGTATGCTGAGCGGTCTAGCCGTCTTTGTGGCGACGGCGCGCCTGGCCCAATTCATGATTTTCGGCTGCGCTCTCGTAACCGGAGTAGGCATGCTGTTCCTCCAGAACAGCGTGTATCAGCTTGCGGTCAATATTTTCATGAGTTTCGCCCTGATCACGGCCGGGATTATCGCCGTCATCGCACTCGGGCGCGGAGGTCTTCCCAAATCGGCCGGTGCTCCCAAGAATCCTGCTGTCCTCAGGGAGAAGATCGGCGGCTTTTTACGAAAAGACTTTGCCGTTTATCTGGGAGTGTTGGTGTCGCTTCCCATACTGGTGCTGCTTGTCAGGAGAAGCGAAATCGCCGGATGGATCCTGAGTATCTTCGGGCTGATTGCTTTTTCCTGGCTGTTCATCGAAGCTCTCCGCGCACCCAAAGTAGACCGGCACCGGCTGTTTGTGGTGCTGATACTGATGTTCTTTTCCATGCTGTTCTGGTCGTTCTTCGAGCAGGCCGGAAGCTCCCTGAACAACTTTGCGGACCGCAATGTCGACCGGGTTGTGGAGGATAAATACATCGAGGCGGACCAGGTGGGTACGACCGTAAAACTCCAATTGACCCAGGAGCAGCTGGGGTACCGCAACGGCGATGAAATGATGAACCTCACCCAGCTTACAAAAGCGCGGGAGGAGTCGCGGGACACGATCGAATGGAGAGTCGATGAAGAGGACGTAGGCATGGGAGTGGGAGGCGCCGAGATTCCCGCGTCCCTGTTCCAGGCTGCCAATCCGATATTTATTCTCATCTTCGGCCTTGTTTTTACAGGCCTATGGTCTTTTCTTGCGACCCGGCGGCTGGATCCAAGCATCCCGGTGAAGTTCTCACTCGGCCTGCTGCAGATAGGATTGGGTTTTTGGGTCCTCTGGATCGGGGCTTCCGGCGCCGACGAACGCGGCATGGTTGCGGTCGTTTGGCTGCTGCTCGGCTACCTGCTGATGACAACGGGCGAACTGTGTCTTTCACCCGTCGGTCTGTCCATGGTTGTGAAGCTGTCCCCGAGCCGCATTGTGAGTACCGTAATGGGAGCCTGGTTCCTGGCCACGGCTTTTTCCAACTACCTGGCCGGGATCATTGCATCCTTTTCCGGCGTTTCACACGGCAACGGCGAGGAACAGGTTATCCCGCCGCCCGTGGAAACCGTGGGCCTCTACGGCAATATTTTCGGTAAGATTGCCATAACCGCGGTAATATCCGCTTTGATCTGTTTCGCTCTATCCCCGCTTCTGAAACGATGGATGCATGACGATGGCGCATAGCACTTTGGGAGGCGGATGCCGGCTTGCATGTGCTTTGCCTGCTTCCGCCCCGTATTTGCCGATTCTCCTTGCCGATAATTTTTCTATTGCACATCCTTTTACCTCCGGGGAGGGGATATGAATCCGGATTTGTGGCGTTGGATCGGAAACGGGGAGGCGCTGGCGGATCTTGTTGCCGGACTGCCTTCCTGGGGATTGCTGCTTCTGATCGTCGCCAGCATTGCGGTTCTTTCCAAAAGCGCCGACTGGATGATTGACGGAGTGGTTCACCTGGCCCGTCGCACGGGTTTGCCCAGAATCGTTATCGGGGCGACGGTTATCTCTCTCGGCACAACGACTCCGGAAGCATTCGTATCGGTAACAGCCGCCTGGATGGGAAATCCCGGTCTCGCCCTGGGCAACGGAGTCGGGTCCATTATCTGCGATACCGGATTGATCTTCGGATTGACCGTTATTATTGCGGCCGTGCCGGTCAATCGTTTTATTCTGAATCGCACCGGCTGGGTTCAGGTAGGCTCAGCAACCCTGCTGGTAGTTCTGTCCCTGTTTATGCTTGTCCGGATGCCGGGACAGCCCACCCTGACGAGGTGGGTTGGCATATTTCTCCTGGTCCTTCTGGCGGGTTACCTTTATGTCACCTACTATTGGGCGAAAAAGGGAGCGGCGGTTGCTACTGCAGGAGAAGCGGAAGAGTCCGGACCGGCGGCCGGATTGGTAAATTCCCTGATACTCATTTTGGGCGGCCTGCTGCTGATTATTGTAGCCGCCCGGATTATGGTTCCGAGCGCCGCGGAACTGGCGCACCGAATCGGCGTTCCGGAAGACGTTATTGCGGCAACTATGGTGGCTTTCGGGACCTCCCTGCCTGAACTGATGACGGCGATAGCGGCCATCCGTCGCGGGCATCCTGAAATCACCGTCGGCAATATCGTAGGCGCGGATGTCCTGAACTGCCTGTTTGTGATCGGAGCGGCTGCGGCGGCAAAGCCCCTGGAAATTCCGTCGAATTTTTTCCTGTTTCATTTCCCGGCCATGCTCATCATCCTTTATTCATTCCGGATTTTCATAAGCATGAATAAAGACGGGAAATTCAAACGCTGGCAGGGTGCCTGGCTCCTGGGCGTATACCTGGTTTACATCGTACTGCAGTACAGTCTGAATATCGGTCCGGCCGAAGGATAGCAAAGCGTTGCAAGTTGAAGGTTGCACGTTACACGTTAAAAACAAAAAGCTTCGTTGGAAGGTTAAAAACAGGCCGACTTTCCATCAGGAAAACAAGCATGGTTAATACAAAGATCAACAAACGCGGGCTGGTATCCTTTTTGACATTATTCGGCTTCCTGATCATGTCCCTGACCGGGTTGGTGCTCTATGTCATGCCTGCCGGCAGGGTGGCGTACTGGATTCACTGGGAAATGATCGGCCTGTCGAAGGACGGATGGGGAAACATCCATATCCTGTCCAGTATCCTGTTTATTGTCGCCGGCGCGTTTCACATCGGCCTTAACTGGAAGCCCTTGATGAACTATTTCAAAGACAAGGTGCGCCGCGGCGTCAAACTCCGCCGGGAACTTGTCATTACTTCCATATTATCCGTCTGGATTGTAGCCAGTTCCATATGGCCCTTCCCGCCTCTGTCCTATTTATTGGATTTCAATGCGTGGCTCAAAGAAACCTGGGTGACACAGGATGATTACGAACCACCCTTCGGGCATGCCGAATTGATGTCCCTGAGAGTGTTCTGCAAAAAGATGGATATTGACCCGGATTCCGCCGTTCGGGAACTGCGCGCTAGAGGGGTTCAATTCGATAATGACAAGGAGACCCTTGAAGAGATCGGAAAATCCAACGATATTTCTCCAATGAACCTGTATCTTTTCATTAAGAAATACGAACCGGTTCCCGTTCCTGAAGAACTCGAATCCTATACTTCCGAATCGATTGAGATTGAATTTGCCGGAACCGGTATAGGGAATAAAAGCGTCCGGTTTGTTTGCGAAAAAACAGCGCTTGATGTCGGCATAGCTCAGTCCCGGCTTGAGGCGGCAGGCATCTCGACCGATTTGGATCAAACCGTCAAGTCGGTAGCCGAGTCCGCCCAAACCCAACCGATGGAAATTGTGAAACTCCTTCTCATCGAGGGATACAAACCGAAAGCTGCGCAAGAATAAAGCCGTTGCAGGTTGAATGTTGCACGTTATCTCGCCGATTGACATAGGGAAACCGACGGTCCCAAACGTGCAACGATCTTTTTGTTTTTAACGTGTAACGTTTCAACGTTCAACCTGCAACGGTATTATTTTTTAGCACGTCAGGTGAAACGCGCCGACGGCTTTTTCTCCTTTTTCAATCCTCTCGTTAAAGAGTTGTACCGCCTGTCCCGTAATATCGTCGATCAGTTGAATATGTTTTTCACGGAGCGCCTCACGGGTTTCTCCAGGTATACGCATGACTCCGTATGCTCCCCTGCCGACTATTAACAGATCGGGATTGTATTGAAGAACCTCCTTCAAATCCTCCACAGCCAGGGAATGGCCGTCTTTGCGCCACCATTCCGGCGATACCCGGTCGAGGAAAACGATAACATCGTTCCGATATTCCCGGCCGTCTATCCGGATTCTCCCGAATTCATATTCTTCAACTTTCATTGCTTTCTTTTCGGGCTGTATTTTTCAACACAAAGCCGCATTCCAACTATGCAACCATTTATCCGTAATCTTTTCCATTCAATGAGCGGAGGTTTTTCACGTTAGCACGTTAGTACGGTCACACGTTCACACGAATCTTTATTTTCTAATGTTCATTTTCATGAAGACCAGCCCCGACAGAAGCTTTGGGTAGAAATCGGTGGATTTCTGCGGCATGCGCTCACCCTTCAGGCCCAAACGCTGCATCTGCGCGGCCGTTGTCGGGTTCAGAAAAAAAACGCCCTGGTAGTTGCCCTTGTCGACAAGCTCGATGCAGGACCCGGCATCGCGTTTATAGTCAATATGGGATTGGGATACCAGTTTGCTTTCGTTGATGCCGAGATAATGCTCCAGAAGCAGGATATGCAGCACACTGACATCCAGACTGCGGTAGGCATCGATATATTCATGAAAGAGCGCATCGTCCTTCGCTTCGTGTTTCAGCTTGAGAAGATAGAACGTTTTCGCGTTTTCCGGATAAAAGCCCAGGACAGTGCGCTCATGCTCCTGTTTCATCTGATTGAAAAGGTCCTCGGGCGAAGAGACCTCTTTCACGTCGAAATGTTTCTCAACGGCCTTCAGGAAAGAGTGGGCGTCGAATTCCGGAAGATCTCGAATCAGCCGGTGTGTCGGAAGAATGGTGACTCCGTCCGCTATGTTGAAGCATGTCACCATGCGTTTGTCGAAGGACTCTATCCCGTCGGCGACCCAGCCGCGCTGTTCGCACTCCTTCATGTAATTGACGGAGGTTTCAAAACGATGATGCCCGTCGGCGATAAACAGCTTCAGCGGCTGCATGACATCCTGAATTTCTTTGAGTTTCCCGGGATCGGTTATCGCCCATAAACGGTGTTGTACTCCGTAGTCGTCTTTAACATCGACATCCGGCGGCCGATTGTCGATCGCCCGGTCCATGATACGGTTGACCGTCAGTCGCTCGTCGGAATAAAGCATGAAGACGGCGTCTTCATAGCTTTCAGTGCTGCGAAGCAACCGGAGACGGTCCTGTTTCGGGGCTGCAAACGTGCGCTCATGCGGAATTATGCCTGATTCCGATCCCTTCAAATCCAGAAGGGCGATAAAGCCTTTTTGTACTTTTCCCCTGCCTTCGTGAATATACTTCTGATAATAGGCATATATAGCCGGTACAGGATCCTGCCGCAGCACTTCTTCATCGATCCACTTGCGGTAGGTGGACCCGGCTTCAGCGTAGTCTGTGTCGGGGTTCTCCCGTTTCTCCCGATTCAGCGTTATCCGGACTGTGTTGAAGGGAGAGCGCCGATAATATTCTTCCTGCAATTCGGGGGAGATTTTATCGTACGGTTGCGTGACAACCCTGTCCAGATCCGCCACGACTTCACTGTTGTACCGATAACCCCTAAATGGGTATACAAAAGCCATGCAACCTCCAGCTTCAGGCTGCGCTGTCTCGCTGCGATGGACATGAATACATGCAGGCGAGTGCGTATGGTAATGAAGCGGAAAAATCCGCGATTGCGATACCTTTTATCCGTTGCTTGCCGTATCGCCGTTTATTAATCCGAGGCGGGCCAGAACAGACGCTAACTTGCCGCGTGCCCCTTGAGAGATCGGTATCAGGGGAAGCCGATAGACTTCCTCTATCCTGCCCATCATTGCCAGGGCTGCTTTTACCGGTATTGGATTGGATTCGACGAAGTTGACTTTCATGAGGGGATAGAGCTTACGATTCCAGTCGCGCGCTTCTTCCCATCTTCCTTCCAGGCAGGCTGCAGCCAAAGATGCCATCATGGACGGGACTTCATTGGAGGCAACCGAGATAATGCCGTGGCCGCCCAGAGCGATAAGGGGCAGCGTAAGGGAATCGTCTCCTGAAAGAATCCGGAACCCGTCCGGTGCCCGTGTGCAGATTTCCCCCATTTGAGAAATATCGCCGCTGGCTTCTTTTACGCCGGCAATATTCGGAATCTCGGTCAATCGCATGAGAGTGTCCGGCAGTATGTTTACGCCTGTTCGCCCGGGAACGTTGTAGACGATAATGGGAAGATCCGTAGACTCCGCAAGAGCACGATAATGCCGGTAGAGGCCTTCCTGGGTCGGTTTGTTGTAGTAGGGGGCGACGGACAGGATGCCGTCCACTCCGAGCTGTTTCAATTCGGAGATCAAAGGGATGATTTTAGCCGTGTTGTTGCCGCCCGCTCCTGCGATCACCGGAACCCGGCCTGCAGCAATGCGCGTCGTGATGTCGACAACTGCGAGATGTTCTTCATGGGTCATTGTAGGATTCTCGCCCGTAGTGCCGCAGGGGACGAGGAAGTGAATTCCTTCATCGATCTGCCAGTTTACGAGCGATTCCAGAGCTTTCTCATCCAGCCTTCCATCCGACTGGAAGGGTGTGATTAATGCGGTGCCGCATCCTTTCAAGCTTTCCAGGTTTTTCATAAATAACCTCTTTTTATTATTTATATACCGATGATTTCCCGAAATATCTTTCGAAAATCATAAAGCCCCTTCTTTCCCGCGATCCACCGGGCGGCCATGACGGCTCCTTCGGCGAAACCCTGACGGCTCCGTGCACGGTGCTCCAAAAGAATAGAGTCGGCTTCACTGTCAAATCCGATAACGTGGGTTCCCGGAATGCGCCCGGCGCGGACACAGGTGACGCTGGGATTCGTGTTGTTCAGATGCGGCCGGATAAGGTCCAGCAGACTCAGTGCGGTACCCGAGGGGGCGTCTTTTTTTGCACTGTGGTGCTCTTCGTGCAAATAGGCTTCGTATTGGGGAATCATGCCAACAACTCTGGCGGCGTGTGAGACGATCTCAAAAAAAAGATTCATGCCGAGAGAGAAATTAGCCCCGTAAACCAGGCCGATTCCCGAATCGAGCACAATTTTTTCCACAGTATCGCGTTGATCCGCCCAGCCTGTCGTACCGACAACAACATTGATGCCGGTTCGGGCCGCCGCTTCAATGTTGGCCAATACCGCTTCGGGCTGGCTGAATTCTATGGCGACATCGACGCCGGCCATAGACGCGGGTGTGATTCCGCTGCCTTGTACATTGTCCTGGATGTCCAGTTTGGGGCCGACTTCCCAGCCTTCCCGCAGGGCAATTGTTTCCACCAGCCTGCCCATTTTACCGTAACCCAGCAGTGCGATTTTCATTGTTCGATCTCCTGGTTGTTATTTTTCCGTTCCGGCCCGCATTATTCAAAAATTCGGGGATCGACCTTTCGGAACAGGGATGCATGAAGTTCCCGAACCGCTTCAGGCAGGTGATCTTCGCTGATCACAAAGGTCATATTGATGGACGATGCCCCCTGAGAGATCATGTGGATGTCTATATTCTGCAAGGCGCTGAAAACAATATGCGGCACCCCTGCAATGTTCCGGAGGTTATCTCCGACACAACATACTATAGCCTGGGATCCTTCGACCTTCACCTCTCCGATTTTCTTGAGGTTGGTAACGATATCCCCCAGGGCGGAAGTTTCATCAACGCTAAGAGACACGGATACTTCCGAGGTTGCAACCACGTCCACGGATACCTTGTAGTGATCGAAAATCTCGAAGATTTTCCTGAGAAAACCATGCGCCATAAGCATACGGGTTGAAGCGATGTTCACAATGGTAACGCCCTTTTTATAGGCGATCGCTTTTACCGGATTCCCGCAAGGCTGCGTTTCATTCGTGATGATAGTGCCTTCCTGGTCCGGTTTGGAGCTGTTGAGGACGCGAACGGGAATTTTTTTGCGAACTGCCGGGAGAATGGTGGCCGGGTGCAGCACTCTGGCTCCAAAGTATGCCAACTCGGCGGCTTCGTTAAAGGAAATTTCTTTAACTCGGTGTGCTTCGGGCACCATGCGCGGATCGGTTGTCATGATTCCGTCTACATCGGTCCAGATCTGTATCTCGTCGGCTTCGAGCGCCGCCCCTACAAGGGATGCGCTGTGGTCGGAGCCTCCCCGCCCGATCGTGGTCGTGATCCCTTCCCGGTTGCTGCCGATAAAACCTTGAAAGACCGGAACTTTGCCTTCCTCGAGAACCGGACGGAGATGTTTGACGATAGCGGCTTCCGTTTCATCCGCCAACGGGTTTGCATTCACGAAGTTATCGTCGGTGATGACGCATTGCCGGGCGTCCATAAGCTGCGACGGAATTCCCTGGTTTTCCAGGACCTGAGTCAGGATCGCCGTGGAGAGGCGTTCTCCGTAACTGGCCATCGCATCGGTGACCCGGGGAGTCAGTTCGCCCAATGCGGATAATCCGTGCACGAGATCCAGCATTTCCTTGAAATACGTATCAATTTTTTCCGCCACCCAGTCTTCCGAGACTGCAATCCCCAGTTTGCGGGCTTCCTTTAAATGGTTGTCCTGCAGGCTTGCGAGAAGATCCAGTGCTTCCTGCTGCCTGCCCTCCGAGGCTGTTCGCGCCAATTCGAGGAGCTTGTTGGTTGTTTTCCCCATGGCGGAAGACACCACAACGGGTTGTGCGTCGCGTTGCGCTCCGATGATTTTCGCCAGGCGCATCATCGCGTCCGCATCCTGTACCGATGTGCCGCCGAATTTACATACGATCATAATCAGGTCCCAAAATTCTGCTTTGTTTACGGTCTGAAAGAGTTGTATTTTCCCATAAGACAGCTCTTCCGACAAGAACACAGTCGATGGTCTTTGGTCAGCAATCTGCATTGGAGCGCACATTTGTGCGCCCTTTTTGTATTATTTATCATCAAAAGTTCGGTAGGGACGAACCTTGTGTTCGCCCTTTTTTCATCTCCAGAGAAATCTTGATTGTCGAGTCAAGGCGAACACAAGGTTCACCGGCGAGTGGAAGCACGAATCTCGGATTAGCTGATGAGTTGCTTCGGTGAGTAGAGGCGAAGATGGGCGAACACAAGGTTCGCCCCTACTTACTTTCGACAGACTTCAGCCAGCGCCCGAGGCACATAATCGGGAAATACAGGCGGTATAGGTGATACCGAAGATAGAAAACACGGGGAAATCCGGTGCCTGTGAACCAGGGTTCTTCCCAGCTTCCCGTGTCCGTCTGGGTGTCGAGAAGGTAGCGGATCCCCTTGCGAACGCCGGGATCTTCGGGTCCGTACACGGCCATGAGCGCCATTGTGCCCCAGGCTGTCTGAGACGGTGTGGATGGGCCGGATCCCTTCAGTTCGGGGTTTTCGTACGTATCCGCAGATTCGCCGAAAGATCCGTCCTCCTTCTGTACATTGCGGAGCCACGCGCCTGCCTTTTGTATCCAGGGCAGGTTCATGTCAATCCCTACGGTTTTTAAACCGCAGACGACCTGCCAGGTGCCGTAAATATAATTCACACCCCATCGGCCGAACCAGCAGCCTTCGGGTTCCTGCTCGAATTCGATGAAACGAATAGCCTTTTGAACAGCGGGATGGTCCGGTTTAATCCCGAAATGTCCCAGGCATTCCAGAGTCCGCCCCGTAATATCGGGACAAGACGGATCCTGGATCGCATTGTGATCCGCAAACGGTATGTATTCCAGGATCGGACGGCTGATGGTGCGGTCGAATGCGGCCCAGCCGCCGTCTTCATTCTGCATCGCAAGGATCCAGTCAATGCCGCGTTCGGCGGACGGCCTGCCTTCAGGGCAGCCCGAGCGGAGCAGCGCCATCGTGACCATTGCAGTATCGTCTACATCGGGATAGTAGGAATTATTGAATTCAAAATACCAGCCCGAAGGTTCAACGGGCTTTTCGACGTTTTTCTTCCAGTCGCCGAAATGGCGGCATTCTTTAGAGATCAGCCAGTTGACCGCCATACGCATAGGTTCCCGATCCTGGTTAAAGCCCGCTTCGCACAATGCATATGTAGCGATACCGGTGTCCCAGATGGGGGAAAAACAGGGTTGAAGCCGGATGGTGTCCCCTTCTTCAATCATTAGCCGGTCGAGCTGTTGTACTGCCTCCTTTACCCGCGGATCTTCCATGGAGTATCCCAAACAGCGGAGAGCGATAATGATATAGACCATGGGCGGAAAAATCGCGCCCAGTCCGTCTGAACGCTGGCTGTCCGCGCGCTTGAGAATCCATTGTTCTATTCGCTGCAGTGCATTGCGGCGCAGCGGCTTCAGGTTGGTCTTTTCAAGAATCTTCAGACCCTTGTCGATAGCCAGGAACAGGTTTTTCCAGCTCAGGAGCTGCTTGGAGAACTCGCAGAAAGGCCGATGCAGGTAGTCGTGATTGGAGTACAGCTCCATAATGCCCTGCGGTTCGGGCAACTGGCGAATCGGCCGGTAACTGGAAACAACCGCCAGCGGCATGATCATAGTGCGGGACCAGGCGGAAACCTTGTCGAGATGAAAATAGAACCATTTGGGCAAAAGAACGACTTCCGGCGGTATGACGGGAATCGAGTCATAATGCATCTGACCCAATGCCGCCAGGTAGAATTTGGAGTATGTATTGCAGCGTTCCGCTCCTCCCAGCTCCAGGACAAGGGATCGGGCTTTCTTCATATGAGGGGCGTCGAGACTGTCTCCCATCAATTTCAGGGCGAAATAGGCCTTTACGGTCGCACTCAAATCCGGCGCTCCCCCCGGGTACTGAGTCCAGGCTCCGTCGGATTTCCTCTGTTGCTTGCGCAGAAATGCGGCGATCTTTGGAAGCCGGGGATCGTTTTCCTGTTCAATGATGAATTTCAGCAGGATATATTCGCTTTGTAATATCGAATCCCCTTCAAGTTCTCCGCACCAGAATCCGGTCTTATTCTGCAGGCGTACCAGACAGCCGGTCGCCCGGGAAAGGGTTGTTCGGGTGCCCTCTTTCAGGGCTGTGCCGGATGTGTCCAGAATAGCCTGAAGGCTCCGGGAGGCAGAATCCCCGTGGGAGGCTGTCATCGTTTTGGAAGCTTTCGATAGATCATTGCTTGAACGCATATTTCAATTCCTAATCGGTTCTAATGCGGAAATTATATTGAATCATATTCCCGAGCCTGTAAAGCGCATCCTTAAAGCCCGCAGGGCAATCGATGTTTTTTCCATACCGGTCAGACGTATGCGGTTTTGAAATACGTCGAAACGATGCCGGATGATCCTGTCCAGCAGCCGCTCGTAGATTTCCATCATTGCCCAGAGTGCAGGTTTGCTCTGTTTCTCAACCAGCGGCAGGAGATTGCGTGCCTGCGTATAATATTTTTTGGCTCGGTCCGCCTCGAAGCGCATCAGGCTTCTGAACCTTTCATCGACGACTCCGTTTCGGAGCTCATCGGGGGTGTAATCGTACTTTTTAAGATCCTCTGCCGGCAGGTATATGCGCCCCATGGCGGCATCCTCTTGTACGTCTCTCAGGATATTCGTAAGCTGGAAGGCAATGCCGCACTGCTCGGCGTATTCCTTTGCGTGCTCATCCTTAAAACCGAAAATCTGCAGGCAGACGAATCCTACGGCGGAAGCGACATGGAAACAGTACCTGTACAGGTCGTCGAATGTTTTATATTGAAGGGTGTCCAGATCCATCTCGGCGCCGTCGATAATCCAGTGAAAATACTGCGCGGGTATGGAATATTGCCGTACGGATTCCCGGAATGCCGGCAGGATGGAATTTTCGCAGGGCCCGTCGGAATAGGCTTCGTTCAGCCTGCTGCGCCAGTCCTCCAACATCCGGCGCTTGGTTTCCGTGCTTTCTTCACCGTCGGAGATATCGTCGCAGTATCGCATGAAAGCATAGACTGCACAGAATGCGCGTCTTTTATCCGGGGGAAGCACTACGAACGAATAGTAGAAATTTCTAGCCTGTTTGCGCGCTATCGCTTTAGCGGATCTGTAGGAAGCCGACAGCTCCGGTTCCATATGCCTCTCCGAAACTTTGAATAATGCAGGTTAAGGGATAATCGCTATTTTAATATCCCCGTTTCGGTTCAGCAACCTTTCCAGGACGCTGCCGATGGCCGTTAGGTTTTCTTCGCCCGTGATCAGTTTCTGGGCTTTTATTTTGCCCCGGTGAATAGCATCGAGAGCCTCACGGATATGTCTCGGCGTATGGTGGAAGTTTGCCTTAATGGTAATTTCAGAATAGTGAATGAGGGTGCTGTCCAGTGGAATGTGCGTTCCTGACGGGCATCCTCCGAATAGATTGATGGTTCCGCCACGGCGCACCATGCCCATGGCCTTCTGCCATGTCTCCTTTGATCCGACGGCTTCAATGATAACATCGGCGCCGCGTTGCCCGCTCGTCAGCTTGCGCACCTGTTCCACAACGTTGGACCGTGTGGCGTCCACGACGTGATCCGCCCCCATGACACTGGCCATCGTAAGTTGGGAACTGCGATTCCCCATGGCGATGACTCTCGCTCCCATGGCTTTGAGCGCCTGGACAAACATCAGGCCGATCGGACCTATCCCGATAACTCCGACGGTATCTCCTTCCTCAATCCCTGTCTTTTCGACGGCCCGGAGGACACAGGCCAGAGGCTCCACTAAAGCGGCTTCGTGAAAATTGACGCTGTCGGGGAGGATGAGCAGATTCTGGCGCACGATACTTTCAGGGATCTTAATGAATTCAGCGTAGGCTCCGTTTATAAACTGCAGGTTTTCACACAGGTTTGAAAGGTGTCGTTCACAGAAGAAGCATTCATTACAGGGGCCTGAGTTGGCCGAGACAACCCTCATCCCGGGCGTGAAACTATCCACTCCTTCTCCGACTTCCTCGACAACACCTGCGAGTTCGTGACCGAATACGGAAGGGGGAACAATCATGCGTGCATGAAAACCCTGACGGTATACTTTCAGGTCGGTTCCACATGTAAGGGCCGCTTTGATCCGTACAAGAACCTCGCCTGGTTCTACACGCGGGATGGGAATCTGTTCTATACGCACGTCACGCTTGCCGTATAGAACAGCTGCGGTCATCTTCTCTCTGGATACCTTCATTAATTCTCTCATGGCTGTATTACGACCTTTAGCGAATGCTCCGAAGGATGCAACGCCAGGTGAATCCCTTCTGGGAGCAGTTCCAGTGCAAACCTGTGGCTTATGAGTTTGGACACATTTACCTTCCTTGAAAAGATTAAATGTGCGGCTCTCTCCTGAAGCTCTATGGAGGCACTATAGCTGCCGATGAGCTTTTTTTCTTCTACACAGATCCGGGATGCATCCACCGGGATCATTTCTCCCGGAACGGTCTGTGCAAAAAGCAATACGCGGCCACCTCTTCGGGTGATCCTTTGCGCATCCTCGATTGCGCGGGGATTCGCTGCAGCTACAATAGCCAAATCCGCACCTCGTCCGTCCGTCAGCTTCGCAATTGCCGAATCTACGTCATCCCTGTCCGGATTGAGGGCATCCGCAGCGCCCAGTTCACGCGCAATGTTCAGCCTGTTCTCAATGAAATCCAGGCCGACGACCCGGGCTCCTTCACACAGCGCGGATTGCATCATGAGCAGTCCGACGGGGCCCTGGCCGTAAATCACTACAACCTCATCTTTCTCAAGTGAGGCGGTTTCCAGCGCTTTGAGGCATGTATTCAAGGGTTCCAGGAAACTGGCTTCCTCAAAGCTTACGTCATTCGGAATTTTAACAGTCCCTTCCGCTACAATCCAATCCATTACCCGCACGTATTCGGCGAATCCCCCTCCTGCCGGCTCAAATCCTGCTGTCGTACCCGTGCGCCTGTAGGTTTCGCATTGCGAAAATAGGTTTTTCCTGCAGTAGTAACAATCTCTGCAGGGAACATGGTGATGGATCGTCACCCTGTCGCCGACCTGGAATCCGCGGACGCCGGATCCCTTTTTTACGACAGTACCGGCTATTTCGTGCCCGAATATTCTCGGGGGAGGAACGAGACCGAGTTCGATCTTTTTAAGATCCGTGCCGCAGATTCCGCATGTATTCACCCGCAACAGGATTTCCCGTTCCGAGATCGTCGGAACAGGGACGGTTTCCAGAGAAATCTGCGACGGACCGCGGTAAACGGCCGCCCTCATTTCCGTGCTTATCGCCGGCACCTGCATGTCTCTGTCTATAGAAGAAGCTTGCTGCATTTCCATTATGTTTCAGTCGCGCTTAATCAGACTGTGTTTTCCCGCAAATTCGAAATCCGATCTTGAGCCGAGTCCGGTTGCCATTCATAACGAAAATAATCCACGGCTTCTTGTAATGCCTTTTCAGCGGGCTGTGGACTGTAGCCTAATTCTTTTCTGGCCTTTTCGCTGCTGATGTACATTTTGTATCTCGCCATCCGGACTCCTTCCAGCGGGATAAGAGGTTCTCTTCGAAGAACGGTTCCCATAAAGAAATTGTCGAGGTACCCGGCTGTTAAAGCAAGAATCCACGGGATTCGGAAACGGGGCATGTGTTTCCCGCAGATTCGTGCAAGGGCTTCCAGAATTTCTTCCAGGCTCCAGTTTTCTCCGCCCAGAATATACCTATCTCCGATTCCCCCTTTTTCTTCAGCCAGCAGATGGCCTTTAGCCACATCTTCAACGCCAACCAGGTTGAGTCCCGTATCCACGTAAGCGGGCATTCGATTCTTAATAAACTCCAGAATAATTCTCCCGGTCGGCGTCGGCTTAATGTCTCCGGGACCGACAGGGGTCGTCGGATTGACGATCACGACCGGAAGTCCCGAAGCTGCGAACTCGTGCGTGACCTGTTCGGCCATAAACTTGGATCGTTTATAGTGCCCGATCATGTCATCCAGCTTCACAGGTGTCGATTCGTCGGCCGGAAGACCGTCTTTGCGCATTCCGATCGTTCCGACGGTGCTTGTGTACACCACCTTTTCCACACCGGCTTCGCAGCAGGCCGAAAGCAGGTTGCGCGTTCCCCCGACATTGTTGTCGTAAATGTCCTGCGGATATTTTGCCCAGAGACGATAATCGGCCGCGACATGGTAGACCCGGCGGCATCCCTGTACGCATCGCAGGAGTGAAATCGGATCTTTAAGGTCGCCGATGGCGATTTCACAGCCGAACGCTTCAACATTCGATTTTCGGCTGGAATTGCGCGCAAAAATTCTTACGCGGTCGCCTCTACGGAGAAGCTGACGTACCACATGGCTGCCTACAAAGCCTGTAGCGCCTGTCACAAGTGTGAGTTCTTCGGCCATAATCTGACGAATCCGCTAATTAGTATTATTCGGCATTAACACGCCGACAACCTGTATAACTAAAATCATTGGCTTCAGTTAAATGACGAACACTCAACTATATCCTAAGTTACAGGTAAATCCAACATTAACAGGATAATTTCAATGCAATTTTCTCTTTGAAATCGCAGTGGCGGATGCCAGCTCGGGAGGGAGAGAAAACCCAACATGTTCAACGATTTCGCCTGCGGTTTCGACATCAGGATAACCCAGATCGTTTAAATAACGTACCACCCTTGTAACCAGGTCTTCAGGCGCGGAAGCGCCGGCGGTGAGACCTACAACGCTGGCGCCCGACAGCCAGGTTGACCGGATGTCCTCAATATCGTCAATCAGATATGCGGGGATGCCGGCGCCATGGGCAACTTCCACCAACCGGCAGGAATTGGAACTGTTGGCCGAACCGACGACCAGGATCAAATCGGCCTTCCGGGCGACTTCAAGAACGGCGGTCTGCCGATTCTGCGTTGCGTAACAAATGTCTTCCGAAGCCGGAGCCTGGATGTGGGGGAATTTATTGCGCAGTTTGTCAACAATATGCTGGGTGTCGTTCAGGCTCAGGGTGGTCTGCGTAAGATAGACGATCCTGTCGGAATCCGCCACATGCAATCCGTCGATGTCGTCCTCATGTTCAAGAACAGTGATGGCTTCCGGCGCTTCTCCGAGGGTGCCGATTACTTCATCATGATCGGGATGCCCGATCAGGATGATCGAGTAGCCCAACCGCGCATATTTTATGGCTTCTCGATGCACCTTCGTCACGAGGGGACATGTGGCGTCGATAACCTGTAAGTTTCGGTTCTTCGAAGCTTCGATGATTTTTGGAGACACTCCGTGGGCGCTGAAAATGACCCTGTTGCCGTGCGGCACTTCGTCGAGTTCGTTGACGAAAATAATCCCTTTCCGGTGCAGTTCGTTGACGACAAATTTGTTATGCACGATCTCCCGCCGCACGAAGATCGGTTGCCCGTAGACTTCCAGGGCGAGATTCACAATGTCGATTGCACGGACCACACCCGCGCAGAATCCCCTGGGAGAGGCCAGGACCACCTTTTTGTTGTTTTTCAAAAAACGTTCTCCGTTCAGGGTCAGCGGGAAACCGGGTAAGCTTTCCTTATCAGTGTAGACCAAATTTAAAGCATATCGATTCAGCCGGTCCCGGATCTACGGTTGCAACCCTTCTTTAATACAGTGGAAATTATACCATTTTGGGGGAGTGAAATGCTTTTATCGATAGCATCCTTAAAATAATACGGTCCGCAATCTGTCCGTTGACGGGAATAATGCCGTCTGCTAGTATCCTCACAAATTGTGGCGCTATCGTCTAGGGGTCAGGACGGGTGGTTCTCAGCCATCAAACCGGGGTTCGATTCCCCGTAGCGCTACCACCTCCAACCTATTTACTCCCATCATTTAAAGCCTTAGCAGTCTGAAAGGATTTTACTTTTGTGTTGGCGGGTGTAGTGAAATTCGAAGTGGAATTTTCCGAAAGTCTCTCTATCGCTTCGCGTTTATTCCGGTCGGATGGATTGCTGTATCGCTGTACCATGCGGATATCAGCCCATCTGCCAAGCTCCTGGATGGTTCGGAGACTCACGCCAGCCTGATCTAACCTGGTTGCAAAAGTATGCCGCATGACATGCGGGGAAATGTCTGTAATCCCGGCACGTTTGGCTGCACTTCTGAAGATATTCTGGATCGTCTTAAACGGTGTGCCGTCTTCCTTGTTGAACAGGTATTCGCTCTGCTGATGTCCAGACAGCATCTTTTTCAGCGCCGCCCGGAGTCGGGGTGTCAGCGGAACACTCTCTGTTTTTCCATTTTTTGAGAATGCCGCCTGGACGGTGACGAGATTGTTCCTCAGGTCGATATCGCTCTTTTTAAGCCAGAGCGTCTCAGAAGGGATCCGCAGGCCTGCATCGATGCCGCAAAGCAGAATAGTCCGCAAAGGTTCCCGGCATTCGTCCAGGAGCCTCTGTTCTTCCTCCGGTTCAAGGGCGCGGTCCCTGCCGTGGGATTCCTGAAGCCGCTTTACTTTCCCGGTGGGATTCGCCCCCTCAAATTTGCCGTTGTCGATACACCAGTTGACCAGGGTTTTCAGCGTTCCGAGTTCTCGGTTGAATGCAACGGGCGCCGTTTCCTTCCGTTGCTTCTTCCATGATTCAATCAGGAAGGGGGAAATATCGCTCAGTTTCTTCCCCTTGAAAAGCTCCCCGATCGATTCAAGGCATGTTTCATATGATCGGTAGGTATTTGCCCGGATATTACCCTTGACGGCCGCCAGGAACGATTCAACAGCCGTGTCAAAGGGAATGTCTTTTTTCTTCCTTCCAATCCCAACCTCACCCCTCAGGATCGCCGCCCTCTTAACAGAGGCGATTTCCTGTGCCCGCGTCCGGGTAATTCCTTTCCCGAGGCTCACCTGATACCGCTGGCCGTTGATATAACAATCCAGACGCCAGACTGAGCCACGTTTAAATATTCCATCCCCTTTTCGTGCCATAATTAAGCCCTCCCTCGAAGTGCCCGGTAGGGCTGAAAGGATGCTTCTTTGTATGCTGGATTGATGATAGATTGAGTTTTAGCCATGCGTTCCTCCACGTAGGATGCAGGGTTAGGAATCGGCAGCCGCTGTGAACGGTTGCCGGTTCCGTTCTCGGCGGATTATTTTTTCTGTTTCTTCTCGATTTTCTCCACGTACTTTAAAATGCAAGCCCGGACAATTTCGGTCATATCCTTTCCTTCTTGCACGCATGCGAGCTTGAAGCGTTTGTGAAGATCCTCGGGAAGATTTACATTGAATTTGATCATGCATATTATTGTAAGGTAATAAGGTAATAAGTCAATAATAACCTTTTACATACTTTGTTTTTCTATTTATCATAATTTGTGATACAAAGCCCTTAACCAAGGAGACTAATCATGAAAATTAATCGGCTTTTAATTATTTCGATCACCCTTTCGCTCATCATATCTTCAGTAGCCCTCGCATTGCAGCTACAAGAAACTGCCCCATTTGAAAAGTTTTCTAAACCCTTAAAGGATTCCAGTATTACGGAAGCCGAATTTAGAACCCTAAAGGCAGAACATATTTTTTTAGCAACATGTGTTTCGCCCCAAAATGGTATTTATCCAAGCGGCGCATTTACAATTTCAGATGATCAAGAACATCTAACGATGATTATCTCTGTTGAACCGGCCTCTTTGCCTAGAGATTTTGATGCCAGGAAAAAATGGCTTGAACATATGGGTAATATGGCTACAGGAGCTGCTGTGGAGGCATTTCAATTTGCCGGCATAGAGCGTGACAATGTCTATATTGTAAAATTCGTCGATGATAATGCTGTGATTAAAGCTATTAATGCTAAAGCTACGGGGAAAAAAGTTCCCGAAGATGCGGGAATAGTTGCACAATACACTAATGGGAAATTGACTATGTTTTGATTGTTTCTGCAATATTTTGCCTGTCCGCGGAACGGAGAATCAGTTCCCGGAGAACTTCGCCTTTTCCAG
Organism: Acidobacteriota bacterium; assembly: GCA_016934295.1. GTDB lineage: Bacteria > Acidobacteriota > UBA6911 > UBA6911 > UBA6911 > UBA6911. The sequence continues at coordinate 34,415 of JAFGTD010000007.1, forward strand.
TTTTAAAAACAGCGGCTCCAGGTTTTCAAGATCTGCCGGTTGTTTCTCGTCGGAATCATTCATTGTTATCATCTCCAGTTTCCGGATCTTCCCGCCAGATTTCTTCAATTCTCGCGATGATTTCCTCGGGTCGGGATTCGCATACCTCAACCCGCTGGGTAAGTACGGCCATTCTGATCTGAAGGTCCCGGACCGCACGGGTGAGCTTCCCGACTTTCTCTTCTACGGATAGGCTTTCAAAATCCACGATTCCCCCCTATCAGGCGCTATCCCAGCGATGGAAAATTCGGATGTCCGCACTTTGGACAGCTCCAGGTTAATTCCCCGGAAAGCGACCAATCAGCC
>JAFGTD010000072.1 GCA_016934295.1 Acidobacteriota bacterium
AGCCGTGGAGGACGCAAGTTCGTTTCCGGAAGCGGCCCAGTTCAAAAAGCAGATCGCCAAAACCCTGGTGAAACGCGCGCTGCTGGCTACCGTTTGAAAAATATGGGACCTGATTATCAAGGAGAATTTTCATGGCTGATCTAGCAGGAGTAAACGGTCAAAGGAAGGATTTTAAGGTTGTCGGGAAACCGAATCTTCCCGGCAGGCTGTCACACGCAATAGCCTCAGGCATTGCCAAATACGGCATCGACTATGTCGTCCCCGATATGCTCCACGCCAAATTTTTAAAGAGCCCCTACGCCAACGCAAAGGTTGTCAGCTTGAATGCCGAGAAAGCCGGGAAAATACCGGGAGTCGTCGATATCGTCACCTGGGAAGATGAGGACATCAAGAACCTGAGCGCCGGCGGCGGATTCATGGGACCTGCCCAGCCTTTTCTCGACAACATCGCGGACCAGGAAGGGATCGAGGTTGCGGTCATCGTCGTCGCAGAAAATGAAGACATCTGCGACAAAGCTTTAAGGCAACTCGATGTCGAATGGGAAGTGCTCCCCCATGTTGTGGACCTGCTTGAGGGCAGGAAACCGGATGCACCGGTCATTCGTCCGACTCCCCCCGGGAAAGAAGGAGGAGGGGGAATGGGATTTGGAATGGGCGGAGGCAACAATCCCCCCAAAAAAGGGAATGTGTCTTACTCGATCGTCAACGATGGGGATATCGAGGCTGGCTTCAGGGAAGCCGATCATATTATTGAACTTGATGTGAACACAGCCGCTTTTTGCGGTCATATCCCCAACCCGGTGGGCGGCGTTGCCTGGTGGTTCGACAGCATCTATCAGGGAGAGGGAAAGAACCTGAGGGTTGAAGGCACACCCTGGGGGCATAGCCAAGTGGTGGGTATGTACCGCATTCCTGAGGAAAAGGTCTTCCAGGAGTGTATGCTCGTAGGCGGCAGATATTGTGACTGGGGTATCCGCAAATCCCAGCTGATCACCCCGCTGTTGGCCAAAAGGACCGGTCGCCCGGTTCGATGCGTCAATGACCGTTACGGAATGTACGACTTCAACCTGAACCAGCGCTATGTGCACCTGAAGGTCGGCATCAAGGCGAACGGCCTGATCACGGCGATTGACGATTTTTCAATCGCGGACGGCGGGGCCCGCGGAAGCACTAATTTCGGCAATACCATGGACCAGACCTACGGCCCCTATTTCACCACCCGGTGCGTCAACGTCAAACAGTACATGGAGGTCGTGGACAGCAACCGCGGAAAGATGTGGCTCAGCGGTCAGCATAATCCGATGAGTTGGGATTCTCTGATGGTGACTCTCTACGTTATCGCCGAAAAACTGGGGAAGGACCCGATCGACATAGCGACGCTGAACCTCCATGGACCGACATCCCAGGAGGATCCCGATCCCGTCCCCAGCTATGAGGCGTGTGTCGCGGCCTTAAAGAAAATGATGAACTGGCAGTGGCACAAAGCGGGAGAGGAGAAGCTTCCCGACGGCAGAATGCACGGAGCGAGCTTCCGATACAACCAGTGCCCGCGCCATTCCGGTACGGTATTCTCGCCAAAAATTGAGCTCCGCAACGGCGTGGTGCATCTGGATTCCAAGGGACCCGTTATCGGCAACTACATCATGGAAGCAAACGCAATGGTTGTGGCCGAAGAACTGGGCCTTGAATACGAGGATATCCGCATGAAGCTCGATCACCACGAAATTTACAGGCCATGGGGTGGAGGCAGCGATGGGACAACCGCTTCCGGATGGGCGGTGAAAGAGTGCGCGAATATCCTGAAACAGCGCATTCTGGAAGCCGCGATCGAAGAAGCGAACAATCCCCCGGCTGCAGGCGGCATGATGGGCGGTTTCGGCAAGAAACCGGCACCCAACCCCTTGAAAGGCCGGAAACCGGAAGACCTCGACTTGAAGGGTGGGAAAATCATCGTGAAAGCCGACCCTGACATAGGCTTTCCACTGGCGCAGATCAGGGCGAATCTTTTTGCAACATACTCGGGAAGACCTCCCCTTGCACTTTGGAACGAAAGAGGGAAAAAGTTGGACACCATGAACGTCGCCACGTGCGAGGTCGCCGTGGACACCGAAACCGGAGAAGTGGAAATCCTCCGGTTCGGCGTGGTCGCCGACCCCGGCAAGATCATGCGCCGCACGTCGCTCGAAAGCCAGATCGACCAGGTGATGGATTTCACCACCGGATGCCAGCTCCAGGAAGAATTTATCTACGACAGCAAGACCGGAGTGAAACTCAGTACGAATATGTTTGAGTACAAGAAGGTCAGCATGCTGGATATGCCCCGAGTGGATCTGGAATTATTGGAAACGCGCGCCGGCAATGCCTGCTACGGCTCCAACGGCATCAGCCACTCCCTGGCCAATACCCATCTGGTCATCATGGCCATCCATAATGCGATCGGCAAGTGGGTTGAATCGCCGGCTACGCCTGACAGAGTCCTGCGGGCGCTGGGAAGGGTTTAAAAAAATGGTGACAGGCTAGAATTTCACCAATTTCACAGGGAGATTTGCTCAAATTTTGGAAATTGGTGAAATTCTAGCCTGTCACCATTTTCTATCGAGTGATCGGCATTCCGCTGTACTGCTGGAAATACTCAAGGATGTGGTCGCGCCACCTGGCAGCGTCCGTCACCTGAATCTCGAGCCTGTCGGCTACTTCCCTGTGCCGTTGAGGATCGATCCTTCCGGAAAGTGATTGCCACGTGGCCTGCAGTTCCAACGTCTGCTCGGCACCCTTATAATATGTCTCGCAGAGTTCCTCCCAAAGGGTCTTGCCCGATTTCGTCTTGTAATTCCAGGCACACCGATGAAACCACAATAGGAATCTCTCCGGGCAGGTCGCGATGCTATCGAACAGATCGCAGACGGGCGGGAAGTACTGCGCAACGGCCTTGTTGCCGCGTTTGGTGCGGTCGACCCCGATGCCGTCGGCAGCGGCACGGTGGTAATAGACCGCCGTCCAGTCACTGCGCGGTGCCCGGTCGTTTTCAGGCATGGGCGCGTAATGATTCCCTCCAATCAGGTGGTGGAGCCCAAGCGGCATGGTATAGCTGACGAACGTCTCCCAGGAAGACAGCATCATGTCGCGGATCGAGTTTACAGTCGGATCGTCATTTGTGAACGTCATGCGCACCCATTCCTCGGCTATTTGTTCCGCGGAATGCTGATGGTTCCATGCGAGTCGCCCGAAAGCATACCAGTTCGCCTGCGAGAAATGATGCCCGCACCAGTTCGTGTCCATTCCGGGATTTGTCACAGAAACGATTCCGGTGATGGGATAGGGATGCACCGCGCCTTCGAGAACCTTGCCGACGGTTGAGCCGGCACCCTTGGCATAGGTATCGGAGTCCAGGAACTCCTTCCACATCGTTCCGTGATAGACAAGGTGCTTCGCCTGGCCGAGGTATTCCTGCGTAGCCTGCAACTCGGCAAGAACCGGCGTCTTTTTCATGCCTCCAAAAAGAGGATGGAACGGTTCGCGCGGCTGAAAGTCTACGGGTCCGTTCTTCACCTGCACCACCGCGTTCGGACGAAACTGTCCGTCCAGCTTCGTAAATTCGATGTAAGCGCGCTTGGCACGATCCGGGTCTACGTCTTCGTCATACACAAAGGCGCGCCAGATCACGGTGCCGCCGTGCGGCGCGAGGGCATCGGCCAGCACGTTGGCGCCTTCGGCGTGCGTACGGCCGTAATCCTTGGGCCCGGGCTGGCCTTCGGAGTTGGCTTTCACGAGGAATCCTCCGAAGTCAGGGATGAGCGCGTAGATCTCGTCCACTTTCTTCTTCCACCAATTCGCCACCGCGGGATCCAGCGGGTCCGCAGTCGCCAGTCCGCCGAGACGCACCGGCGCGGCAAAGTTCGCCGAAAGATAGACGCGGATGCCGTAAGGTCTCCACAGGTTTGCCAACGCGGTAACTTTGCGCAGATACTCCCCGGTGAGAATGCGGGCGTCGGCGTTGACGTTGTTGATCACCGTGCCGTTGATGCCTATGGAAGCATTGGCACGGGCGTAGTCGGTATAACGGGGACCGAGCTTGTCCGGCAGTTCCTCCCACTGCCACAGGGAGCGGCCGGCATAGCCGCGTTCGACCGATCCGTCGAGATTGTCCCAGTGATTCAGCAGCCGCAGCTGCACCCTGGGGCGTTCGACAATGGATAGATTCTGAATCGATCGGCCCGTTTGCAGCAACCGAAGAAAATGGAACGTTCCGTGGAGCGCACCGATCTCACTTTCGGACGCAATGGCGATTACAGGCTGATCTTCAATCCTGGTGGAACGGATGATGAATCCCTCGCTTCCCGCTGTGGCCAGATCAACGTCCACCCCCAGTCCACGAATCAATTCCGATGTCGATGGAGTCCCGACTATCACGGCAGGATTGCGGGTCCACTCTTTGACAACGGATAAAGACGGGTCCAGCATCGCGGCTATGGCAAAGTCCAGTTCCCGGCCGATGACTCGGGACGTCTCGGAGTCCCCCTCCACTACAACCTGCTGAATCCTGTCGCGGTACGGATCCGCGAGGCTTCCAAGCGGCGCATACCGCAGCCATAACCGGGAACCGTCCTCAGCCGGTATCGGAGCAGCCGCTTCCGGTGAAGGGCCCTCCACCACCGGGCAACCGACATACAAGGCCGCCATTACCGCCAGGATAATGGTAAGGAAAACGCATTGTCTTATCTGCATAGTTTTTTCATCTCTGTTAAAGCACAGGGACAGGAAAAAAGCTCTTCTTTTTAACATATTGCTTCCCAATCCACTGCGACTCATGATTATGATTAGAGGTCCGAGATAGCTTTTGCCGAATTCAGCCTGTAATTTTACTGCGGCGCAGAACCGGCTTGACTGAAAATCCCGAGATTTTCAATCATCCATTTTCTATTAATCTCCCTTTGAGATTTTACTGTTGTACTTTTGCCACGAGCTGCTAGCCCAAAATGACCAGGAAAACGCCGATGACAGCCAGGACAATGCCTGCAACCTTATAGCGCGTAATCCTCTCCTTCAGAAACAATGCCGCCAGAACAAAAATAAAAATATTGCTGGTCTGGTTGAGTGCGGAAGCGATGGAAGCGGGTGCGTATTTCATTCCCCCTATCCAGAACATAAGTGCGATATAGGTTCCGAGTATCGATCCTGGAATCATATATTTCCAGCTCTTCACCTCCAGACAGGATCGGACCACCTCTTTGTGGTTGGGGTGAAAGCCGAGTATAACGAAGAGTCCGGCGGCAGCCCCGATTAGACGGACTTCGATAGCCCACAAAACGGGGGACCTCTCCAGAAGCGGCTTGATCATGACAATACCGACACCCATCGCAAACATGGCTGCGGCGCCCAACAATATCCCGATAATAAGCTGCCGCCTGGTTATCTCGACGAGCCCCTTCTCACGGCCTATGGTCAGAACGGCGGATACGATCAGTAAAGCGCCGGCTGCCTGAGTAAATGTGAGTCTCTCCCCAAGCCAGAATATGGAAAGCAGAATAATAACCGGACTGTACAGACAGTCGACGATGGCCGAACGCGCGGCACCCAGCAGGTTGAGTGACTTAAAGAACAGGGTATCCGCGATCCCGATTCCCAGCACGCCGCTTAGCATCAACAGCAGATAGTCATAAAAAGGAGCGGGAAGGAAAAGCGTCCGGCCGAAAATCAGCATCGTCGGCGGAATCAGCAACATCGTCAGAGTGTTCTTGAAAAGATTCAGCCCAAGCGGATTGACCGTCTCCCCGCTCTTTTTAAACAGAATGACGGCAATGGACCAGATAACGGCCGTGATTAATGCCAGAGTCTCTCCATAATAGGGAATTTCCATCGACGTTGATCCTTATACCGGAATCCTGCAGTCTATATCAGGTTCGGGAATCGGCACAAGAGCCTGGGTCCGACCGATTTCGGCCGAAGAGATACTCGGCACGGACGCTCGACAGCTAAAATATGTTTAGAAGATACACAGTGAGCGCCCGGGATTTCTCTTTTCCCCGGATGCGGGGAAAGGGCCGGTTTTCCGGTTGCAAAGAGGCTTTTTGCAACGGTTTAATTATAATTATCCAATTAGCTACCATTGATTTATTCTGATCAGGCATTTAATAAACCTGCCGATTCGTATTTCCAACCGGGGGATAATCCAATAGAATAACAAGCATGAAAACGACAGACGTTCTTATTCTCGGCACCGGAATCGCCGGGGCTGTGGCCGCATTGAAACTGGCACAAAATCCCGAACGGCGAATCATTGTCATTACGCGCGATCCCGATCCAAACGAATCCAATACACGCTGGGCGCAGGGTGGAATTATCGAACGCGGCCCCGAAGACAGCGCCGATCTGCTGGTGAAAGATATCCTGGCTGCCGGAGCGGGAGCTTCCCTGCCCCGTGCGGCGGAAATCCTTGCAGAGGAAGGGCCGGCACTTTTAAAGGATGCATTGATTGATATAGCGGGTATTCGGTTCGACCACGGTGTGCATGGCGAACTGGAGTACGGAATTGAGGCCGCCCACTCACGGCGCCGGATTCTGCATGTCGGGGATGGAACCGGGGAAGCCATCAGTACCGGATTGGTTGAAGCCGTTCGAAGCCGACCGAACATCGAAATGCTGACAAATGCCACTGCGGTCGACCTGATCACCTATCCGCACCACTCCCGGGATCCTCTGGACACATACCAACCCATCGCCTGCCACGGCGCTTACGTTTTCGACCGTTCCGGAAAGGCCATTCACCGTACACTGGCCGCCTCCACCATCCTTGCCACCGGCGGTCTCGGGCGCATCTACCGCAACACGACCAATCCGGTGGGAGCGCGGGGCGATGGACTCGCGATGGCCTATCGCGCCCGGGCCCGTATCCTGAATGCTGAATATATCCAGTTTCACCCTACAACATTGTCCGTTCCCGGGGCGGAAGGTTTTCTGATCAGCGAAGCGGTGCGTGGCGAGGGCGGCGCCCTACTCACCCCCGGGGGCAAACCGTTCATGGAAAAGTACTCGCCCGAATGGAAGGACCTGGCTCCCCGCGACATAGTAGCCCGGGCTATTCATAACGAAATGGAGGAATGCGGCTACTCCCACGTCCTGCTGGACATTGCTACACGAATGGATGCCGAAAAGATCAAACACCGTTTTCCGAACATATATGCCGAGTGCCTTCGCAGGGGTATCGATATAACCTGCGAGCCTATCCCTGTTGTCCCCGCCGCCCATTACTTCTGCGGCGGTATCGCGGTAGACGAGTGGGGACGCAGCAGCATCGCCAGTCTTTACGCGGTCGGCGAGGTTTCCTGCACCGGCCTGCACGGCGCCAACAGGCTGGCGTCCACCTCGCTTCTGGAGGGATTGGTTTGGGGCACCCGGGCGGCCCGCGACATCGAAGCCAAACTGTCCGCAGGTGCGGCGCGAATACCAACCCGAGAGGAAATTCCAGCCTGGGATGAATCCGGATTAACGAAAGACGCCGACCCCGCCCTGATTCAGGGCGACATGCAGACAATCCAGAACATCATGTGGCACTACGTCGGTCTTGTCCGTTCCGGCGACCGGTTATCGCGCGCCATCCGGGAACTGCGCCATATGCAGAATGAGATCGAGACTTTCTACCGCCACACCAAATTGAGCGACGGATTGATCGGCTTGCGCAACGCCGTGGAAGTGGCGCTGATTGTGGCCCAGGCGGCGCGCCACAATCGCCAGAGCCGCGGCTGCCATTATCGAGTCGACTCAGTGGACGGCGGAGACAGACTGTTGTAAATCACAGCGCCGTCCGCGACTACCGGCGTCCCGGGAAAGTGAATCGAGCCGTCTAGTTTTTTTCGATTTGAATCCTGCGGATAGAAAAAATGAACAGCCCATATAACAGTGAGCTCCAACTCGAATTCAGGGGCTTTTAACGCCATCATACCTGACCGCTATCAACTGAAAACGACGCGATTCTTTTTCATGGCCGAGGGCGGCATAAATCCGTGAGACCTTTCGATAATACACGGCAGCGTTGTCCGGGTCCTGTTCCGCCATAGACAGATATATCTCCAGAATTTTCTCGTCCTGAATTCCCATCGCCATGCTCAGGTCGGCATATTTCAGCTTAACAAGCGGGTGGACACGGGCGCCGCATCCACTGCACAGTTCCATGATTTTTCCATACAGCTCATGGGCTTTTTTGAGATCGCCGTCAGTCTCATAAATCCCGGCAAGGGCCTGGGCAATGTCGCTGTTCCAACCGTGGTCCCTTAAAAATTCCAGATAGAGAGACACCGCCTGCGGGTATTTCCCGGCGCGAAAATACGTCCCGCCGAGCAGGAGACAGTAATCCGGCGATTTCTGTTGTTCGTCGGAAAGGGAATCCAGAAGTCTTTGGGCACTCTCAAAACGACTCGTCTCCCAGTAAATTTCGCACAGCACCTGGTAGGCCGGCAGGTCATCCGGATGGTGGACTATGAATTCCTCCAACAGTGCACTCGCTTCTTCAAAACGTTTCAGGTTCAAGCAGGCCGTCGCCAATTCAAGTCGTATACGGCTGTCCGGCTCCGGATGTTCTTCCAGAGCCCGGGACAATTCATCCACGGCTAAATCGAATTGTCCCCGGTTTAATGCAATATAGCCCTTATTAAAATTCGCGCCATAGTTCAGGTAGGCTTCGCGGATATCGTCGGGCAGCGAATTGTAAAGCGCCGTCGAATATTCGTCGATCGATTCAGGAACGGATCCGGCAACATCCTCCTGTTCGGCTTCATCGAAATCCCGTATATCTCTCCCGTATTTTTCCGCCTGGAGGGATTCGATATTACGGAGGCCGGCTTCCAACTCGCCGGCCAGGGCCTCGTCCTGCGCCAGATCCAGAGCCAGAGAGTAGTATTCCCGGGCATCATCGAAATATCCGGCTTTAACCAGATCGTCTCCCTGTTTTTTATGCCCTTTTGCCAGGGCTTCCATGCACTGTTGGATTTTGTTCTGAAGGTGAGGAATTTTAAAATCATTCGACATTGCTTTTCGCCGCTTCTCCAGTGCCGCCTCATATTCAAGTTTGGCTTCACCGAAAGCCGAGGCGATGAAATACATGTCCCCCTGCTCTTCGTGCTTCTGAGGGTCTTTGCCTTTAAAAATGTCGAACAGTCCCATGGTTATGTCTCATCTCTATTGAGGTCCGCGTCCATACCCGCGGCTCAACCGGCATATGAACGCTCGGCTCAACCCCGATAGCAGGTAAGGTGGCCGTCAAAGTAGAAGCTCTTGAATCTTCGCGGGAGAAACGGCCCCAGGCAATCTGCAATGCTGAATATGACAGCTTTCCTCTTAGACCGTGCAAGGTGCGCCGAGAACTGCCTATAGAATTCTCGTCCCCGGCCCGTGGGCTTTACCGGTCTGTATAAGTAGATAAAATCCATGTCCTCCGGGGGCACCGCGGTCACATCGCTCACAATCCACTCGACGCGGGAGCTCGGAATTCCAAGCCAGTATTGCAGTTGTTTGCCGCATTCCACCATTTGACTCGATATTTCAATCATAACGGTTTTTTTATGCGGTTTTAGTATTTGTATCAGCAGTGTCTGCAGACCGTTGCCCGCTCCGAATTCCCCGGATACAAAATGCGGTTCGATATAGTCGGGAGCCTTCAGAATCGGTGAAAGTCCACCGGCGTGACACCAGTACCCCTCCGTCTTGTCCACAACAAGTCTCTCCTCCGGTAAATATGGAGCTTCATGACCGTGCACATGGCAGTAGAGATTTAAAAAAGCCTCTTCGAGAACGTCTCCGCTTCCACTTTCCACAGCACGGAGGAATTTGTCTTTCAACGCGGCGTAGTCGGGATAAAGACCGATGGGATCCGGGGGTACAGGAAGCTCGGCGAAAAGCTGCATCAGTTCGCTTAAACGCAAACGCTCCGCAGGTTCATAATCCATCGCTTCAAGCAGCGTCCTTGCTTTTTCAAAAATAAGATAACGTTTCATTATTAAACAATCTGTGACTCCGGGTGAGTTTTCGGAGTCGGTATCGGAGTCGAAATCGGAATCGGTTTTTAAGAGCTCGATCCCGACTTGTCGGGCGTAGCCGGGGCGAAGACCGATACCGATTCCGACCCCGACGCCGATGTATTCCCGGCCCAGCTTTTCGCTTCGGATAGAGTCACAAGCCTGATTATACCGGGTTTTTAAGCAGGTTTGTTAAAAGGATCGGGATCATCAGCATCTTAACCCGGATAATTCATGAAGCTTTTACTGCGGCGGCGTATCTGGGCATGTCTGCTGCGTTTTGCTCCCTCGGGCTCCTCGACGTACCGTAAAGTACGCCTCCGGGGCCCTCGGTCGCAAGCCTTGCATCCACGCCCATTTACACCGCCTCGCTACAAACCTTCATGAATTATCCGGGTTAAGACATAACTACCAACGCTGATTAGCTCGAAGGATTTTTTTGCGACTTGTCCGCCGTAGCCGGCCGAATCCTTGATTCGGCTTAGGCGAAGGCGGAAGCCGGACCTGTCCGGCGAAGCAGAAGATACAGGGAAAATACATTATCTCGAGATAGAACCGCTACCGTTGATTAGCTTGTAGAATTTTTTTGCGAAGCCGGATGCTCTTCGGAGTGATTTCGACCAGCTCGTCGCCATTGATGAACTCCAGCGCCTGCTCGAGCGAAAGCTCGCGGAAAGGTACGAGCCGGATCGCTTCGTCTGCCGTTGAAGACCGCATGTTGGTGAGTTTCTTTTCCTTGGTTACATTAACGTCCAGATCGGCGGTCTTGGCATTCTCACCGATGATCATCCCCTGGTAGACCTGAGTACCCGGTCGGATGAAAAGTTCGCCGCGTTCCTGCAGGTTGTACAGGGCGTAGGTTGTTGCCATACCGGGGCGGTCGGCCACCAGGGCGCCGTTCAACCGATTGGTGATTTCACCCATCCAGGGATCCCAGCGAAGAAACATGGAATTGAAAAGGCCGGTGCCCTTCGTATCGGTCAAAAATTCGGAACGGAAACCTATCAAACCCCGTGAAGGAACTTCGAAATCCATACGGACCCGCCCGGCGCCGTGGTCCACCACCTTTGCCATCCGCCCCTTGCGCCGCCCTAAAGCTTCAGTCACGACTCCGATAAAATTCGAAGGGCAGTCGATGACCACCTGTTCGACCGGCTCCATGAGAATGCCTTCCATGGTCTTTGTGATGACTTCCGGCTTGGACACCTGCATTTCGTAATCCTCGCGCCGCATCATCTCGATCATAATGGCCAGCTGAAGTTCCCCCCTGCCTGAAACCTTGAAGCTGTCCGTTTCTTCCGTTTCCGAAACCCGGATCGCCACATTTGCCAGGGCTTCCTTTTCCAGCCGCGCCTTGAGATGGCGCGAAGTCACATACTTCCCTTCACGCCCGAACATGGGCGAGGTATTGGGATGAAAAACCATGGAAAGGGTTGGCTCGTCCACCTGGATCGTAGGCAACGGCACCGGATCCACCTCGTCCGCGACGGTTTCGCCGATATAGATCCCTTCGATACCTGCCAGAGCGATGATGTCCCCTGCCCCGGCCTCATCCACGGGCTGCTGCTTCAGGCCATGAAAGGAAAAGAGCTGGGTAATCTTCGTTTTTTCGATCGAACCGTCTAGTTTGCAGACCGAGACGTTATCTCCGACCGTCACTTTACCGGAGAAAATCCGCCCGATCGCGATTCTTCCTATATAGTCGTTGTAGTCCAGGGTAGTGACCAGGATCTGAAGCTTGTCCTGCAGAAGAGGCTTCGGCGCAGGGATGGTTTCCAGAATCTGTTCGAACAGCGGTTGAAGATTCTCGGAAGGATCGGCGAGCTCCCTTTTGGCAATTCCCTTCTTGCTCACGGCATACAGGACGGGGAAGTTGATCTGCTCCTCCCCGGCATCCAGATCGATAAACAGATCGTAAATTTCGTTGAGAACATCCTGGGGGCGGGCATCGGACCGATCGATTTTATTGATCACGACAATGGCGGGCAGCCTCTGCTCCAGGGCCTTGCGCAGCACGAACCGGGTTTGCGGCAACGGACCTTCGGATGCGTCAACCAGGAGCATCACCCCGTCCACCATCTTAAGAACCCGTTCCACCTCGCCGCCGAAATCCGAGTGCCCCGGCGTATCCACAATATTGATTTTAACGTCCCGGTAATAAATGGCGGTGTTCTTGGCCATTATTGTGATGCCTCGCTCCCGCTCCAGATCCAGACTGTCCATGACCCTTTCGGCAACCTGTTCGTTGTCGCGAAATGTCCCGCTCTGCCGTAACATGGCATCGACAAGAGTGGTTTTTCCGTGGTCGACATGGGCGATAATCGCCAGGTTGCGGATATTGTTATTTTTCTGCTCTGAAACCGGCATGGGTGTCCCTCATCTTCCTAAGCTCTTTTTAAAATACAGCGGTATTGAGTATACTGTTTATCTCTGCGATTCTCTGCGTCTCTGTGGTGTACTTTTTGCTGCAGCCTTTCTCTACCTTAGGAGCATTAAGGTTACAGACCGGTGTCGATGGTGTCAATTTGACATTATTAATTTTAAAGACGAATTAAGATAAAATTATAAGTTAAATCCAAGAATAATAATTTCGAGCCATCATAATCGTGAAACAGCTTTCCATAGAGTGGACCAAGGACGTTAAAAACAATGCTCTAAATGCTACTGGGAAATGAGTTTCTCCTCTCCGGGTTTCCAATTCTTTTTTTGATCCAAACCCGGGAATAATTCCGTTAATGATTTTAAAATTCTTTTTCATATCCATTGGAATTACCAGAATCAAGAACTTTGCGCTGTCACAAAATTTTAATGTCTTGCATTTATTGCGCCTAGAAGATACAAATATACAGGGTATTGATTTTGGGTTTTTATAGACAGGCAAGGACTTCGAACTTGAACGATCACGCGGGAATCTGTTAGCATGAACTGCAAGCAGTGAGTAGCATGGCTGCTTGTCCAGCCTTATTCAACTGCCGATGCCGGTCAGTTTTTCCCGTGCGGACCGGGCAAAAAACATCGGGATAGTGCATCAGTGGCGCTCTGTGTGCGTCTGGCGGGCCACCGTGGCAACGAGGGTTCGTGGCAATGAGGTAGTTTGAGAGATTCGTATGAGCACAGAAACGAATTTGGCCGCTAAAGGTGGCAGCGTAACGGAAACGGACAACGCCTCACTGTGTTATCAGTGCTCCAGGTGCTCGGCCGGTTGCCCTTTGGCCGAGGAAATGGACCTTCTCCCGCACCAGGTGATTCATCTGCTTTCGTTGGGCGAAGAGGACGAGGTGCTGCGTTCGAACACGATGTGGATGTGCGCAGGTTGCTACACTTGCGCGACGCGGTGCCCGAATGACATCGACATTACGACGATCATGGACGAGGCGCGGGCCAAGGCCATTGCGAAAGGGATTAAGTGTCCTAATCCGGACGTTCTGACCTTCCACAAGAGTTTCCTTCGGGATCTCGGCCGGCGCGGCCGAATCTTCGAGATGCGGATGATGGCCGAGAACAACATCTGCAAAGGCAAACCCTTCGACAATGCCGACCTGGGGCGGAAATTGTTCCTCAAAGGTCGCCTCAAGATTTTCCCACCGAAATCGCTACGCGGATTCAAGCGCTGGATGAAGGAGCTGTTAAAAAGATGAGTTCACGAATCGCCTTATATCCGGGATGCAGCCTCGAAGGAACCTCCTCGAGTTTCGAGACGAGCGTGGCGGCTGTGTTCGAGAAACTGGGCATCGAATACGACACGCTCAAGGACTGGAATTGCTGCGGCGCCACATCGGCACATGCCTTGGATCACGAGCTTTACATGGCCCTCAACCTGCGCAATCTTTCACTGGCTGAGGAGCAGGGCTACGAAGAGATTTTTGCCCCCTGTGCCGCATGCTATCACCGACTGGCAAGCGCCAACCTCGAACTGTCGAATAACGCAGACCTGGCCGACGCACTGAAATCAGAAACAGGCCTGAATTACCGGGGTTCGGTCAAAGTCCGCAATGTCCTGGACTTGCTGACGAACGTGGTCGGCAGAGAGCGGATCGAAGCTGCCATAGAGGTCCCTCTTTCCGGTATACGGGTTGCCTGTTACTACGGATGCCTGAACACGCGTATTCCGCGCAGTGACTGTTTTGATGACCGAGAGTATCCGATGTCCATGGACCGTATCGTAACGGCCCTGGGCGCCGAGGTTATCGACTGGTCTTACAAGACCGAGTGCTGCGGCGCAAGCCTGTTCATGACGGCGCCTGCAGCCTCGGCCAAACTCTGCGGCAGGATTCTGAAGGACGCGGAAGCCCGCGACGTGAACTGCATCGCTGTGGCCTGCCCCTTGTGTCAGAACAATCTTGATGCAAAACAGGAAGAAATCCGCGCCAAAGCCGGCATTCCGCGCGCGATACCGGTTGTCTTTATCACACAGCTTATGGGTTTAGCCTACGGTATAGACGAGAGACATCTTCAATTAGAGAGCAGCATCGTGCCTTTCAATTTGAAACCGGCAGGTGCGACGACGTAACGGCGTTAACAACTTGGGATAGTGCAATGTCAGACAATGGCAAAAAAGTAGGTTCGGTACTGGTCGTGGGTGGTGGTGTCGCCGGTATGCAGGCGGCCCTGGACTGCGCCAACTCCGGATTCAAGGTTTACCTGCTGGAGAAGGAACCCGCAATCGGCGGGAACATGGCGCGCCTGGACAAGACGTTCCCCACCAACGACTGTGCTATGTGTATGCTCTCTCCCAAGCTGGTTGAAACCGGTCGGCACCGCAATATCGAGATCATTTCGTACTCGGATCTGAAGAGGGTCCAGGGGGAAGCGGGAAACTTCACCGTCACCGTGAACCGGCGTTCGAGGTACGTGGACGAGGAAAAATGCACAGGCTGCGGTGAATGTGTTGCCAACTGCATGGCGCGCAACAAGATCACGATTCCCGCACCATTCAGCGTTCGTGACAAGACGTCTCCCGAAGTCATCGAGACCGTCGACGCCATTGTGGCCAAATACGACGACCCGGCGGGCATGGTAATCGGATCCCTGCAGGATGTGCAGAACAAGTTCAACTACCTCCGGCAAGACGCCATGAGGTATCTGAGCGAGAAATCGGGTGTCTCACTGAGCCGCCTGTACGCCGTTGCGCGATTTTACGGCGCTTTCAGCCTGAAACCGAGGGGCAAGAACATCATCAAGGTCTGTCTCGGCACGGCATGCCACCTCAAGGGCGGCGGTAAGATAGCCGACGCGGTCACACGTGAGCTCGGCATCGAGCACGGGTCAACCACGAGCGACGGCGTATTCAGCCTTGAGCACGTTCACTGTCTGGGCGCGTGCGCTCTGGCCCCGGTCGTGACTGTCAATGACAAGTACTACTCAAACATGAACGTTCGAAAAATGATGGCGATCGTCAAGCAGCACAATACGTCTCCTTCGGAGCCTGTGCTAACGCAAGATCCCCAACCTGAGGAGGCCCTGGCGTGATGAACAAAGAGCCCGTACGAAGTCTGGAAGACCTCCAGAAGCTGGCCGAACGAGGCCGTGAAACGCTTTATCCATCACGACCCAAGGTTGTTGTGGGGATGTCTTCGTGTGGGCTGGCCGCTGGAGCCGGCGAGTTGTTCGAGTCGATCGAAGGCATCATCGCGAAGCGCCAGGTCGACCTGGCCCTGGCCCGTACAGGCTGCATCGGTTTTTGTCAGCGCGAACCTCTGGTAGACGTAGTGATTCCCGGGAAACCGCGCGTGATCTTCTCCAAACTCGAGTTCGACAGTCTCGATCGCCTCGTTGATACGGCCGGGCAGGGCAAGATACCGACAGGCCCTATTATGGCCTATATAGAACAGCCCGCCGGGGAGATGCTCGGTTTGGGGCAAAAGGGAAACGGCAACGGCCTTGGTGAAGTGCCTCACCTGGCTGAACTGGACTTCTACAGCAAGCAGCGGCGGATAGCCCTAAGGAACTGCGGTCTCCTGGACCCGGCCTCCATCGAGGAGTATGTGGCCCGAGGCGGGTATCGCGCCCTGTACCGCGTGCTGAAGGAAATGAGTCCGGAAGCCGTGATCGACGAGGTTACACGCTCCGGCCTGCGCGGACGAGGCGGTGCAGGATTTCCCACAGGCAGAAAATGGGCCCTATGCCGCAACCAGGACGCCGAACAGAAATTCGTCATTTGCAACGGGGATGAAGGCGATCCCGGCGCGTTCATGGACCGCAGCATCATGGAAGGCGACCCGCACAGCGTAATCGAAGGAATGGCCATCGGCGCTTACGCCATAGGCTCAAGCAAAGGCTACCTTTACGTCCGGGGTGAGTATCCGCTGGCCATAGATAACCTGGCCATTGCCATAGACCAGGCGCGTGCCCTTGGACTGTTGGGCAACAACATCATGGGCACGGATTTCTCTTTCGATCTCAGTATCGTTCGCGGCGCCGGAGCCTTTGTGTGCGGCGAGGAAACAGCTCTCATCATATCCATACAAGGCGATATCGGCACCCCTCGACCACGGCCGCCGTTCCCGGCTCAGGCAGGCCTATGGGGCAAGCCGACCAATATCAACAACGTCGAATCCTGGGCCAATGTGCCTGTCATTATCGAACATGGCGCCGACTGGTTTGGGCAGATCGGCACGGCCGGGTCGAAGGGTACGAAGGTCTTCGCGTTGGTCGGTAAGGTGGAGAACACCGGCCTGGTTGAGGTTCCGATGGGAACGTCTCTGCGGGATATCGTTTTCGATATCGGCGGAGGAATACAGAATAATCGCGATTTCAAAGCGGTACAGACGGGCGGCCCCTCGGGCGGCTGTATACCGGCATCGTTGCTTGACCTGCCCGTCGATTTCGACAAGCTGCGCGAATCGGGCGCAATGATGGGTTCCGGCGGCCTCATTGTGATGGATGAGCGCACCTGCATGGTGGACCTGGCCAAGTATTTCCTTGCCTTCCTGATGGACGAGTCGTGCGGCAAGTGCACGCCGTGCCGGGAAGGACTGTTTCAGATGCACTCGATTCTTTCGAGGATATGCGACGGGCAAGGAGTTGAAGAAGACCTCCAACTGCTCGAGAACCTGGCCGAATACATAAAGGATTCATCCCTTTGCCAGTTGGGCGGAACGGCGCCGAATTCGGTCCTCTCGACATTGAAATATTTCCGTCATGAGTACGAGGAGCACATTCGCGAGAAGCGCTGCCGTGCCGCGGTCTGTGAGGGGCTCGTCGAAGCGCCGTGTTCGCATGCGTGCCCCGCGGGCATCAACGTTGCCCAGTACGTCGGTCTCATCGCCGAAGAGCGTCTCGGGGAAGCCGTGGAGATGATTCGTCGGCGAAATCCCTTCGTATCGGTATGCGGCCGTGTGTGCGACGCCCCGTGCGAGAAGCGCTGCCGCAGATCCGACGTGGATGAGCCCATTGCCATACGGGCACTCAAGAGATACGCTTTCGACCATGCAGACATCCGTCCGGAAACGCCACCTTCACCCGCCACGGGTAAACGTGAAGTGGCCATTGTCGGCAGCGGCCCTGCCGGCCTGAGTTGCGCCTACTTCCTTGCCCGGATGGGCCGCCCGTCGACGGTGTTCGAGGCGCTGCCGGTGGCAGGCGGTCTCCTCGCGGTGGGCATCCCGGAATATCGACTCCCCAAGACCAGTCTGCAGGCCGATATCGATTTTATTTTATCTCACGGAGTGGAACTGCGAACGGACGCGCGCGTCGACAGTATCGATCAGCTAAGGGCGGATGGATACAAGGCCATATTCGTTTCTACGGGCGCTCCAATCGACCGCAAGCTCGGAATCGAGGGAGAGGAGCTTGACGGAGTCGAGGAGTCGCTGGCCTTCCTCCGCAATCGCGCCCTCGGCCGGCCCGTGAAGTGCGGCCATCGCGTTGCCGTTATCGGTGGCGGCAATGCCGCCGTGGACACGGCCCGCTCGGCGCTGCGACTGGACGCCGAAAAGGTGACTGTCCTGTACCGGCGCACCCGGGCTGAAATGCCGGCCTACAAAGAGGAAATTGAGGCTGCCCTCGAGGAAGGAGTGGAACTCGTCGAGTTGGTGACTCCCGTCCGCGTTCGAGGCGAAAACGGAAAGGTCTCCGGGATCGAGATGATACGCATGAAACTCGGCGCAACCGACCAGAGCGGCCGACGCCGGCCCGTGCCCGTCGAGGGAAGCGAGTTTGTCGTTGAATGCGATACGATTATTCCCGCGGTCGGGCAGGCGCCCACCACGGAGCTGACCGGCGGTGTCGTTGACGTGGCCTCATGGGGCGGCGTCAAAATAGACGGACTGACGGGCGCTACGTCGGCACCGGATGTCTTTGCCGGCGGCGACATTGTTTCGGGCGGCTCCACCGTAATTGAAGCCATCGCAGAGGGTCAGAAAACGGCTGTGGCCATTGACCGCCTGTTGGGCGGTGAAGGAGTGCTTCCCGACAACGCAGGCTCAAGCAAGAAAAAGCCGACGGAGGAAGAGCTGGAGCAGACGCTCGATCGGCCTCGTGTCGCCGAGCCTGAGCTCCCGGTTGCCGAACGTATCGCCAGTTTCACCGAAGTTCTCTGCGACCTTACTCCGGGCGCAGCATGCGGGGAGGCCGGTCGATGCCTGAGGTGCGACCTGGAGCGGGCGGAAGCGAAAAAGGCGGAAGCGAAAAAGAAAGAGTTAAGTGGCGTCGGAGTGTCTTAGGCGCCTGTTGGAGCGATAGGCCACATCCTTTGGTGTGGCGGCAATTTTTTGACGGAACGGAAGCCGTTCTCTTAGGAGTTCATAGATGCCTGTGCTAACAATAGACGGCCAGACTGTTGAGGTAGAAAAGGGGAAAACCCTTCTCGATGCAGCGAAAGAACTCAACATTGAAATCCCCACCTTGTGCCATCACTGGGCCGTGCCCGAGGCAGGAGCCTGCCGGATATGCGTGGTCGAAATCAAGGCAGGCGGCAGGCCGGGTCTCGTGCCCGCATGCTCTTATCCTGCGGAAGACGGACTCGTGATCGAAACCTACTCGGACCGGGTCGTCCAGTCACGACGTATGACTTTGGCTCTCATGATCAACCGGGCGCCGCGGGCGGGGGTAATTATGGAATTGGCCGAGCAATACCAGCTTCCATCGATACCGCTGAAATCCCCGCCGCATTCGACTTCCGACGGCCATACGCCCGAGGATACCGCCGAACCGTGTGACACCGACCTCTGCATCATGTGCGGCCTCTGCGTGCGCGTTTGTAGAGAAGTCATAGGACCGGAAGCCACATGTTTCTCGGGACGAGGAATCGAGCGAGAGATTGCAACGCCCTACAAACAACTTTCGGACGTTTGCATCGGTTGCGGCGCCTGCGCCTTTGTGTGTCCGACGGGCGCCATCGATCCGGCGCAGTTCAGTCCCAACCCGTTGGCCAGTATCCCCCACGAATTCAATGCCCAACTCGGCGACCGGCGACCCATCCACATCCCCTATGCACAGGCCGTTCCTCTTGTTCCCGTCATCGACACCGAGAACTGTATCCATTTCCAGACTGATGGCTGCGGCGCCTGCAGCAAGATTTGTCCCGCCAACGCTATTGACTATGAAATAAAGGACAGAGAACAGGACCTGAACGTTGGCGCTATAGTGCTTACCGGCGGTTTCGACGCCTTTGACGCAGCACGAAAGTCCGAATACGGTTTCGGGCGGTATCCCAATGTGTTGACCGCCATGCAGTTCGAGCGCATCCTCAGCGCATCGGGACCCACTGAAGGGCACCTGGCGCGTCCCTCCGACCACAAGAAGCCTAACCGCATTGCCTGGATCCAGTGCGTGGGTTCACGCGACGCGGCCTGCGGAAACACGTACTGCTCGTCCGTGTGCTGCATGTACGCCACCAAGGAAGCCATTGTGGCCAAGGAACATGAGGCCGACGTTGAGGCGACCATCTTTTATATTGACCTCCGGGCTTTTGGAAAAGGTTTCGAGAGTTTCTATAACCGTGCTAAGGAGGAACACAGCGTTCGCTACGTTCGCAGCCAGGTATCCTCTATCAAAGAGACACCTGCCGGCAATAACCTTATCTTGCGCTATGTAGCCGAAGGAAACAGCAAGGGTTTGGTTGAAGAGGAATTCGACATGGTGGTGTTGTCCGTCGGTCTTGAAGCCCAGGCCACGACCGCGGAGATGGCCGCCATAGCCGGAGTGAACTGCAACCAATTCGGGTTTGCCGAGTCGCAGCCATTCCTGCAGCCGCTTTCAAACCGTGAAGGCGTGTTCCTGAGCGGCGCGGTCAGCGGGCCGAAGGACATTCCCGAAACTGTCATGCAAAGCAGTGCAGCAGCAGCCAAAGTAGGCGAATTACTGGCGCCGGTTCGTGGGACCGAAGTCAAAGTCTCCGAATATCCCCCCGAGCGTGATGTTACGGGTGAAGAGCCGCGCATCGGCGTGTTTGTCTGTCACTGCGGCATCAATATCTCTTCGGTTGTCAATGTGACGGAAGTCTCTGAGTACATACGTTCTTTACCCAATGTAGTCTACACGGAGCACACGATATTTACCTGTTCGCAGGACACCCAGGAGCGAATGAAGGAGGTCATCAAAGAGCATAACCTCAATCGTGTGATTGTGGCCTCGTGTACGCCGCGAACGCATGAGCCCCTGTTCCAGGAAACCATGCGGCAAGCCGGATTGAACAAGTGCCTCTTCGAAATGGCCGACATCCGGGAACAGTGCTCCTGGGTGCACAAGGACAATCCTGTTGCTGCAACAGCGAAAGCCAAAGACCTCGTTCGCGGCAGCGTAGGCAAATCGAGGCTTCTCGAACCGATTCAGTTCAGGAAAGTCGGTGTCACAAAGGCCGCTCTGGTAGTAGGCGGCGGTATTTCCGGAATGACGGCCGCACTGGCTCTCGGAAAGCAGGGTTTCAAGGTGTGCCTGGTCGAGAAAACCGGAGAACTGGGCGGCAACCTGCGCACCCTCAAGACCAGCATGGAGGGATACGATTGGCAGGAATTTCTCAAAGAAACCATCGAGCAGGTTAAGGCCCAACCTGAAATAGACATCGTGCTCAACTCGGAAATCGACGAAGTGACGGGGTTTGTGGGCAACTTCACTACGAAACTCAAGGGCGAATCGACGGCCGAATTTAAGCACGGCGTGATTCTCCTTGCCACCGGCGCCGATGAATACCAGCCTCAGGCCTTCGAGTATGGACAGAGCGACCGGGTTGTCACACAGCGCGAGCTTGCAGCGGAACGGATAGACGACAACTATGACGGCAAGACCGTGGTAATGATTCAGTGCGTGGGCAGTCGCGACAAGGAACATCCCTATTGCTCACGTGTGTGCTGCGGTACGGCGGTCAAGAACGCTCTTGATATTAAAACCAGGCATCCCAGCGCTAATGTGTATATCCTGTACCGTGAGATTCGGACCTACGAGTTCAAGGAACTGTACTACCGCAAGGCGAGGGAACTTGGCGTCAAGTTCATCCACTTCCCCGACGAGGCCTATCCGAACGTATCGGGGAACGGGTCCGGCATGCTTGTGACGGTCCGGGATACCGTACTGGATCGGGATATCGATCTGAAGGCTGATCTGGTGGTTTTGAGCGCCGGAATCATTCCCAATACGGTCAGCAATCGGCGTCTTTCGGAGATGATGAAGGCGGCTTTGAACGAAGACAATTTCTTCATGGAAGCACACGTCAAACTGCGGCCCGTCGACTTCGCCAACGAGGGCATCTTCGTTTGTGGTCTCGCCCATTCACCGAAGTATACCGAAGAGAACGTGACCCAGGCCCTTGCAGCGGCGGGTCGTGCCGCCGTTATCCTGTCCAAAGAGGCACTCGAGGTGGGCGGGGTTGTCTCGCATGTCGATCCCGATAAGTGCGCGACATGTTTGACCTGCGTGCGTGAGTGCATCTATGAGGCGCCTTTTGTGAATGCTGACGGCAAAGCCGAGATTGAGGAGGCCAAGTGCCAGGGGTGCGGCAACTGCGCCGCTGCCTGCCCGGCCGAGGCCATTCAGCTGCGTACTTTCACCGACAGGCAGGAACGCGCCCTGTTTATGAGCATGCTGCGCGAGGAAGTACCGGCAGGAGTAGGACCAGAGTAGTAATTGAGATGCGGGTTGGGCCGGCAACTCGAAAATACAAAGTAGCGGGAAATATGAAAAACGAACCGACGATTATTGCCTTTTGTTGTCATTATTGCGCCTTCACGGCGGCCGACCTGGCGGGAACCATGCGGAAGCAGTATCCGACAAACATCCGCATTGTAAGGATTCCATGCACCGGCAAGGTGAGCGAGAATATGGTACTCCAGGCCTTTGTGGAAGGCGCCGACGGCGTAATGGTGGCGGGTTGCGAGATAGGCAGTTGCCATTTCATCCAGGGTAATGTGCGGGCGGTGAAACGAGTGGCGCACGCCAAGAAGTTGTTGGAGGAAACGGGTGTGAATCCCGATCGCCTTGAGTTTTACCACGTTGCCGCATCGCAGGGGCCGCTTTTTGCCACAACCTCTGCAGAGTTTACGGAGCGGATTAAGCAACTCAACGCCGGCGGCAAGGCCTCGGCGGATACAACGAGTGCTGAGACTCCACAGGAGACAGTCCATGATAGTAGCAGAACGTAAGTTATTCGACGACCTGTATGCAAAGGCCAGCAAGCATAAGAAGGTGCTGCTGCTCGGATGCGGCACGTGCGTCACCGTTTGTATGGCCGGCGGGGAGAAGGAAGTGGACATTCTGGACAGCCAGCTCAAGCTGGCGTCCAGGGAACGAGGCGATGATTTCGAGGTGACGACGCACACGATCGTCCGCCAGTGCGATGACGAGTTTTTCGACGAAGAGACATCGAGGAAAATAGCCGCCGCGGACGCCGTTATCACACTTGCCTGCGGGGTCGGGGTTCAGTTTTGTTCCGAAAAGTATCCGGAGAAGCGGGTGTATGCCGGAGTCAACACGGTGTTCTATGGTGCGACCGTCGAACAGGGCCTGTGGGAGGAGCGATGCGCCGGCTGCGGGGAATGTATCGTGGACCAGTTCGCCGGGATATGCCCGGTTGCGCGATGTGCGAAGAGCCTGATGAACGGCCCGTGCGGTGGTTCATCGAACGGTAAATGCGAGGTCGACAAAGAAACCGACTGCGCCTGGGCTCTTATTGTAAAACGGATGAAGGAGCTTGGTACGCTCGAGGAACTCTCTGAGATCACACTGCCGAAAGATTGGTCAACCTCGCGCGACGGCGGTCCCAGACGAATAGTTCACGAATCACTTAGGCTGGATGAGGGGACCAAAAAGGAAGGTTGAGGAAAAGGGAGGATTCGAGACCGTGAAAACGAAATCAAATATTGAGCGGCTGCTGGAAAAAGGAGAGTTTGTAGTAACCTCGGAATGCGGACCGCCGCGAGGATCGGACGCGGAAGCTGTTCGGAAAAAAGGAAACCTGTTGAAAGGTGTTGTAGACGGGGTCAATGTCACGGACAACCAGACTTCCGTTGTGAGGATGAGTTCCCTGTCCTCCTGCATCATCCTGAAGGAAATGGGATTCGATCCCATATGGCAGCTGGTCTGCCGCGACCGCAACCGTATAGCCATCCAGAGCGATATTCTCGGCGCCGCGGCACTGGGCATCAATAACCTGCTTTGCCTGTCGGGCGACCACCAGAGTTTCGGCGACAATCCGAAAGCCAAGAACGTCTATGATATCGACTCCATCCAGTTGATCTACACGGCAAAGACACTTCGTGACGAGGGTAAATTCCTCGGGGGAGACGAGGTGAAGGGAGCACCCATGCTTTTCATCGGCGCCGCCGAGAATCCTTTTGCCGATCCCTTCGAGATCCGCGCCCTGCGGCTTGGAAAGAAGGTCAAGGCCGGGGCCGAGTTCATTCAGACCCAGTGCATCTACAACGTAGAGAAATTCTCCAAGTGGATGGAGGAAGTCCGGGAAAGAGGCCTGCACGAAAAATGCGCTATCCTGGCGGGTGTCACCCCACTGAAGTCCGCCGGCATGGCGAAGTACATGAAGAAAAACGTCCCCGGAATGGATGTTCCGGATTCACTGATCGAAAGGCTCAGCGCCGTTCCGAAGGAAAACCAGGCTGAAGAGGGCATCAAGATCTGCGTTGAAATGATCCAGCAGCTGAAGGAGATCGAAGGCGTCCGCGGCGTTCACATCATGGCGATCGAATGGGAAGAAAAGGTCGCCGAGATCGTCAAAGCCGCGGGACTCTCCCCCAGGCCCAGCGCGTAATTGACAGTACTGAAACATTAACCCGGATAATTCATGAAGGTTCGTAGGCGGTGAAGACGGGCGTGGATACCAGGCGTGCGACCGAGGACACCGCAGGCGTACTTGAACAGTACGTCGAGGAGTCCGAGGGAGCACAACGCAGTAGACATGCCCGGATCCGCCGCCGCAGTGGAAGCTTCATGAATTATCCGGGTTAAGGCACCGGGCTTTAATTTACCGTGATTGGTGAGTTATTAACCTGGTGCTTTTTTTTTATTGTATTCGTAGCGCATCTGCAGCATCTCCACCATCAGGGCAAATCCCATGGGCAGGTAGATATAGCCTTTGGGAACATGTTTATGCATACCTTCCATGAATATCGTTACGCCAATGGTAATCAGGAAAGAGAGCGCCAGGATTTTCAGGGCGGGATGGTTCAGGATGAATTCCCCGATGGGACGGGCAAAAAAGAGAATAGCTATGAAGGAGACGACGACCGCGGTAATTATGATCCAGAGATTCTGCGTGAGACCTACGGCCGTAATAACGGAATCAATGGAGAAAACGATATCGAGCAGAACAATCTGTGCGATGACGGATGCAAAAGCGCCGGCGGCTTTACCGGTCTGTCCATGCTCCGCGCCGCGGAATTCAACAGTGTTGTGTATTTCATGAACGGCTTTAAACAATAAAAACATGCCTCCCGCGAGCAGGATCATGTCCCTGACGGAAAGGTTAAAGATAACGGGCCGTGTCAGGCCGGCCAGCACCAGGACCACGGCCAGCATAACGATCCTGGCCAGCATGGCCATGCTCAATCCCAGAATGCGGGCCTTCTGCCGCCGGTCTGCCGCCAATCGCCCCACAAAGATGGCGATCACCAGGACGTTGTCCACTCCCAGGACGAGTTCCAGCCCTACGAGAAGAGCCAGTATTCCGATTATGTCCGCCATGGATCGTCTCCTTCAAAATCTGCGACTATGAATTTTCCTATTAAAAAGCAAGGGCGAGTATAATACCTTCCGGTTTAAGAAACAAATTACGCTGCAGCCAGACAAACGGCCAGGCAACTCCGGCTGCTTACACGGGCATGATGCCTCCTAAATCAGAGGGGTACTCAATGAAAATTATCGATTTGAGAAGCGACACGGTTACTTTGCCGACACCCGCAATGCGGGAAGCCATTTCCCGGGCGGAAGTCGGCGACGACGTATTCGAGGAGGATCCTACGGTAAAACGCCTTGAAGAAATGGCCGCGGAACGGGTCGGCAGGGAAGCCGCCCTGCTGGTTGCCAGCGGAACGATGGCAAACCTGGTCTGCACCTTGACGCACTGCGCCCGCGGGGAGGAAGTTATCCTGGGAAACCGGTCGCATATCTTCTTGAACGAAGCCGGCGGCATGTCGGCCCTCGGCGGTATTCATCCCCATACGGTGTCCAACCAGCCGGACGGCACCATAAGGCTGACCGATATAGAAGCAGCCGTCCGCGGCGACAACGTCCACTTTCCCCGAACACGGCTGATCTGCCTGGAAAACACCCATAACCGCTGCAACGGGATGGCCCTGACTCCCGAGTACTGCGACGCGGTGGCCGAACTTGCCCGGGAGCACGGGCTCAAACTTCATATTGACGGTGCGCGGATATTCAACGCCGCAGTGGCCCTGGGAGTCGATGTAAAGGACCTGGTCCGTGGGGCGGATTCCCTTTCATTCTGCCTTTCCAAGGGGCTTTCGGCCCCGGTCGGCTCCCTGGTCTGCGGCACCCGGGAATTCATAACCGAAGCGCGGCGGAGCAGGAAGATCCTGGGCGGAGGGATGCGCCAGGCGGGCATCATAGCCGCCGCCGGCATTACTTCCCTGGCGCAAATGGTGGACCGTTTGGCGCAAGACCACCGCAACGCCCGGAGGCTGGCTGAAGGAGTCGCACGGATCGAGGGCCTTTCCATCAACCTGCCTGAAGTACAGACTAATATTGTCTATTTCACTCTGACGGGCAGCCGGATCACCGGGGAACAGTTCTTGACGCGGCTTGGCAAAATGGGTGTGAAAACACTCCTGACGGAACCCAACACCTTCCGCATGGTGACCCATTATGGTATCGAAGAAAGCGACATCGACGCCGCACTTTCGGTGATCCGCGAAGCCGCGCAATAAATCGTGTTTTACCGATATTCAATTTACATGCAGGTACACAGACGGGCCGGGCGGACATCCAGAGATGCAGGTTACAGGGGACCGGTTTGAGACGCCTATTTTATTCCGAGTTTCTTCTGGATTCTCTCCAGGGGAATGCCTTTTGTCTCCGGCATCATGACAATCACCCAGATCAGCTGAAGCACCATCATGCCGGCATAGAAGGCGAAAACCCGTGCGCCCGCCTGGCTGGCCCCGGGCGCGGAAGCCGGGCCCACCAGCATGGGAAAGGTCCAGGAAATGGCCGCATTCATAATCCAATGGGTGAAGGAACCCAGGGCCTGCCCTTTTGCCCGCACGCGGTTGGGAAAAATTTCGCTGATAAAAACCCAGATGACCGCGCCCTGGCCGAAAGCGTGGGATGCAATGAAAAGCAGGAAACAGGCGAGCACGATGGCGCCGCCGCGTTCCGCGTTAAAGGCCCAGGCAACAGTGCTGAGGCTGATGATATAACCCAGGGATCCTACCAGCATCAATTTCCTGCGGCCGAAGCGATCGATTACGGTCAGAGCCAGCATGGTAAAGACAAGGTTTGTCGCCCCGACGATGACGCTTTGCAGACGGGCGAAATCGGCGCTGGCGCCCGCCATCTCGAAGATCCGCGTGGAATAGTAAAGAAGAGCGTTAATGCCGGAAAGCTGGTTGAACGCGGCAATAAAAAACGCCAGCAGGATCGGCTTTAGATACACCCTGCGGAAAAAGGGCTCGCGAACGCTGTGGTGGGCAGGATCGATCGACTCACGGATCTCCTGCATTTGCAGATCCACGTTTTCAGCCCCGATACGTTCCATAACGCCGCGGGCTTCCTCGTCGCGTCCCCGGACAAGGAGCCAGCGCGGGCTGAGGGGAATGCCGAAGAGCAGCAGGAAGAAGGCGGCAGCGGGCAGGCTTTCCACACCGAACATCCAGCGCCACTCGATGCGGCCTAAATCGAATCCCCCGATAATATAGTTTGACAGATAAGCAAGAAGGATGCCGAGTACGATATTGAACTGGAACAATGCAACAAGCCGGCCGCGGGATCCGGCGGGAGAAATTTCCGCGATGTATATGGGGCCAACTACCGACGAGCCGCCGACCGCCAGCCCCCCGATGAACCTGGCTACGACAAAGGAAAACCAATCCCATGCACAGGCGCTTCTGACGGCGGAAACAAGATAGAGCAGCGCCAACAGAGACAGCGTCCGGCGTCTTCCGAAAGCGTCCGACGGTTTGCTGCTCAGCCAGGCGCCCAGTATAGTCCCGATCAGGGCGCTCGCAGTGGTACAGCCGTGCCAGAAACCGGCCTTGCCGAAGATACCCAGGTTGCCCATGGCGGAAGCGAGCGATTCGTAGGTCCCGGCATAAAGATCCTGCAGCGTCTGCTCCGCACCGGAAATAACGGCTGTGTCGAAACCGAACAGAAGCCCCCCGAGCGAGGCGACCACAGCGCTCTTGAGCAGATACCCTTTTTTCACATCGAGCCTTTCAAAACCTATTATTCATCCGAGAGTGTGGACGTTTTTACCGTCCAGGCAAACGATCCGAAGAATGCCGTTTCGCGGAGATCGCTTCCTCGTACTTCTTGAATCCTTCAACCTCGGTATAGAAATAGGCGTCGGCGTCGACACCGTCCTGCATGTTGTTGCGCACCACTTGCATGACAGGCAATCGAACGGCTGCGAACAGTGCAAGAATGATGCACGGCAATACCACAAGCCCGATCAGGATGGATTTCCAGTTCCGTTCTTCCATTCGATCCGATCTATCGTGGGAACAGGATACCGCCAAAGGCGATATAGGCCATGATTAGGGTCAGAATCAGGTTGAAGGACTGGCCGACAATGTAGACCACCATTGGGCGCCCCCCCACCATCTCCTTTGCAAGTTCCTTAAAATTCGATTCCAGGCCGATGCTGACAAATGCCAGGCAGAAAAAATAGCCGCGGAAACCCGTCGATATTTTCAGCATGGCATCAACCGACTTGTCTCCAAGTATGGGAGTCAGTATAAACGAGAATACAACGGAAGCCGCCACAAAACCGATGATGAATTTCGGGAAGCGGTACCAGATTTCCATCGGCGTCGGCTTGGGAGCGCCGGGATCCCGGTCGATTCTGGTCACCCAAAGCACCGCGACTACAAATGCCACAACGCCGATCAGCACGTTCTGAATCATCTTGACGACGGCCGCGACATCCATGGCGTCTTTGTTGAGCATATCCCCCGCCGCCACCACCGCACCGGTTGAGTCTATGGTTCCGCCCATCCAGGCACCGCCGACCATGTAATCCATACCTACCCACTTGATGCCGATCGGCATGAAAACCATCATCAGCACGGTGAAAATCAGCGTCATTCCCACAGCCAGCGTCAGTTCCTCCTTTTTGGCCCGGCAGGCTCCGGCCGTGGCGATGGCGGCGGACACGCCGCAAACCGAGGTCGCCGCGGCGATGACAATGACAAGGGTTTTGCTGAGGCCTTTCAGGAACCGCGTTCCGAAAAAATACATGAAGATAATGACTATCGGAGTAACAACCCAGGCAACCAGCAATCCCTGCGTGCCGAGCGAAAGCATTTTGGCAAAAAGGATCTCGCCGCCCAGGAGAACTAGGCCTATCTTGATATACAGCTCGGTCCGGACACCCGGTCTCAGCCATGCGGGCAATCCGAAAGTATTGCTGATAAGAAGCCCCAGGATCAGGGCCCAGAATGCATACCCCAGGCCATAGGCCTTGAGCACTGACTGCGAGGCGACAATATAGCTGACGACCGACAGGATGAATACAGCCGGAAATGCAATGGAGAATTTCGCTCCTCCGGCCTTCATACAGCGAAGAGCCGGAACAAGCAGCACCGCGATGCCGACCAACAGGAAAAGAAGAGGCAACAACAATCCGGCGGGAACCGACTCCAACGGATTTGTCTCCCAGGTTTTGACTTTGGGGATCATACGAATCCACGGGGCCAAAATAAAAATGACGGCTCCAAGCCATACCGCCCACCAGTCTTCCGTAGTCCACAATTCGGAGAGTCTGGACTTCGCTTCATTCATGAAATCAATCCTCCGCAACAAACTTCATTAAAATACCAAGTCCATAAATGTCCCTTCAGGCACACCGACTTTAAAAGGAGGATTATAGATAAGAAGGCGGCAAAATGTCCAGTAACCGACCACGCCTGGAAGGCGTGGCTTTGGCTTGCCCCGCACAGCGGGGCTCGGGATCGGTATCGGAATCGGAGTCGATCGCA
>JAFGTD010000073.1 GCA_016934295.1 Acidobacteriota bacterium
GTGGACGAAAAGCCGCTGGTGACGTTCACGCAATACTATGACTTCGACGAGAACGATGCGTATGACGATACGTTGAAATACCGGCAATTCTGCATCCGGTTCGATATCGAGAATCCCGGCGAGGGATTCGGCCTGGCGGCCAACGGGTTCGGGATCAGTCCGGCGGGGTCGGATCGTCAGGGGTTCTATTATTCCAACAACACGCAGAAGCCGTCGATTCCGGTCAACGCCGGGGTGGGGTATGACCTAGGGCTCTATCTGCAGGGCCAGGGCTATGCCGGACGGATCAGCGTCTATCTGGAAACCGCCGACGGTCTGCGCAATTCCAATGTATTGACCTTCGGCGACTTGGCGGGCCAATGGAAAAAGGTGGAGGGCCGGTTGACGGCGCAGCGCAGCGAAGACAGTCGACTGGCCATCGTGGCCGATGCCGCCGGCACGTTCTATCTCGACTTCGTGAGCTTGGTGCCGGAGGCGTCGCAACTGTGGCGCAACGGAGAGATCGGCGATTTCCGGAAGGATCTTCTGGAGGCGTTGGAAGGGTTGAGCCCAAGCTTCATGCGCTTTCCCGGCGGCTGTGCTTCGGAAGGGCCGAACTATTGGGGTCAGGTTTTCTGGAAAAACACCATCGGACCGCGCGAGGAGCGGATCGGCATTCGCAACCACTGGGGCACATGGACGTCGCAGCATATCGGGTTCTACGAATACCTGCTTATGGCCGAGGCGCTTGGCGCCGCGCCGCTGCCGGTTCTGAACAACGGGGTCACCTGCCAGTTTGCCGGGCGGTCGTATATTGCGCCGCTCGATACGGAGGAACAGCGACAGCGGTTCCATGACATCTACGTCAAGGACGCGCTGGACCTGATTGAATTCTGCAATGGCGACGCCTCCACCGAGTGGGGTGCAAAGCGCATTGCCATGGGCCATCCGAAGCCCTTCAATCTCGAATATCTCGCCATCGGAAATGAAAACAGCGGCGATGCCTTCTGGGAGCGGTTCGACATTATTTTCCGCGCCGTCAAGGCGAAATATCCGGAGATCAAAATGATCACCACCTCCGGGGCCAGCGCGTCCGGGCGGGAGTTCAACGCCAACTATGCGATCATCGATGAGCAATATCCCGACAGCATTGTCGACGAGCATTACTATTCCCGCGACGACTGGTTCTATGGCAACAGAAACCGCTACAACGCCGACCAGGTCCGCGGCAACCAGGGCAAGACCTACGATCGGAGCAAGCCCACCCGCGTCTTCGTGGGCGAGTTTGCAAACAACAACACCGGCAACGCCTATGTATCCACCTTGGCCGAGGCTGCCTATTTCACCGGCCTCGAACGCAATTCGGACATGGTGGTGATGGCCGCCTATGCGCCGCTGTTCTGCAAAAAGGGATTCGGCAAGTGGGGATCGAACCTGATCTGGTTCGACAACCGGGGGCTCTGGCGCACCTCGAACTATTACTACATGGCTCTCTTCGCGAACAACACCGGAAACCGGGCGATTGAAATGTCACCGTGGTTCAAGACCAGCGACATGTCGGAAGACACAAAGGTCTACACGTCGCCCACGATCGACACGGAGAGCGGCGCGGTCTACGTCAAGGCGGTCAACGCGGAAAACGCAGTCAAGGAAACGACGGTAGCCATCAAGGGTACGACGGGTTCGTACCAGGCCTCCCTCGTGTATATTGCCTCCGCTGACACCTCCGTGAAGAACCAGGGCGACATCAACTATTACAGCAGCGCCCCCGGCGTGGAGGCTTTCAGCTACGACGAACCGATCACCCCGCAAACGCAGGATCTGGGGAAGGTGTCCGGCTCCTTTGTTGTCAGCCTTCCCGGTAATTCCGTGAATGTGCTCCGGCTCGTTCCGGTTCCCTGATCGGTCGCGATGACCTCCAATCGGGGGCACGAATACAAAGATGCCGGGCGCTTTAACCGGAGCGGGTGTTTTTGATAATCACGCGAAGGCGCGGAGGGCGCGAAGGATTTTTGAGTGCGGCGGCTTGATGCCGCTTTCAGACTGGCAGGTGCGAGACGAGCGAGTACGAGCACGAAGACGAGCACGAAGATGCTTGGCGCTTTAACCGAGGCGGGTGTTGATCTTGTTGTCTTTTAACCTAAAGAAAGCGATGAACCAGCAAAAGGAGACAATGGAAACCCAAACCAGTCCAAGTAAAATTGAATAATTGAATAATGCCAGATGATCGATGGTATGCATCTGATGTGTTCCATGCATTTCATCGTTACACCATTGGGTGAGGCATGAAATTCCAAACCTCGTGGGGATAACCCAACCCATGCTGATAACGATTAGAAAAGCTCTGATACTCCATCTCTTCATTTTGGACCTCTTTCCATAGCGACAGTTGATTAGGCAAAAACAGTATCGGACTGTTTATTTCCTTAGCACAGCTCTTTTTGCACGACAGAGAGACTGCACGGATCAATGGTTGATGAAAAGAAGAATGTCCGACAAAGAGGACTTTTTGATCAGGCAAAGGCGCAGAGCGCGCAGCGCGGCATAGCCGCAACCAAAGTTGAACCACAGATGGACACCCATGGACATGAATGTTTTTTAACAAAAGGACACAAAGGTCGCGAAGATTCAACGGTTTGCCTTGAACCGCTCCCATGGGTCGCTATTCCCTTCGGGAATTATCTTATCGGGCGGACTATGCGTTCTTCTGTTGAGAAAAACGTGCACAGAAAACAAGCCGAAGCGAAGCGCAGATGATTTCCGTAGGAAATAGGGAACGAAGTGCCCGGTTCAATCGGCGGATAGTAGTACAAAATATGGATTTATCTGACCCCTCGCAATGCCAGCTTCAATGAGGCCTCTCCAGTCAATCTTGAATCTTGAGACCCCGCTTCCGCGACAACGCAGTCAAGCTCGGGAATACCCGTAAGGGGCCATGGCGGGTCAGCAGGTACGTAACCATGCACTACGCACTTCCGGCCAAATGGTTCGTCAAACACTACGGACTAATCCTTCTCCGATAACTCCCCGTCCGTCACAGCCGAGTCGCCGTATACGCGATCCCTACGTGCGGTGATAAGGGAGGGCTCCTCAGCGATGGGGAGTCCTATCCCAATCGCTATTGTTATTCTGCTTCACCGTATTCATTATGATGATCTTCTTTAATAAATTCTGCTAATTCTTCATGATCTATAAATTCATGAATTTTGGGTATCATGAACTTTGTATTTTTCCACCTTGATACTTTATCAAAATCAAAAAGTAGAGTCTTGCCTGTAGTCCGGTCTGCGACAATGAATACATCTCGTCTTTCCTTTTTGAAATCA
>JAFGTD010000074.1 GCA_016934295.1 Acidobacteriota bacterium
GAGCAAGCCAAGGGCAAGTCCGTAGACAAGCGTGCCGACATCTGGGCGTTTGGGTGCATCCTGTATGAGTGTTTGACAGGGAAGAAAGCGTTTGAAGGGGAGACGGTCACGGAGATGTTGGCGTCTGTGATTAAAGAAGAGCCTGACTGGGAAGTATTGCCGATTGCAACTCCACAGAACATTCACTTTGTGCTGCGTCGGTGTTTGGAGAAGGATAAGAAAAGACGTTTCCGGGATGCGGCGGATGTACTGATCGAGATTGAGGAAACACGAGAAACTTTTGAAATAAAAGGGCCTGTGAAGCGTCCCTGGCTTGCCTGGAGTATGGCAGCAATATTCCTCACATCGCTTGCAGTCGTTTCCTTATTGCATTTTGGGCGGGAATCCCCCCCTGCCGCCGAGCTTATCAAATTCCAAATTCCAATAAAACTGCCCATTCCCTCAAATGGAGTATTTGAACTGTCCCCTAATGGGCGCCATTTGGCTTTTTCCGCCATTGATCCCGACGGGGATATAGGTCTATATATCCGTTCGCTGGATTCTCTTGAAATTCGTCAACTTGCAGGTGTTCAATCCAACCTGTTTATCCCCCCATTTTTTTGGTCTCCAGACAGCCGTTATATTGTAGTTGGCTTTGACGGAAAGCTTATAAAAATTGACGTTTCCAGCGGTATGTCGCAACCCATCACTCAAATACCAGGGATGGCAGTAGGGGGTTCATGGAACCAGAATGACGTCATTATTTACGCAGATTACCTCGGAAGTAACGGGATAATGCAAGTATCAGCATCAGTAGGCGTTCCAACGCCTTTAACCAAACCTGATCCTGAACAAAATGAGCACAATCATTTCTTGCCTACATTTCTTCCTGATGGTCGTCATTTCCTGTACTACTGCGAATCCAGTAGTCCGGAAATCTCCGGGGTTTACGTTGGTTCATTGGATGTCAAACCTGAAAAACAAAGCAGAAAGAAAATATTGGACTCCACATCTGCTGCTGTATATATCCCATCACAGGGTGCCGAACCGGGAAGGCTTCTATTCATGTACGAGCAATCCCTTTTTACCCAGATGTTTGATGAAAATCGTTTGGAGCTGATTGGCGAACAGAAAATATTGATTGA
The DNA here is from genome assembly GCA_016934295.1 of Acidobacteriota bacterium. Taxonomy (GTDB): domain Bacteria; phylum Acidobacteriota; class UBA6911; order UBA6911; family UBA6911; genus UBA6911. The sequence goes on from JAFGTD010000074.1 coordinate 1,125, forward strand.
TGAAGTGGGCAAATACGGTACCCGTGGTTTTTTCTCATCTTCGTTGACCGGCATCCTCACCTTTCTACAGTCAGGCGTAGGTTCCACACAAATGATTTGGTTGGATCGTGAAGGCAGGGAATTAGAGGTTGTTCTCGGTCCGGATGAATACCCAACGTTCGATTTATCAAGGGATGGAAGCTATCTTGTTTATGCCAAAGGCCCGCTTACCGGTTCAGAAACAAATCTGTGGGTAAAAGATTTATTGCGCGGCCCAACAGGAAGATTGACCGCCGAGAATGCCGCGCACGTGGATCCCAGATGGTCTCCTGAGGGTGATCAGGTAATTTTCGGATCAACCGCTGATCCTTCGAGAAGTCCATTCCTGACAGCATTTCCGGGTTCACCTCCGGTGCAGGTCTTCAAACATGAAGGCGGACAGTTTGCTCTTGATGACTGGTCTCCTGACGGCAAATATTTGTTGTATCACAACACCCATTTGCCGGAATTATGGGTGCGCCCTTTAGAGGGGGACCAAAAACCTGAGGTTGTTGTACGCTCATTGGCGGGATTTGCAGATCAGGGTCAATTTTCTCCCGACGGTCGGTGGATAGCATATAACTCCGACGAATCAGGCCAGCATCAAGTATTTGTTATCCGTTTTCCTCCAACACCAGCAGCTGAAAAAAGGCAGATTTCGGTAAATGGCGGTGTGCAGCCAACCTGGAGGGGTGATGGTCGAGAGCTTTATTTTCTGACTGCTGACGGCACCATTATGGCGGCAGAAGTCATGCCCGGCGAAACATTCGAGTATAAAGACCCCCGTCCACTTTTCAAGACTCATCTTTCTTTAATTAATGATAGGGAGCAGTATGTACCGTCTCCCGACGGCAAGCGTTTTCTATTTGCATTGCCTTCCGTTGAAGACGCATCAAGATCTTTTGATGTAATACTCAACTGGACCACATTATTAGAACAATGACCCTATCAACCGGAACCGAACTATCTCATTACGAAATCACTTCCCAGATCGGTCGTGGCGGCATGGGTGAGGTGTATCAGGCGAAGGACCAGAAGCTCGGGCGGGATGTGGCGATCAAGGTTTTGCCTGAAGAGTTCGCAAAGGATGCCGACCGTGTAGCCCGGTTCCAGCGTGAAGCCAAGCTACTTGCTTCTCTCAATCATCCGAACATTGCCGCCATATACGGTCTTGAAGAATCTGACGGAATAAACTTTCTTGTGATGGAGCTTGTCGAGGGACAGACGCTGGATGACAAGATAAAATCCGGTGCCATCCCCGTAGAGGAAGCCCTGAAATTAGCCTTGCAGATTACCGAAGCCTTAGAAGCAGCTCATGATAAGGGTGTGATCCACAGGGATCTGAAACCGGCGAATATCAAGGTAACTCCTGATAACAAAGTGAAGGTTCTGGACTTTGGTTTGGCAAAGGCATTCGCCGGAGATTCCGAAAATATTAACCTCTCGAACTCTCCGACTCTGAGTGACGCCGCTACTCAACAGGGAATCATCCTTGGCACCGCCGCCTACATGAGCCCGGAGCAGGCTCGGGGAAAGCCGGTAGATCGGCGTGCGGATATCTGGGCGCTCGGAGTTGTGCTCTTTGAAATGCTGAAGCGGCAACCTTTATTCTCAGGAGAAGATGTCTCTTCAACACTGGCGCGTGTGCTGGAACGTGAGCCGGATTTCTCAACATTGCCGCCAGACCTTAATCCCCGAATCCACTTGATGCTCAAACGTTGCCTGAAGAAAGATCCGAAAGACCGATATGGAGTCATCAATGACGCCCGAGTGGATATTCAAGAGGTTCTCGCTGATCCCAGCGGTGTACTGGTGAAGCCATTAACCGCAGAGACCCAACAGAAGAAACTCCGCCCAATGCTCCCGTGGATTGCAGCGGCTCTCGTTATAGGAGCCATAGTCGCAGGTTTGGCTGTGTGGATGCTGAGAACCGCCGAACCGAAGCAAGTCATGCGTTTTGATTACCATCTTCCAAAGGGGCAGCAGTTCAATCAGATACACAATCTAAGGGCTAATATGATCGCGGTTTCGCCTGATGGAAGCCAAATTGTTTATTGCACACCCAAAGGAATGTATCTCCGCTCTCTGATGGACGATTTTGGGGTGAGACGCATCGTCGGTACTGAAAATTCACCCTCGAGTCCCTGTTTTTCTCCTGACGGCAAATGGATCGGATATTTTTCCTCCTCCGACATGAAGCTGAAAAAGATTCTTATCGAAGGCGGCACACCCGTCCCCCTGTGCGACTCACAGACAGTTTTTGGTGCGCTATGGGAAGCGGACGATACAATTATTTATGGCGATTTAAACCATGGCATCATGCAGGTTTCCGCCCGCGGGGGAAGTCCGACAACCCTCATACAGGGATCGTATGTTAGTCCGCAGATCCTTCCGGGTGGAAAATCCATCATATTCACGGACGTCTCGTCCGGGCCTACATATAAGATCCTGGCGCAGTCTCTGGATTCGGATGAGCGGAAGGAGCTTTTTATGGGCGTTGTACCGCAATATCTTCCGACCGGACACCTCGTTTACGGGGCCTTGGAATCAATCACTTCCCCTATTCTCAATCTATTCGCTGTTCCCTTTAACCCGAAAACGCTGGAGCCGAAAGGAGCGTCGATCCCCGTAATCCATAATGCGGGCCCTTACGCCGTATCCAGGTCGGGAACGCTTGTGTATCTGCCGGAAACGCCTGAAGCATTGAATCGCATTCTTGTATGGGTGGACAGAAACGGCAAAGAGGAAGCGATTGATGCGCCAGCGAGAACCTATGCGTATGCCCGTCTGTCGCCCGACAATACAAAAATAGCACTTGATATCCGGGATCAGGAAAACGACATCTGGATCTTGGATTTGGTCAGGAAAACACTGCCATATCGCCTCACCTTCAATCCAGGCATGAATCGGGGAAGCGTCTGGACGCCGGACAGCGAAAGGGTGGCATTTTCGTCCGAACGGGATGGCGCGGAAAACATCTACTGGCAGTCGGCCGAAGGCTCCGGTTCTCCGGAACCGTTGACTGAGTATCCCGATGCATCCATATTGCCGCAAGCATTCTCGCCGGATGGCAAACAACTGCTTTATGGTAATACTTCAGGGATTCAGGACATAAGCATACTCACCCTCGACGGAAGCGAAGAGCCCAGGGTCCTGCTTGGGGAAAAAGAGTATAACGAGGGAAATCCGCAGATTTCTCCAAACGGTCGATGGCTCGCCTATGAGTCGAACGAGTCGGGATCGCATCAGATTTGGGTGCGCCCTTTCCCCGATATAGACTCCGGAGGACGACGGCAGATTACGACTAAAGGAGGTACCCGTCCTTTGTGGAATCCGAATGGTCGCGAGCTGTGCTATTATGTGGAATCGGAGGGCGCCATGATGGCGGTTCCGGTAGAAACGGAAGGGTCTTTCACATTTGGAACTCCTGAGGAGCTCTTCAATGGAAACTATTTATCACCCTATCGTGGAACGCAATATTCCGTCTCGGAGGACGGCCAACGGTTTCTTATGATAAAAAGTGCTGATCCGGAAGAAGGCAGTGCGGCACCCAATAAAATCAACATCATCGTAAACTGGATTGAAGAGTTGAAGCAGAAAGTACCGGTGCCATGACCCTATCCCCGGGAAGCAAACTCGGCCCTTACGAAATTCTCTCCGTCATCGGTGCCGGTGGCATGGGCGAAGTATGGAAGGCGAGGGACACCCGCCTTGAGCGCATTGTGGCCATCAAGAAGGTCAGGGAGCAACACTCAGAGCGCTTCAAGCAGGAAGCCCGATCCATTGCGGCGCTGAACCACCCGAATATCTGCCAGATTTTCGACATCGGGGATGATTACCTCATTCTGGAATATATCGAGGGCAAGCCTCTATCCAGCCCTCTTCCAGAACAGGAAGCGGTGCGGCTGGCTATTCAAATCACCACGGCCCTGGAAGCTGCACACAAGAAGGGCGTCATCCACAGAGACCTTAAGCCGAGTAATATCATGGTCACCGACGAGGGCTCCGTGAAGCTGCTCGACTTCGGCCTGGCCAAACTCTATGAGCAAGACACATCCACCTCCAATTTGTCGACAGCAACCTTCCCGGCCACTCAGACAGGCGCGATCCTCGGGACTGTTGCCTATATGTCTCCCGAGCAGGCACAGGGCCAACCGGCGGATGCACGATCCGACATCTTCTCCTTGGGGCTGGTGCTGTATGAAATGTTGAGTGGGCGTAGGGCGTTTTCCGGTGACAGCAACTATGCGGTGATGGATGCGATAGTGAAGCAAGAGCCTTCACCGCTGCAAGCTTCTCCAGCCCTTGAGAAGATTGTGAAGCGATGCCTGGAGAAGAATCCTTCGGCCCGGTATCATAGGATGTCAGAATTCAAGGTTGACCTGGTGAAGGCGACAGCGAAAACGGCTACAGTAAGTTCCGAAGAACCTCAGCCATCCATCGCTGTGCTTCCCTTCGTCAACATGAGCGGCGATAAGGAGCAGGAATATTTCAGTGACGGACTCGCGGAGGAGATTATTAACGCCCTTACTAAGATTCCAGGGCTCCAGGTGATTGCCCGAACGTCCGCTTTTGCGTTCAAGGGAAAGCAGGAAGACATCCGCAAGATCGCCGAAGTTTTGGGTGTAGCTAATATCCTTGAAGGAAGCGTACGGAAGTCCGGCAATCGCATCCGTGTAACAGCGCAGTTGATAGAGGCATTCAAGGGGATCCATCTGTGGTCGGAACGGTATGATCGGGATTTGACAGATGTATTTGAAATCCAGGATGAAATTGCGGCCGCTATTGTTGGTACTCTCCGAATCAAACTCTCAACTAAACTGGTGCCCAGGCATCATGAACCGAATCTTGCAGCACACGAAGCTTATCTTAAAGCCAGGCATCTATTAGGAAGATTTAATCCTGAGTCAATCGAACAAACCAAGGCATTTTTGGAAAAAGCAATTTCTATGGACCCCCAATATGCCCTGGCCCACTGTGGCCTTGCCGATCTCTATTTATTTTTAGGAATAGGTAGCCTGCCAGCTAACGAAACAATGCCGATAATACGCGAGGAAGCCGGAAAAGCTCTTAGTATAGATCCTTCGCTGCCTGAAGCTTATGCCTTATTAGGCACTGTAGCCGCGAAATATGATTACGATTGGAAGGAGGCCGAAAAACAATTCAGCCTTGCAATGGCTCATGAGACAGTTCCACCGCTTGTCAGACAGTGGTACGCTTACTTTTATTTGATGCATGTAGGACGAACGGAAGAATGTATCCTACAACATGAACAGGGAATTAAAGGAGATCCCTTGAACGTCATTGGACGTTCCACTTTTGCAGTATCCCTCCTGGCGGCCGGACGGATAGCGGACGCACATTCCGAAGCAATGAAAGTTTTGGAAATAGACGAGGCTAAGGAGTCATCTTTTCTTAATTTTAGCTTCATTTATGCCCGCCAGAAGAACTGGAAAGAAACGTTATACAATGCAGAGGAAGCATCAAGAGTTGTTCCATGGACAAAGGCTATTGCTGCTGCTGCGTTGAGAAAGATGGGAGAGGAAAACCGCGCTGAAGAAGTGATTCAAAATCTCATGCATACCGATAAATCATTTATCCCAATTGGACTTGCGATTTATCACAGCATTTGCAACGAGACTGAAAAGGCAACAAAATGGTGGGAAAAAGCCATCGAACAACGTCATTCCCTTGTGGGGCAAATGATAAGAATCTTCTTCAGGTCCAATCCGGAATGGCCCGCCATGGCTAAGCTGATGAACCTCCCCGGTGAGGCTCTATAACCCCGCTACAAAGCCCTCCTCCGAAAGATGTCTGGTGCCCTGACCGGTCCCCCCCCCGCGTCATCCAGAGCTACGCCCTACAAACAGTCTCAGCAGCACATCCCCCATTGCTGGGAAGGTGGAGCATGTTGTTGGGCGGTAGGCCGCATTCGCGGCGAAAAGCACACAGAGTAAGAATTCAACTGTTCCCTATGGCTGCTCCTTGTAGGCCCATGCACCCAGCAAGCGTTGCCTATGTCTCCGGAATGGATCTTTGAAGGAACGGATTTGGAATTGTGGCAGCCCGGCTTCGCCAGCCGAATCAAAGATTCGGCCAGGCTACGCCGGGCAGAAATAAAAAAGCCGGCTTAAAGCCGGTTTTTTATTTCTGGTCGGGGCGAGAGGATTTGAACCTCCGACCTTACGGTCCCGAACCGTACGCGCTACCAAACTGCGCCACGCCCCGCCCTGCCCGCATGTCTCGCCGGCAAAATACTGCAGCGTCGGAGAATCGGGCCGAGAATTTAGAATGCTAGCGCAATTCAGGACGCCAATCAAGGCACTTTCGGACAATCATTCACAATAGGGAAACACGGGCGGGAAAGCCCTGTGCGGTTTGGAATCAGACATCGATTTTCAGCTTTTCAATCGTATTCCCGAGCGCCCCGGCGGCGGAATAGTCCGTCTGGTCGCGCTGCATGGGCGTTATCGACACATATTGATTGATGACGGCCTTGCGGTCGGTCCATAAATCGGTCTTCCCGGACTCTTCCGGACTTTGAGGCAACAGGTTGTATTCTGCATTTTTGTCCAGGGAATTGAAGTGCGGGATATGCTGCGCGCATCCCTGCCGGGTGATTTTTGTGCCCCGAATTTTCCGGACGGGAAAATTCACATTCAGGCAGAATTCCCCGTTGAGTTCCTGCTGCAGCAGGGCGGAAACCAGTTTCCGTGTAAAGACAGAACTCTCCTTAAACTGGATGGGACGGTCGTCATATGCCTGGGACAGGGCCATCGACGGGATTCCGTGGCGGGACGCCTCGCGTGCGGCGGCGATTGTTCCTGAATACATAATATCGTCCCCGAGGTTTGCGCCGTGATTAATGCCGGAAACGACCATATCGGGGAATACGTTAAACAGGTGTTGGAGCGCATATATAATGCAGTCCGCAGGAGTACCGTTCAGAATATACCGGTCAGGACCGAGTTCCTTCACCTCAAGGGAAGAATGGATCGTCAGACCGTGGCTTACGGCGCTGCGTTCCCGGTCGGGGGCCACAATGATCAGGTGCGCA
>JAFGTD010000075.1 GCA_016934295.1 Acidobacteriota bacterium
CGTTCGAGGTTCAACGTTTGAGGTTTGAAGTTCAACGTTCCAACGTTCGAACGTTCCACGAAGCTTTTGCTTTTAACCTTCAACGATCTTTTTGTTTTTAACGTGCAACGTTTAACGTGCAACGTGCAACGAAGCTTTACATATTGTACCCCTCTTCACCATGCTGGCTTAAATCGAGACCGGTGATTTCCTCGTCTTCCCGAACCCGCAGTCCCAGGGTCGCATTGACAATCTTCAGGATTATATATGTTCCGACTACAGCGATTACAATAGTAATGAGGACGCCGGCTCCCTGGTTGATAAACTGTCTCCAATTTCCATCGACCAGCCCGACCGGCATGGCCGTTCCTTCGGCATTTGTGAATACTTCATTTATGGCGCTGGTTGCGAAGATACCGGTCAATAAAGCGCCGAGAGTTCCACCTGCGCCGTGGATCCCGAATGCATCCAGAGAATCATCGTAGCCGAACCAGCTCTTGACTTTGGACACCATGAAGAAACAGAAAGCGCCCGAGATCAGTCCGATCAACAGGGCAGACATTGGAGTTACAAAGCCCGCTGCAGGAGTCACTGCCACAAGGCCGGCTACAGATCCTGAAATAGCGCCCAGGACGCTAGGTTTACCGGTTTTGATCCATTCCACAATGATCCACCCGAGAGTTGCGGCGGCTGCGCTGAAGTGGGTGGTTACGAAAGCGTTCGTAGCCAGGGAACCGGACGACAGTGCACTGCCGGCATTGAAACCGAACCAACCGATCCACAAAAGACATGCCCCGACAGTGCTCAGAACCACGCTATGCGGGGGCATCGGTTCTTTGGGATATCCGAGCCGCTTTCCGAGGAATATGGCGCAAATCAGCGCCGACACGCCCGAGGAAATATGAACGACCGTACCACCGGCAAAATCGAGAGCGGGTATTCCGTTGCCGGTGAAGGCGTTGAGAAATCCTCCCTTCCCCCAAACCATATGAGCGAGAGGGCAATAGACAACAAGAACCCACAGAATCATGAAAGCGACCATGGCGCTGAATTTCATTCTCTCCGCAAATGCTCCGGTAATAAGCGCCGGGGTAATAATGGCGAACATGAGCTGAAAAATCATAAATGTCTGCAGAGGAAACGTGGAGGCGTAATCCGGATCCGGGGCGGCCCCCACTCCGTTCATAAACAGGTGGTCAAAGCCTCCTATAAACGCGTTTCCTGACGCGAAGGCCAGGCTGAAGCCGACAATGGCCCAGACAACGGTGACGATTGCCATCAATATGAAACTCTGCATCATGGTGGACAGCACGTTTTTCTTGCGCACCAGCCCGCCGTAGAACAGCGCCAGACCCGGCCCCGTCATCATCAGCACGAGGGCGGAACAGACAAGAATCCAGGAATTGTCCGCCGCGCCTTCCGATGCTTCCAGTTGAGCTTCCAGGCGTGCAATTCTTTGTTCCGTGGGATTCAACGATTCGGAATCCTGAATTATTTCCGGCTGTGCGAAGGTATATCCGGCACAGAGCAGGAAAAACATTGAAATCGTGATCAGCAACCAACGTTTCTGAAACATAATTTGATACCCCTGATATTTATTTGCGGAAATGCAGGCAACTTAAAGTGAGTTTTCTCCCCGTTCTCCGGTACGAATCCGCAGAGAATCCTCCAGCGGAGAAATAAAAATCTTTCCGTCTCCGATTTCACCGGTATGCGCAGCATCTCGTATGGTTTGAATAATACCTTCCACAGAATCGTCTTCGAGTGCTATTTCAATCTTGACCTTGGGAATCAGGTCAATGCTGTACTCCGATCCCCTGTATCGCTCGACCTGCCCCTTCTGGCGGCCCGCTCCGCGTATATCCGTCACCGTCAATCCGACAATGCCGGCATCCGAAAGGGCCTCTTTCACTTCCTGCAACCGATGAGGCCTTATAATTGCGCAAACCATTTTCATAATAGAATCCATCCTTTTTTGATGGGGTTGATTTGCTATCCGGACCGAATCCCTGGATAGATGTGTGTCCTTAATATCTGACAGAACTGTGTATCGCAAGACACGTGCCAAAAAGACGGTCCGCGGTCCGTCCATATTCGAATTTTTCTAAACCACTGATTTAATGGAGTTTTCAAAACAGAGAACGGACAGGAAAAGCGCCGGAAGGGGAAATTTTTAATATACAATTATGTAATATACGTTTATTTTTAATACATTATTGTATGATTAATTAAAAGGCCCTCTTCCCGGAAGCAGCCCCGGCCGCGGATACGCCGGAAGAATTTTACAATATTGTATAAAGCGCGGCTTATTCAACATTTCTGTAGTTATATGACGCCGGGATCTTATTTTGCACAGGCCCTTCCGACGAGCCACCAAAGAATTCAATCTACATAAATGTAATAAATAGTCACAATATTACATTTATGTATGTTTCGGTTGACGCCCCCCATGGAAGCCGAGGGAAATATTGCTAGCCCTATATGTTGTCGGAAAGACCGGGCCCGAGGTTTTTACACTCCCGGATATCAGGATTCGATGCGGACCAGCCAATAATTTTTCCGGCCGCGGCGCAGGACAACCAACCGGCGTTCGACGGCATCCGCCAAGGAAACCTTCAGAGCGGCATCCGTAACGCGGCGGTTGTTCAGGTAGATGCCCCCGGCTTCAATCGCCCTGCGGGCTTCTCCCTTGGACTTTACAGCCCGGCACTCCGTCAGCATATCCGGCAGAGGCATCCCGTCCCCATCAAATTTGGTCACCGGCAGCGTGCCCGACGGAACATCGGCAAAAATATCGAGAATCTCCTTCGCCGACAGACCCGTCACTTCACCGCCGAAAAGAACCCGGGACGCCTGCTCCGCCTTTCCCAGGGCGGTTTCGTCGTGGACCGTCCGGGTCATTTCCCGCGCCAGTCGGCGCTGTGCTTCACGTTTCTCCGGATGCTGAGCCACGGAATTTTCAAGTCCCGAAATTTCCGCCTCATCCAGCCAGGTAAAAAATTTCAGGTAGCCGATGACGTCACGGTCGTCGGTGTTGTACCAGAATTGATAGAAACGATACGGAGACGTGCGCTCGAAAGACAGCCAAATGGCTCCGGATTCGGTTTTGCCGAATTTCGTTCCATCCGCCTTGGTAATGAGAGGGTATACCAGTGCGCCGGCGGGTTTCCCGCGCATACGCCGGATCAACTCCACTCCGGCGGTGATATTGCCCCACTGGTCGCTTCCGCCCGTCTGTAGGGTACAGTTGGCATGATCGTGCAGGTGGAGGTAATCGTACGACTGCATCAGCATATAGCTGAACTCGGTAAAAGAGATTCCGTCTTCCCTCGCAAGCCGCGATTTGACGGAATCCTTGCTGATCATATAGTTCACGGTGAAGTACTTGCCGACATCGCGCAGAAAATCGACAAGGTTCAACGACAGCAGCCAATCGGCATTGTTCACGAGGCGTGCGGGATTCGTCTTGATTTCGAAATCAAGAAAATGGGAAAGCTGTCCTTTGACTGTTTCCACATTCGCCTCGATCGCTCCACGGGAAAGCAACTGGCGCTCTTCAGATTTTCCGCTGGGATCCCCGATCATACTTGTGCCGCCTCCTGCGACCGCGATCGGGATATGCCCGAACCTTTGCAGTCGGGCCAGGGCGATCAACGGCACCAGATGTCCGACATGCAGGCTGTCGGCTGTGGCGTCAAATCCGTTGTAAACGGCAACCGGTCCGCTCGCAAGCATTTGCGGCACATTTTCGGTCGCGTCATAGACCAATCCCCTCCATTTCAATTCATCGAATGCGCTCTGTTTCATGTCTTCCTATATCTCCCGTCGATCGGCCCGCTCTTTTCATAAGGTTTCCAATGCGGGGATACCGGGGCCGTATTTGCTATTCAGCCATAAAATTCCCATATTAAATGCGGGCTAAAAGCTGAAGTGTACCACCAATGATACGTGTCGCCTACCGCCGACTGGTATCCACGATTCTTTTTCATTTTGTTGTACCATCGAACCGGCTTTGCAGTAAGATAGTACTTCCGCCCGCATCTTTCCATCTCTTTGCCGCCACCGGCGGATACGGGCTGAATCGCATTCTGGAAACGCTGAGACAATGCGCCTCATATTAAAAAAATACCGTTCTAATGATTATGTAGAGCACACCGTGACTCCTTGCCGTGCCCCAAGACTCTTTATTGAAATCCGACCGGAGTTTATTCAGGAATCTCCGAAGGAATATTATCAGGAGGACTTAATATGTCAGACGAAACCAACAACAAAAGCGAAGGAGGAGGCCTGAACCGCAGGAATTTCCTCAAGAGCGCGGGCGTTATCGTCACCGGCAGCACC
>JAFGTD010000076.1 GCA_016934295.1 Acidobacteriota bacterium
ATTCAGGGTCACGGAAGTTATGCTCTATCATACACTTGGCGAACTACCTGAGCCGGAATATACCCACAGATTTTCATGAGGAAGCAAAAGATTAAAGATTGAAAATTGAAGATTACAGATTGGGGTTGATGGGCGTAGTCAAATGGACGCTTTTAAGGGCAACGCTGATCAAAACTCTTCCAATCGTCAATACAAATAATCCCATCTAATGAGCTAATCCAACCAGCCCCAATCTTCAATCTTCAATCTTTAATTTGCTGCAAACCGGGCATTCCGGATCCTGTTTAATTTTAAATTCACGAAAAGTCATGTCGATCCCGCAGAAACACAGCAGTCTGCCGGCCAGAGGCGTCTCAAAACCCAGAATAACCTTTATGGTTTCAATGGACTGAATGGACGCGACCACACCCGGGACCGGTCCTAGAATGCTCGGCGGCGGCGTGGAAGTCGTTGATCCCGTATCCGGGAACACGCACTCCAGGCATGGGGTTTTCCCCGGAAGGAATGTGGAAACCATCCCGTCAAGCTGGTGAACGCCGCCGTATATATAGGGAATGGATTTCTCCACCGACACGGCGTTCAGTATCTTCCTGGCGGGCATATTATCCATGGCATCGACAATAACCGAGCAATCGCCGATGAGGCTTTCACAGTTATCCTCGCGAATTTCTTCCCGCACAGCCTCGATGTTGCAGTCGGGATTGAATTTCGTAAGCTTCGTATAGGCAGAGTCCGATTTGTAATCGCCGATATTGCCGACCCAGTGAATAATCTGGCGGTTCAGGTTGCTGTAATCGACTTTATCCTTGTCCACAATCTTCAGGTGCCCTACGCCTGCAGCCGCCAGGTAATAGGATGAAATGGAACCAAGACCGCCTATGCCGGCAATAAATACCTTGGCATTTTTTAATTTCCGCTGCCCTTGCAGACCGAAGCCGGGAATCGACATCTGGCGGTCGTATCGCGACAATTCCTCATCCGTAAATTCCATTTTCTTCCCTCCAACATTCCTGAATGAAAGTATCGATCTTCCGGATTTAAATGATACAGGGGCGAACACAAGGTTCGCCCCTACAATGTATATCAGAAACGTATTTTTTATGATAACACTTCAAACTCAGTTGGATATAGAACAGATGCGGATTTTAAAGGTTAAAAATTTCAGATTGCGGATTACAGATTGGGGCCGGTTGGATTAGTGCATTTGATGAGATTATTTGTACGGATGAATGCAAGAGTTTAAATCAGTGCTTCCCCTAAAAGCATCTATTGAACTAAGACCATCCGCTGAATCTTTAATCTTCAATCTGTAATTTTCCGTCATCAATCCAGCATCTGGGCAATTTAAACCACCAGATAGGCCAATCCGATCAGACCCAATCTGTAATCTTCAATCTTCCATCATGCCGCAGGCAGGGGTGGTGGCGATCCCTTAAAAAGACTCTCTAACGCGGCAACCTGCCCGGCGGGTTCCCATTGCACCATTCCCTCAGTCCATACCAGTGTCTGTCTGGTTAACACCCCGGATGCAACCCGTGAACTCAGACCCGACATATTGAAAGGACCTTCCTGCCGATCCTCCACGGCAAGAAAGTACTGAGCTGTTCCGGGTATAGGCGGCGGAGTTTTCGACGGATTGGAAACAGCCTGAGTAACCGGTCCGGCCATAGCCATTCCAATACCGACACCGGCGCCTGCGGCGGCGAGTCCGCCCGGATTGGCGGCTGCCGCCGGTATGGAATCGGCCACATTGAACCTTGTATATTCCGAAAGGTCTCCGACAACCCCCATGCTGGTCCGGCGGTCCAACGCCTGTTCCACCTCCGCCGGAAGGGAAATATTTTCAATAAGAAAAGTCACCAGTTCCAGTCCGTAGTTATGAAACTCAGCCTCAATTTGCCCGGCCAACAATTCACCTAATTCATTGTAGCTGGAAGCCAGGTCCAGTACCGGAATCTTGCTTTCCCCCATCATATCGGCAAACCTGGATAGAATCAGGTTACGGAGCTGATTCACGATCTCATCGAGAGTGAAACGTCCGTCCGTCCCCGACAGCTGACGCAGCAGGACGGCGGGATCTTTGACGGATATTGCATAGGTACCGAAAGCCCGCAGGCGCACCGGACCGAACTCGGCATCACGCATGATAATAGGCTTCTGCGTGCCCCACTTCAGATCTGTGAACTGACGTGTAGAGCAGAAATATACTTCCGCGAGGAATGGACTGTTGAAACCATACTTCCATCCCTGCATGGTTGAAAGAATCGGCAGGTTTCGGGTTTCAAGAGTGTACATGCCCGGATAAAAAACATCCGCGATTCTCCCCTCATTGATAAACACAGCAGCCTGGCCTTCACGAACGGTGAGTCTGGCCCCATATTTGATCTGGTTGCCGTATCGCTCGAAACGATGGATCAAGGTATCATTCGAATCGTCCGTCCACTGAATAATATCAATAAATTCGCCGCGAACTTTAGCCCACATATTCATATCTAAACTCCCTATCAGCAGATCGCAAATCCGCAATTCTCACCGGCGGGACGAACACAGGTTGGTCCCAGCCTCGATAATGCAGTCTAGTATGCATTTCTTATCGGCAAATCCGGCCCCATCGCACAGCAATATCTTTGCTAATGGAGACATCCGCAGAATCCGATGGAGAATTTATATTTTCTGTTGGGACCTTCGATGACCGGATCGAGAGATTTCAAAGCAGCAGCGTTGCACTGTCCGAATTGCGGGGCGGCCGCCACACACGACAGAAGTTCCTGCGTCTATTGCGGCTCTTCCATAGCCACCCGGATATGCCCCGCCTGTTTCGGCAGCCTTGCCGTTGGAATGAAACATTGTCCTTTCTGCGGAGCCGTTGTCCCGGAATCCGCTCCCGGGAGAGAAAGCTCCCTTCAATGCCCCTATTGCGAATCAGCGCTTGAACGGATTGTGGTTGGAAAACATACAGTGCACGAATGCGTTCAATGCGGCGGTCTGTGGATCGACAGGAATAGTTTCCAGGACATCTGCACGCGTGAGGAGGAACAGGAGGCCGTACTACGATTCCGATTCGAGGAAAAATCCGAATCCGGGAAGCCGCAGTTTAAACGGAAAAGGGCCTATATTCCCTGCCCCGAATGCGGGAAATTAATGAATCATAAAAATTTCTCCCATTGTTCGGGCGTGATTCTTGATTGGTGCCGGGATCACGGCAGTTGGTTCGATAAGAGAGAGCTTCAGGAAATCGTCATGTTTATCCGCAACGGCGGGCTTAAAAAAGCGCGGGAACGGGAACTTCGAAATCTGCGGGATGAGAAAGCGCGTCTGCGCGCGCAAAAATTCGACCTTGCCGTGCGCTCAAACAGCAGGACCGGTCTCTCGGGCGGAGTGGCGGGTTTTGGCAATACCGGGGATTCTATCCTAGAGTTTCTGCAGGAAGCCTTTTTTGATTAACTCTTATGAAAAATCTTCAGCTTTTTTACTTCTCCGCCGGTAACGGAGGACAACTTATCCTGCAACTCCGCCTGCAGACCGCGAACCGTATCCAGCCAGGCGCCATCGGTAACTTCGACCGTGAGAACGGTATCCTTCAGATTGGCCGGCCGGCATATAGCGGCAAGCTTATCCCCCACAAGCCTCGGCCATGAACCCTTGAGGCATTCGACCACCCATAGCCCATGCCGGGATGTTCCCCGTTGAAGCGAGAATAGAATATCGAACGCCCGGTCCATTTAAGGCTCCGGGATTGTAACCGGGACCGGGATCGGAGGCACGGCACAACCAAATTTCTCATCCCGATCCTTAAGCACCGAGATACTATAAAGATCCAGACTGGAACGTATGTAAATATATCCGTACAGCCGGTCGAGCTGCACGCCAAAATAATCGCTCAGAGTTTCACTTTTCCGGGTTTCCGCACCCAGCATAAAAGAAGTAGAATGAACGACCGTTCCATCCGAATCTCGATACTCTATTTCTACATTGGCGGACTGATTGTGGGGATTCAGCAATGAAAGCTCCGTCAGATAATCCTGGCTGTCTTCAGCTGCAAGAGGGAAAACAAATTCATCGAAAGGAATCCCTGAAAGTTCATGGGTTGTTAAAACGACATTCTCGTCATCAATGAATGATACCGTCCCAACAATTTTGTCTACATCGCTGGATACTTCGATCCAACCTTCCTGTCCCTGAATTGCAGGATTACTCGAGAAGATATTGAGCAAATCGTCATTAATCTGGTGGTTCACGGGAAGCAACCGTGTTTCCTCGGCTAGAATGTCCCCCCCGGTATCGTGCAGAATAATCCTCACAGAAGCATCGTTGGCATCGTTGGCATTAATCAGATTCAGCACGGTACGATCGGGCAGAAGAGTAACAAATTGGGGCGAATAGATCTCAGTGATTCCCTCAAATTTTTCGACGTCTATACCGTTAATCGTAGTTTCAGCCCCCGTATTTCTATAGCGGCCTCGGGACATTATTCCTATCGATGAGGATCCTCTCAGATAACCCGCGATCAAATCCTGCAGAAGCGTCGCCGTATGGTCCCACTGAAATAACTGATCATGCGTCAGTTCCTGAAATACCATGTTATTCGCAGAAAAAATTTCGGAAGAATTAACCGTATCCTCTCCGTCCGATCCGCTTATGAACAGAACACTGTCGTTCGGAAGCAGCGTTGCCGTATGGCGGGTTCGAGCCGTCTTCAACTCGGTTCCCAAGAGGAAAAAACGATTTGCGTAAGGAACGTACATCTCAACGGAATCAAGAACGCCCGAAGAATTCATCCCGCCTGCAATCAGTACCCGTCCATCCGAAAGCACTGTCGCGGTATGATGACTCCGTTCAACGTTCATGGATAGAATTTCAGTAAATGTGCCGGTCGCCGGATCGTAAATTTCCGCGGAACTCAGATAATCTCCGTTATATCCGCCGGCAATCAGCACCTGGCCGCTTTTCAGCAGAACCGCCTGATGGAAAGCCCTTTCCGTATGCATAGCGCCCGTGGGGCTGAATTCAGATGTGGCGGGATTGTAAACTTCCGCAGTATTTGAAAGGCCGATCCCGTCAATGCCTCCTGCAAGAAGCACATTGCCGTCGGACAAACGCGTCGCCGTATGTGCATCGCGGGGAGAGTTCATAAAGTCGTTAATACGGGAAAATGTTTCTGATTCAGGATCGAAAAGCTCAGCCGTGTTATTAATGGAAACGGAATTCTGACCGCCGGCTACCAGCACCTTCCCGTTATTCAAAAGGGTCGTTGTATGCCTGTAGCGGGGATGAACCATAGTTCCGATAACAGGAACGAAATCCCTGGCAATCGGATCATACAATTCCGCGCTCTTATGTATTCCATCTCCATCCCTGCCCCCGGATATCAGGACCTGGCCACTGGCCAAAAGCACCGCTGCATGTCCGTATCTCGCATCAATCATTACGCCGCCCGCGACAAAATTTCCGGAATCCGTTTCGTAAATTTCGGATGCACTGTCTGCCAGGGGCAACCTGCCGCCTGCAATCAGTACCTGGCCCAATTGCGAATTGCTGAACAGATTATCCGTTGTGACAACTTTCCGGTTGGATGCATTGAAATCAGCGGATTCAGCTTCCAGCATCGAACCGTCTGCGCCATAGTGTACTATTTCAAAATCCGTAGCGTTGTAATTCGGATTTATCAGGCTGAGTTGAGGAGGCGCTACATCCTGTGCCGGGATATCGGGTATTATCCAATCATGCAGCTGGTCCGGGAATGTATAGAGAGACATGCCGTTCAGACCGGTTAAATGGGCTTCAAGAAATGAAGCCTGAATCGTTCCGGTGACGGCAAATCCTACTATGCCGGGCTGGTCGGAAGATATATAGATATGTCCCTGGTTGTCCTCGCTGTTGTCGAAGTCAAAAATCTGGGCCAATTCCACCGACAGTTGTTCATTGGGAGCCAGAGGAGGAAGCGCCACCGGGTCTATTCTGGCAACTATCCCGTCAGCCAATTTAAAGGAATCGCCTCCAAAGTCCGTTACCGGCGTCACCTCCATATTGGCGGTATTCCCGGACAGATTAATCAGGGTCAAGCCCGTAAACCGGTCCCTGCCGTTGACAAACTCAGGTACTCTTAACACTGAGGCATCCGTCATAAGCTCCAGTTCGTTGCTCGCAAAATTCAGGACCGCGATTGTTTCGCCGTTTGGAGTGATGGCGATACTGGAGGGCTGATCCTGGCTTACACTCGGCCGGTCCCCGACAAGATAGTATCCGACGACTCCATTGCTCTGTAGATCGTGCTGAAGAACACGGTCCAGGGAAGACAACGCATAGAAGATGTATCGGGAATCGCCGGAAAAAACAATATTCGCGGAACCTGCAGGAACTCCCAGTACCGTCGTTTCTATATTCTCAATCTCCAGCGGATCATCAACAGGAATTTTGGCTATTTTGTCGGTTGTCAATACCAGCCAGTACTCATTATCAGGGGAAAGTGTCGTGAATGCGGGCTTGTTACCCGTGATTAATATGTAGGGTATATCGCCTGTGGACGTATTAAAATAAAATATCGCGTCCACATCATTTGTATCGATATCCTGGCTTCCTATAATGCCGTATTGGCCGTCCGGGGACAATACGGGTTTATTGAAAATGCTGAATCCGGCGGGTTCATAGGCCGTTCGCGGCATCATGATGAATTTCGTCGTCATCGTTGCCGTATCGACGAAATATAACTGAGCCGTCGATACTTCAACGACCAGCAGCGTTCCGCCGTCGGGGGTCACGGTGATCTGGGCGGGGATTTCAAAGTCCGCGAGACGCTGCAATTCGCTTCCTGTCGCCATGTTGAACTTTATGACTTCCCCCGTACCGGTCGAGGAAATGTATCCCAGACTCCCGTCGGGAGAAAGCGCCAATATGCTGCCGAATCCGAACTGCGCATCCTCAAACGTAAATGTCTCCTGCAGCTCGAGGGTGTTCATATTAATGAGAAAAATTCTATTATCAAAAACCGAAACAGCCGCCAGTGTGTTCCCATCCGGAATCGGTGTGATTAAAGACGGTTTCCCGCCCGTGACAATCTGTTCCAGCACCTCCCCGGTTGTCGATGAAAAGACCAGAATCACCCCTGATCCCGAATAGGGAACAAAGCCGATTACATCCTCGGTCACAGGATCGGTATAAAACACTATATCGGGAGAAATATTATCGTCCGTATTTCGAACATTGACGTCAAAAACCATAAGTTCGGAGTTCAATCCCCCGGCTAAAAGAATCCGCCCGTCGTTCAGGGCATTCGCCGTATGACGGAACTTTGGAACACTCATTACAGAAGAGGCAGGAGAAAATGAACCGGTGGCCGGATCAAAAATTTCCGCACTGCCCGCTGCGGAAACGGAATGACCGCCCGCCAGGAGGATTTCTCCACCTGCAAGGGTAGTGGCCGTATGTTCGTACCTGGCAACATCCATATCCGCGATCTGTGTAAAGCTGTCATCGGCAGGATCATAAATTTCCGCGGAAGCCAGCAAGCCGCCGGCATCCATTCCGCCCGCAATCAATACCCTGCCGTCCGGAAGCAGGGATGCCGTATGGCCGGCCCGGGGGGTGTTTAATCCCTCCAATTCCGAATATCCCGAGTCCGTATCCAGAATTTCAACCACATCGATATATTCGTCGCATATTATCCTGTTGCTTTCGGCATTGGCGCAGCCACCGACAATCAACACGTTTCCGTCATCCAGCAGTGTCGTAGTGTGCCCATCGCGGGCATGATTCATATCCGGGGTGTCATAAAATCTCCGGGTGACCGGATCAAAGACCTCGACGGAAGACAGGAACGCACCGTTAAACCCACCGGAAACAAAAACCCGCCCATCAGCCAGAAGAATAGCGTTGGGATTGTGGCGGGCATCATTCATCTGGTTGGCAAGCAGTTCGAACTCTCCCGTTGAAGGATCATATATTTCCGCAGACGCGAGGTAGCTGCCGTCATATCCTCCAACAATAAAAACTTTACCGTCCGGCAACAGCACCGCGGCCGCACCGCTTCTGGCCCGATTCAAATTCCCCTCGGTCGTTTCGAGTAATCCCGTTCCCTCGTTGAGTGTCGTCTGGAGGTTCTGTGTAAACAATCCGGTTGTAGGATCGAACAGCTCGGCGGATTTCAGGTATCGATTGTTGTATCCCCCTGCAATGAGGACTTTACCGCTATTCAGCGTCACCGCCACATGGTGTTCGCGCGAAATATTCATATACCCCGCCGTAGGAGAAAACTCGCCGCTCTGCGGCGAATAAAGATCTGCACTGTTGTTCACGGTATCCGCATTGGGATTGATTGTGGCAAAAGTACGCTTCTGTGCCGTAGCCGCAGGAACAGACATGATTCCTATAACTGCGATCGTAAGTATGGATCGAATATGCATAATGGTTCTCCAGCGGGAGCTTATTTTTCTTTAGCGGCCTTCGAATAAAACTCCGGAGCCGGAAGGCGCCAAATGGTTCACACCCTGAATTGCTAAAACAACTTTATCGCGGCGACTCGTTAGAAGGCGCTCTGTTGAACGTCTTCCATTCACGTTTATCCGCCCGTTTCGTTTCCAACCCGAAAAAGTAGTATGGATTCGGATCCGAGTGCAGGGATTTTACTTACGATGGTGCTTGTAACAAAGTATTTTATGACAAAAAACCATGCTCCAGTGCAAATTGCAACAAAACGTCGTAAATACCTTTCCGCAGACACACCACTAACATACGCATTGGAAACGCGCTTATTATATACGTCAGGGATTCAGTTTTGGACAAAATATTCACCGTAAAACAGAGAATCGGGAACGGAACCACCTTGGAATACGTATCATGAATGCTTGTCCGCTATCGACAAACGATCCCGCTTAATGTAAAAATTGGGGTTTTGCGTCTTTAATTGTAGGGAATTCTCCAGAAACGAGTATACTCGATACCAAACACCACAACACTACTAAGGAGGCAGGGCGTGGTTCGGATCACATCTAATTTAATCAGAACTATTATCATTGTAACATTACTGACCATGCTTATAATCCCGGGAACCGTCGGAGCGCAAACCGCCTCAGCGCGTTTATCCGGAATCGTCTGGGATCCGTCCGACAATCCGACACCCGGCGTTATTCTTACTGCGGTCGATGAAAACACCGGATGGCAATACGAGACCGTCAGTGACGAAAACGGCCGGTATTTATTCCTGGCGTTGCGTCCCGGTTTTTATACCGTCTCAACAAAAGCCAAAGGCTTCCAGCAAATCACCCGACGCAACATATATCTGCCTGCCAACGGGAATGTTACAGAATCCTTCACACTTGATATAGCCGCAGCCGATGAAACCATTTCAATAGAGGAAAGAGCAAACATATATAATTCAGATACATACGGAGACATATCCCGCAAGGATCTGGAAACGCTTCCCTTATTTTCCCGCAATCCGCTCATACTGGCAGTCCACCTTCCGGGCCTACAGATAAACGGCGGAGACGAGAACGGCTCGACAGCGAATGGGGCGCGAAAGGGGATGAACCACATAAGCATCGACGGTCTGACCGTTTCAAACGCTGCGAGCCCCCGCATCGGTGAGTCATCGATAGCAATAAACACCGATACCGTTGAAACACTTCATTTGATAACAAGCGGGGCTAAAGCCGAATTTGGACGGTCGGCCGGAGCACAATTAGGCCTTGTATCCAGAACCGGAGGAAGATCGTGGCACGGGGATGTGTACTACTATCACAGCAATAAGTCCTTAAACGCCAATGATTTTATCAATAATTCCACTGGTATCGATAATCCGAATTTCCGGCAAAACATTTTCGGTGCAACTGTTTCCGGGCCGCTCTGGAATAAAAGAACCCTTATTTTCGGTAACTATGAGGGCTTTCGCATGGGATCCGAAATCGGCAGAAACCGTCTTGTTTTGATGGATGATTCGGATGACGACAACGACATCGATGATGACGACATCATAAACGACGAAGATACCGATGTCGATGGCGATGGCATCATTGACACGAGTGATGATGATATCGAGTTTTTTGAGCTTCAAAACGACGAAGCCAGGGCGGGCGTATTCCGCTATTACACCCCCGGAAGCGACGAGCTTCAGTCCTACGACATTATCGGCAACGATGCCGTAGGGATGGCCCCGGAAATAGAGGAACTGCTTGCTCTTACTCCATCTCCCAACAATATCCTTATCGGGGACGGATTGAATACAGGCGGATATCTTTTTAACAATCCTTTCCATAACAATGCGGACCGGGCGACCATTCGCATCGACCATACGCTGAACAGCAACCACCGCGCCTATCTGCGACTTAACTGGAGCCGCAATGATGCAACGGATTTAGCGAACAACGCGGATGCGCCGTTTCCCGACACACCGGGAGGGACCATCGAAGATCTTTCCTGGGCAGTCGCGGCGGGATCCCGCTATACAGTGAACCCGCAAATGGTCAACGAATTGAGTATCGGGTATATCCGGTCCAAAACGGAATTGATCCGTCCCGCCCGGTCGATGCAATCCATGTACACGATCGACCTCTGGACCAATCCATTGTCCCCCGACACCCCGAAAGCATATATAACTCCTTTCTTCGAGATTTCGGACAGCATTGCTCATTCGTGGAACAAGCATACATTCAAATACGGAGCCTCGTATCGCCGCTCGGCGCAAAAAAGCGTGGATTACACCGGCGTTTTCCCGGACATCACCTTCGGAACCAGTATGGGCAACAACGTGCCCGAAGAAACCGGGCCCTATGGGAATACCGTCATATCGGATGAGGACCGGCAGACTTTCGAGAATCTTTACAACACCCTGTTGGGAAGAATTGAAAGCATCAACCAGACCTATTACTACGATTTGACGTCTCCGCTGCCTTTTGGATCGGCGAGAGAACGCAATTATTCCTCTTTTGAACTCTCAGCCTTCATCCAGGACGACTGGAGGATTTTGCCGAATCTGACACTGAATCTTGGGCTGCGGTATGAATTCAACAGCGTACCGAATGAACAAAACGACCTCCAACGTGTTCTCGATCCGTCATCCGGGATCGATTCAACGACCGATATTTCCGATTTCACCCTGGTTGCCGGCAACGAATGGCGGAGCCGGAATATTTCGAACTTTGCTCCGCGCGCAGGGTTTGCATGGGATATTTCCGGCTACGGATCCTTCATACTTCGCGGATCTTACGGTATCTATTATGATCGCCACATAGGAGCGATTACCGATTTCATGGATGCAAATACCTATGGCTTTTCACAAACCGCTTCGACCTACCCGAATATCGGCGGGGACGATTTCCGACTCGGTGATCCTGTCGCATTTCCGACCACTCCTGAAGCGTTCGATTTGATGCCGCCCGCAACAAGATCCGCCTCGATAGCAGTTCTCGATCCCGATCTGCGCACACCCAGGATCGATCGATTCAACCTGACGCTGGAACGCAGGCTCGGCAGTCACCTGGTGTTTGAAGCAAGCTACATCGGGGCTCGCGGGAAAAATCTTTACCAGAACCTGAACTACAATCAAACCAAGACCCGGGGCGACTTCCTGCAGGCATTTCAGGAAATCGCAGACTACCGTGAACTGGGAGTCCCGGTCCCGGAGTCCAATACCCTGCTGCAGCTGTTCGGGTCGCCCATGGCGGTTCTGGACGCTGTCGGAGGTTACTACTTTGACACCGGGCAGGCGGGAACGGCGGCGGACATCGTTGACACGGGCTACTACGACCTCTATCCCGCAGCCGGAGTTTCCGATTTTTATCTGCGAAATTACCCGCAGTTCAACCGGTTTATCGTGGGAACCGATACCGGCCGATCCTGGTACGACGCCCTCCAGTTCGGATTTCGCGCAAATTCCAGTCCTTTCCGAATGCGAGCCTACTATACATGGAGCAAGTCTCTCGACACCCTGTCTAAGGACGGAGCTGAATTCACAAGCCCGTCAGATAGCCTGGATCCGACGGCCAATAAAGCTCCAAGCGATTTCGACCGCACCCATATCATTAATGTAATGAGCAGCTTCAATATTCCATTCGGGAGAGACCGACGATACGGCTCCGAATCTTCGCGCGTAACCAACTGGATCTTCGGCGATTGGGAAGTGGGTCTACTGACTGTCTGGGAAAGCGGCCGGCGTTTCAGTGTAACCTCGGGAATGGAAACCCTGTTCGCCGATGTATACAGCCTGGCCGATTACGAAGGCAACCACAATATCTACGACCCGGATCGCAGAGGGGACGGCGTATACTGGTTCAGTCGGCAACAGGTCTGGGATTTCTCGTCCCCTTCAGCCGGAGAGAAGGGAAATTCAGGACGCAACTCTTTTAAGGGACCTAAATATCTGAACCTGGATTTAACGTTCTTTAAACCTTTCCATGTTGGAGACAACAACCAACTCCAGGTCCGGGCTGAAATTTACAACCTTTTCAACAGAACACACTTCGGCGTTCCGATTACGGATTTATCGGATGAGTATTTTGGAAAATTCACCTCGACAATCGGAACACCGCGCATGATCCAGCTTGCCTTGCGCTATGAATTTTAGCCGGCCGTATAGGACAGACTCCAAATTACATTCGTAAACGGAGTCAGCCGTCCAGGACCGAAATGGGGCGCCCGAAAGGCGCCCCATTTCCATATCAGATCAACACCAGGAAGTTTGAAAAACCAGCAGGACAGTAATTGGTCGGACGAATCAAAGATATGCCCCCTCAAAAAAAATGGATTCTGGCTTCCGCTTCTCCACGCCGGAAAGAGATATTATCCCGGCTTGGACTGCGGTTTCATGTCGATCCCAGCCACATTCAGGAGCCGGCCCGCCGTTCCGAAGAAGCGCCGTCCCGGTATGTGGTTCGAATGGCGCGCCTGAAAGCAAAGGAAACTGCCTGCAGACATCGACAGGGCCTGATCATCAGCGCCGATACCGTAGTCGTCTTTGGTAAACGATTATTGGGCAAACCGTCATCGCGGGAAGAAGCCTCCGCCATGCTGTCCCGGTTGGGGGGCCGATGGCATGAGGTCTGGTCGGGCTTATGTCTGTTCGACTGCGAAAAAGCACGTTCCCGCTCCGTCTCCTGCTGTTCCCGGGTTCATTTTCGCACACTTTCCGCCTCCGATATCGAATGGTATCTGGACACTGGTGAATACAGGGACAAGGCCGGCGCTTATGCCGTGCAGGGTTACGCTTCACTCTTTATCGATGGCATTGAGGGCTGTTACTTCAACATAGTCGGATTCCCAATCGCAGCCTTTGAAAGATTATGCAAAAAATCAGGAATCAATCTGACAGATTACCTGAACATAAAGCCGTTGCACGTTGCAGGTTAAACGTTGCAGGTTAAAAACTAAAAGCGTCGTTGAACGTTCCTATAGGCTGATTCATAAACCGTCAGTCTGATTTTAACGTTCCAACGATCTTTTTTCTTTTAACGTGCAACGTTCAACGTGCAACGTTCAACCTGCAACGTGCAACGAAGCTTTACTTTTTATCCCCACCGCAGTTTTTCGCGCAATAGATTGAAAAAAGTGCTGTCGGACGGCAACACAAGACGCATAACCGACTCGGCCCGGCTTATCTTGAGGGAGTCCTGCTCCAGCAGAGGCATTCCAACCTGCCCGTCCACAGTCAGCATGACATCATTGCCACGGCGCAGGCATACCTCTACTACATCGCGGTTCGGAATCACAACCGGCCTGTTGGTAAGAGCATGCGGGCATATTGGGGCGATAAGAATCGCATCGAGAGTCGGATAGAGAATGGGGCCGCCCGCAGCCAGGGAGTAGGCGGTGGAACCGGTAGGGGTGGAGATAATAAGACCGTCGGCGCGGGTCAGCAGCATGGGCTGTGAATTGACGCTGATTTCCAGGTCGATAATACGGGCCAGGGCGCCCTTATTGATAACAGCGTCATTCAAGGCCCGGTACCGGGCAACGGTCTTGCCCGTTTTAATGACTTCCACATCGAGAAGCATCCTCTCCTGTAATTGATATTGCCCCGTAAGCAGGTCGTCGAAGGCGGCATGCATCTCTTCAATTTTGTACTTCGTGAGAAATCCCAGGGATCCCAGATTGATGCCAATGATGGGAACTCCGGTGGATCCCACGAGACGGGTGGCGTGAAGCAGGGTTCCATCGCCGCCGAAAACACCGATAACATCCACGTTCCCCGCGAGTTCATCCGTGGGAACCACGCTGGTTCGAACCGGAAACTGTTTCGCCGTTGTCTCATCGATGAAAACTTCCACATCGCGGGCCTGCAGCCAGGGAATGATATCGTTCACGATCTTCGGCACCCGTTCATCATGCCATTTAAAGATCAAGCCTATCTTTTTTATGGAATCATTCATGGGGGGATGATACTCCCGTTGGCAGCTGAAGGTACAATAAAAACTCCTGATTTCCTGCGGCGCCGGTGACGGTGGAGGCAACGCTTCCGACAACCCGATATCCGGCCTGCCGTGCATAATTCGCGACAGAATTCACCGCATCGGCCTGCTTATCGGCTTCCCGTACGATACCGCCCTTTCCGACCTCGGCCCGGCCAACCTCAAACTGGGGTTTCACAAGAAGAAGAACATCCGTAAATTCTATCCTGTCCCGCATGGAAACCGCGCCGACAAGAGCTTCTTTAAGAGGCATCAGTATTTTCGTCAAAGATATGAATGAAAGGTCGGCAACCACCAGGGAAATACCTTCCGGCAAATCCGCCGCCGTTAAATTCCTTACATTAAAGGCATCCCGGACAGCCACCCTGGAATCGGACTGAAGCTTCCATGCAAGCTGGCCTTTGCCTACATCGAATGCGACAACCTTACCGGCTCCGGCCTGAAGCAGGCAGTCGGTAAATCCACCCGTGGATGCCCCCAGATCCGCACAAATCCGGCCCTCTACGGTAATTTTGAAATGCTCAAGCGCCCCCTGCAGTTTGGCGCCGGCGCGGCTGACGAAAGGAAGCTGCCGGAGAATTCGAATTTTCGAGTCGGCATCCACCATCTGCCCGGCCTTGGTAATTTTTTGTTCCCCAACCAGCACCTGTCCTGCGATCAATAATGCCCGGGCTCTCTGCCT
This sequence comes from Acidobacteriota bacterium, assembly GCA_016934295.1. Classification (GTDB taxonomy): domain Bacteria; phylum Acidobacteriota; class UBA6911; order UBA6911; family UBA6911; genus UBA6911. Next base: position 15,079 of record JAFGTD010000076.1, read on the forward strand.
TGTTCCGGCATGGCCGCGTTCCACGAGCAGGAGATCGACACGCTTTTTCATGACGTTCTTATAACACAATTCATTAATTTTCAATCTTGTGGAGTTGTTTATCTGAAAAGGTCCGAGTGGGTTCCGGTGCGTTCAAAAATGAGGCGGGATCCTTCGATTTTATAGATCAGCAGCCAGTCGGATTCGATATGACATTCTCGCCGGCCCAGGTAGCTGCCGACAAGCGGATGATCCCGATGGAGAGGGTCCAGAGGCTCGCCGGCAAGCAGCGAACGGGCAATTATTTTGAATTTCTCCAGATTTTTACCCCGCCGTTTCGAATGTTTGATATCCCGTTCGAACTGCTTTGTAAACGCCGGTGTGTACATCAGATATCGAGCTTCTCAAACAGTTCGTCGGCATCCTCGCACACGATTAAACCATGGCCGGCATCCGTCGCCTCCAAGGTCCGCCTGGTTGAGGGCGTTGGAACGGCGATCTCGAAGGGCAATCCCTCGCGCAGCTGCACCTGTTTGTAGAACAGGGTTATGGCCTGAGTCGCGCTGAGCCCCAGACGATGGAACACAGCTTCAGCCTGTTTCTTCAGTTTCGGCTGAATGCGGGCCCGAACCGTGGCCGTTTTCGTCATGAAACACCTCCGATCGACCAATCAAGTGTAGCACATATGGGCTACATCAGCAATCCGTCTCAATGGATCGTTTCACAAAAGCGCTGGATATTTCATTAAAACTTCTTTTGAATAGGACAAACCTGATTTAACTCAGGAATCCAATATATTCACTCGAAATAATCAGAAAGAAAGGATAAAATCAGTAGCAAACAATAATCCTAATGGAACTGAAGAACGCTTGATGGATCAGACGAAATCCGAATCCCGAGGGTATCCATCCATGCAACATATAAGACATTTAGGCTGTCTCGCTGCCGTACTGATACTCCTGTCGATGCTGTCTCCCGCAGCCCCCGACAATCATGAGGATAAGGATGAGGCAGAAGTCAGAATTGATGAATCCGCTATGCGAGCCGAAATCGACGGGCAGAGCATCAAACTGACTGTACCTGTAAGAAATAACGCTAAGAGGAATATATCCGGAATCTTTGAAGTCGATCTCGTAGATCCGGATGACAAAACCGTATCTTCCGGATCAACACCTGTAGAGGTAAAAAAAGGCAAGAGGAAGATATCCCTTCAGCTACCTCGTCCCGTCACTGTACCGAGTTCAGGTGAAGACCCGGTACTATGGCATCGCCTTCGTTATCAATTCCTCGACGGCGACCAAGTCTTCTTCAAGGGTATTGTAGCGCTCGGCGCAGTGACGCCCGACATGTTCGAACTGCGCATCGCGAGATCCTACGATGCTTTTCCGGGAAAACCATATTTTGTCCGGGTTCATGCAACCAATCCCGTCACTTACAGGCCTGTAAAGAGAGTCGAAGTGACTGGCGCAATCAAATTCGATTCTTCCGGAGAAATCTCAATCATTAACGCCAAAACTGACACCTATGGAGACACGGTGCTTCAGTTTCCTATACCTCCGACTGAAAAAATCGGAGGCACGATAACTGTTGAAGTGAAAAACAGCATTCATAAACAAAAGGAGGAATTCGATTTTACTATCCGGGAAAACTTTGAGACCTTCATCAGCACCGACAAGATTCTTTACCAACCGGGACAGTCGTTAAATGCCAGGGCCGTCATTTTCGACAGCAGCAAAAAAGCGGCGGCGGGAAAAACCGTCAAATTTAATCTCAACAGCCCAGGAAACGAGATACTTTTGTCCGCCATCTCAAGTACAGATGAATATGGAATTGCAAGCGTTGATTGGGCAATTCCCGACTCAACAGAACTAGGGGGGTATATTCTCGAAGTTTCCATACCATGGCATGATGATGGGAATGAGGCGAGATATAATCTCGGAACGGCTGAAATAAACATCAGCCGATATGATCTGCCCAATTTTGCAGTCGAAGTCCAAACCGACCGGCCGTATTACCTCCCGGATCAAAATGCATCCGTTGAAATCTCCGCTAGATATCTTTTCGGTAAAGAACTTACTCAAGGTACGGTCAAACTCGTACACCAGGAAGCAGGCCGCTGGGACCGGAAACAGAAAAAATGGGTTGTAGATGAAAGCGATCCACAATTGGGTGGACTGAATGCATCCGGTCATTGCACTTTCAATATTGACCTGACGGAATTTTATAAGAAATTGACCTATTCTTCATACCGGCGCTATCAGGATCTGACTTACTCCGCCTTCGTCACCGATCCAACCAGCGGGAAAACGGAGCAGCGCCGGTTCAGCATCCGGGTCAGCCAAAAACCAATCCACATTTATGTTCATGACTTTAATAACGGTGACGGGAAAACTTCCTTTTACCTCTCTACGTATTATCCTGACGGCACGCCGGCTGAATGCAAAATTAATATCCATGAAGACATGGAACGTTCCGATATCGACCCTGAAGATCTTCCTGTAAGTTCAATGCCGCTTCTTCGCACCGTCAGGACCAATCGTTACGGGGTAGCGAAAATCTCGGACCTGGAGTTTCTGAAAAACGAAACTGATGATGAGGCCCTGGAAAGAACGCATCGGTTGATTCTTGATGTTCGCGACAAAAAAGGCACAAACGTCCTGTCGGAAAAAAACGTATGGACCTATTCTTCGAAATATATTCATTTAAAAACCGACAAGCCTCTTTATTCAGAAAACTCCCCGATAATCGTGTCGGGTGAAACATCCAAAGACCTGGCCGGCTTTATCGCTATAGATCTGTCGCTCGACGGAGCGGTTCTCTGGACAGGGCGCATCAGTCTCCGGAATCACAAGGGATTTACCGTCGTACCCTACAGGCCTGAATTTAAAGGCGAACTCACAATTACTGCATATTCATTGGATAGCGAAGGGGATCAATATCACGTGCCGTGGGAACAACAGGCGGTCTTCTACCCCAGTCCTTCAGCGCTGGATGTAAAAATAAAGACCGATCGCAAAACATACAGTCCCGGAGAAGAGGTGCAAACGAAAATAGAATTCCGGACTTCGTCGGGATCACGGACCGACGGAGCCCTGGGCATTGCCGTGGTGGACAAGGCCGTAGAGGAGCGTATCCGGACCAATCAGGAATTCGGATCACAGGCTTACGGATTCCTGAACTGGGGATGGCTTTACGAAACAGGATCCGTCGGCGGCATCACGCGTAAAGATCTGAATGAACTGGACCTGTCCAAGCCTTTATCAGACGACATGGCGCTTGCTGCGGAAATGATGCTTTACAGAAGAGGATGGAGCAATATCGATTTTGAGGGATACGGGTATGGCGAAGGAACCCGCAGGCATTTCCTAAACAGAATGCGGAAGTATCTTGAACCCGTATTTCATGCTCTGGATGAAGAAACAGTCGGCTGGAAATTTGCAACAAATAACGAGGAGGTCGATCGAGTTCTTCAGAATGCCGGCATCAATCCCGGCGACTTCAAGAGCGATCCATGGGGCACCTCATACGGTTACCGTTATGGTTTCGATGGCCGACACCGTACCATTAGGATCTATTCTGCAGGACCGGACAAGCAGCTTGACACCGCCGATGACATTTATCTGAATACGCTGTATTGGCCCTATTTCAAGCCTTATGGAAAAATGATCGACCGCACGGTCCAGGAAGTCTACACATCTTCGGAAAGCTATATTCGGGACTTCGATACCCTAAAGCGCGAGCTTCTCCTGCGCGGGCTCGACCTGGACAGCTTAAGAGATCCGTGGGGAAATCACTACAGCTTTGATTTCACAGTTGACAGGGATTCCTATCAGATCCGTGTTTCCAGCAGCCGTTACCCAATCCTATGGTCCAGTTCCATCAATTATTTTGGACAGGTTAAGAAAAACATCGATTCAGCTCTCAGCCACTATTATGACTCTACAGGCATTTTCCCTGATGATGATGAATCGTTTGACAGGGCTATGGCAGGGAGCGACACGGATTTCCGTAAACTGGCAGATCCCTGGGGGAATTCCTATTACCTGAAATACAGTTACGAATCGGAATATGGAGACGTCGACCAAATCACCTACAATGCCGGTTTCCGTGTACAGAATACAGTGCCCGTCACCCGTAATCTTGCATGGATTCGCATTTACAGCAGCGGTCCGGACGGATCCCACGGAAATGAAGACGATTTTTTTATCGCAGGATTCTTCCGGGATATTTCCGTACGGAGCGGCAAGGACCTTGTTCCTCAGTTTTCCGAATCGGGGCCGCTGAGCGATTCCGGAGGAGCCATCCAGGGCGTTGTCACCGATCAATCGGAAGGATTGCTGCCGGGTACAACCATTGTTGCGACCCGACGAGATAACGGAGAAAAAATAGAAACACTGGCCGGCGATGACGGATTCTATGTTCTCAGAAATATCAGCCCCGGCATTTACGACGTTATCTTTTCACTTTCTGGATTCCGAACCATGCAGATACGCGACATTCCTGTTACCTCACACGCCGCGACAACCGTTAATGTATGCCTGGATGTTGCTTCAATCTCCGAAACCGTTGACGTGTCCATTGAAACGGAATCCATCCTCCTCGAATCCAATCCCTCAATAGGGATGGTGCTTCCCGAAAACGTCAGTACAGAAAATCCGGATATTACTGAAGAAACCTTTACACCCCGTCTTCGCGACTATTTCCCCGAAACCCTCTACTGGGCTCCGTCAATTATCACGGATTCCAAGGGCCGTGCCCGGGTGAATTTCAAGCTGGCCGACAATATCACCACCTGGAAGATGTCCGTGATCGCTTCTACTAAAACCGGTGAGATCGGAGTCGCGGAAAAGGAAATCGAAGCCTTCCAGCCCTTCTTCCTCGATCACGAACCGCCGAAGATTCTGACCGTCGGCGATTCCATCGATCTGCCGGTCATTGTCCGCAACTATCTCCCTGAAGAACAGCAGATGGACATTGAAATGAAACCCGGGGACTGGTTTAAGCTTGAAAATCCGGGCAAGAAGAAGATCGCCGTTGACGCCGGGGATACAACCAAAGCTTTTTTCCCCTTCCGGACCACGGAAATCATCAAGGAGGGCAAGCAGCGGGTGATCGCGGCTAATCGTGAAACCGGTGACGCCATCGAGAAAACCGTCTCCGTACATCCTGACGGACTGGAGCAGAGTTCTACTGTCGGCAACCTTCTTCGAGGAGGAAATACTCTGAACATGCCGGTTCCCGAAAATGTCATCCCGGGCAGCCTGCACGGACGAATCAAGGTATATCCGAACCTGCTTTCACAGATTACCGACAGCATCGAAGCGGGCCTTGAGCGCCCCTATGGCTGCGGGGAGCAGATCATTTCGGCAACCTATCCGAGTCTGCTGCTTCTGAAATTTTATGCCGCTTCGGGCAAATCCAATACGGCAATGGAGAAAAAAGCCCACAGATACCTGGAACTCGGCTATGAACGCCTTCTCAATTATAAAGAAGCCGGCGGCGGGTTCAGCTACTGGGGAAATGGTTCGGCCGGGGTTGAGCTGACAGCCTATGCCATTCGTTTCCTCCATGATGCTTCCGACTTAATGGACATCGATCCGAGTATCATCCATTCGGCTGTTAAATGGCTCATATCGCAGCAAAACAATGAGGGCAACTGGATACCTAACCGGGGCTATGACGACAACGGCCTTACGGCCTATGTAGCCGCCACCCTGGCGCAATCGGAAAAATCCGCCGAAGGTCCGTTAAAGCAATCCATTCATAACTCGGTTGCCCGGGCGCTTGCCTTCCTCAAGGATCCGCACCAGGTATTCGAATCGCCCTACGCCCTGGCGGAATTTGCACGGGCGGCGTCGGAGTTCGGCGACCGGGAAAGCGCCGAAACCGCCGTCGATAATTTAACGAAACTGGCAATCAAGGAAGGAACCGGAGTCTTCTGGGCCGTTACCCGCAACACCCCCTTCTACGGATGGGGACGCACCGGACGGATCGAAAGCACGGCGGTCGTGCTCAAGGCACTTTCCACAATCCATCCGATCGGCGAGGAAAACCGCCGTCTTATGGATGCCGGGATTCTCTGGCTGCTCCGGAACAAAGACCGTTACGGTGTCTGGCACTCCGGGCAGGCGACCGTCAATGTCCTTTCAGCCCTGATTCATGCCTTTCCTGCCTCCAATTCCACTGAAAAAAGTGCACGTGTAACAGCGCTCGTAAATGATCGATCGGTTTCTTTAAATCTTGATCCGGATAACTCCGATGCGCCTGTCACCGTGGATATTTCTGAGTTCATCCATCCCGGGGAAAATTCAATCGTCATTAAGGATGGAGAAGCACTGTCCGGTGCCAGCCTGCAGGCGGTGGCGGACTACTACATTCCGTGGGACGGGATACCGGCTATCGAGTTCACCCGGACCGGCCAATTAAGAGCGTTGCGTCTTTCCGTTCGTTTCGACAAAACAGAAGCCCGGATCGGGGATGAGATCCGGTGCGAGGTCCAAGCGGAACGCATCGGCAGCCGGGGGTGGGGCATGATGCTGGCCGAAATCGGCCTGCCGCCGGGAGCCGACGTCGACCGCGGTGTGCTCGATCACGCGATAAGGAACTCCGGTCGGGATATATCGAAATACGAAGTTCTTCCCGACCGCCTGGTGCTCTATCTCTGGCCTCGCGCCGGCGGAACGAATCTGACCTTCAGCTTCCGCCCACGCTTCGCGATGAAAGCCCGTTCGGCCCCGTCAATCCTTTACGACTACTACAATCCCGAAGCGGAATCTTCCGTCACGCCCAGTGATTTTATTATTCACTCTGAGAAGGGGAATGATTAGGTACGAGGAGTAATGGAGGCGCCGATCGGACTCGAACCGATGAATCGAGGTTTTGCAGACCTCTCCCTTAGCCACTTGGGTACGGCGCCCTTTACAAACCCGCATCCTTAACGGGGAAATCATTGTATTCTATTGACTACCGGCTGTCCACCTGAAGATTACAAATTGAAGATTGAAGATTGAAGATTGGCGCTGATTTAAGAGACGAATCCGGTGTAATTATCAGTGCTGTTGCAGGTCTTAGATCGATGGTTTTTATTTAACAACAATAAACTCCTGTACTATTGAAACCCGTCAATGCGACGCACCCAAACAGAACGGTTTTTAATCTTCAATCTTCAATCTGTAATCTTCAATCAGTTTAATAGCTGTGCTCCGTGATTTTGGTCTTCCCCCGGAATGCCCAATATATCGCCACCGTGTAGGCAAGCACAAAAGGCATCCCGATCAGGGCAATGATCGCCATGATCCCCAGAGTCTTCGGAGAAGAGGATGCGTTGGTAATGGTAAGACTGTAGGCGGCGGATGTGCTCGAAACGACCAGGTTGGGATACAGAGTAAAACTGAACAGGAAAACCAGCATCAGGATTGTAAAAGAGGAAGAAAGGAAGGCGTAAAAAGGACGTTCCATGAAAATCGCCCGGGGTATGTTTGCGAAGGCGAATACCAGGAGGATTATTATGACCCACGACCATGAATGGTCGCGAAAGTTCTGAGCCACTTCCGGCCGGCCCGCCAATATGAATATCGTCGCCAGCATATAGCAGATTAACGTAAAGCCGAACCCCCGCCACATCCATCTATGGACCACCTGCTGGATCTCCCCTTCGGTTTTCATGAACAGGTAGATGGCGCCGTGCATAACGGCAAAAGCGACGGTCAGAAGCCCGATTAGAATCGGATAAGGCCTGAGGAGATCGAAAAAGGATCCGGTAAAAACACCCTCCGCATTAACGGGGATGCCTATCAGGGCATTGCCGGCGGCAACGCCAAACAGAAACGTAGCCAGCAGGCTGGCGCCGAAAAAGGAATAGTCCCAGAACCGTCTCCAGGTTTGAGACTCTCTTTTACTCCGAAATTCAATGGAAACCGCGCGGAAAATGAGTGCGAAAAGCAGCGCCATGAAAGCTATGTAAAAGCCCGAAAAAACCGTGGCATACGCATTCGGGAACGCCGCAAACATTGCGCCGCCGAAGGTAACCAGCCAGACCTCATTGCCGTCCCACAGGGGTCCGATGGAATTGATCATAAGACGGCGTTCGTGGTCGTTTCGAGCGGTCAGATGCAGAATGCCGACTCCAAGATCAAATCCGTCCAGGATGGCGTAGCCCGCAAGAAGAACGCCCAGCAGAATGAACCAAAGCAGGTTTAGATCCACAGCCTGACTCCTCGTCTCTAAAAGAGTCCATCACAGGCGCCGGTAAATTCCCGATGAGGACTCCAGTCCGCATTGTCCTGCGCAAAACGACAGACCGGCAAAAGAAAGAATCCGAATTTACTCCGAAGTCGATACGCTCTCCGGGCCTTTCTGGATTTTTTCATTAAGAAGATAGATCCAGACAGCGAACAGCATTAAGTAAATAACTCCGAACATCACAATGGACCCGACCACACTGGAAGCGGCAAGTCCCTTCGAAACCGCGTCGCCGGTCTTCAGCAGATTGTAGACAATCCAAGGCTGCCGGCCGACTTCGGCCGCAATCCATCCAAGCTGGTTGGCGGCAAAAGGCCCGATAACCGAAAAAACAAATACCCATAAAAGCCATTTTTTCCGGAACAGGGTGCCCTTTTTAAGGCACCACAGGCCGTACAGGGTAAGAACGATAAAATAAATTCCAAGGCCGACCATAATATGAAAGGAGAAGAAAGGAATCGCGACCGGAGGCACATCCGGCTCGAACTTGTCCAGGCCGTTGACAGGTTTATCGGAATCCCCATGAACCAGAAAGCTGAGCAGGCCGGGAATTTCGACCTTGTAGCGCATGGTTTTCGCTTCACTATCGGGAATTCCGAAAAGAAGCATAGGGGTTCCCGTATCCGTTGTCTTGTAGACACCCTCTATCGCGGCAAGTTTCGCCGGTTGATACTGCGCAACAATTTTCCCTTGCGAGTCTCCGGATACGGCAACCGCGATCGAAGCCAGGATGCCCACAACCAGGGCAGGTACGAACGATTTCCGCGCAAATTCCAAATGCCGGTTCTTGATCAGATAATACGCAGACACGCTCATTATAAAAAAGGCGCCCAGAACAAAAGCCCCTAACAGGACATGGACCAACCGGTCCATCGCCGAGGGATTGAAAACGACGCTCCAGAAATCGGTAAGTTCCGCCCTTTGGACAACGCCCGCCGGGCTTTCTACATCACGGATGGCAAATCCCGCCGGAGTCTGCTGCCAGGAAATCGCTACAATAATCCAGACCGCGGAAAAAATAGAGCCAAGAGCCACCATCACGGTTGAAAAGAAGTGCACCTTCGGAGACACCTTATCCCATCCAAAAACCAATAGCGCCAGAAAACCCGATTCCAGGAAAAAAGCGAAGATGCCTTCAGCCGCCAGGGCCGCCCCGAAAACATCCCCTACATATCTGGAATAAACCGCCCAATTCGTTCCGAACTGGAATTCCATGACGATGCCCGACGCCACCCCGATGGCGAAATTGAGCGCAAATATTCGAACCCAGAATTTTGTCGCGGCCTCGTATTGAGGATCCCTGGTTTTCAGGTACCTGCCCTCGAGGTAAACCAGAAAAATTCCCAGCCCAATGGTTAATGGGGGGAATAAATAATGAAACATGATTGTAAGAGCGAACTGTATGCGTGAAAGGAGAACGACATCCATGGTATTTCCCCGCGTTGCAGGCCGTCGAACGGCACAGACCGATAAATCAGGATCCTGGAAGCCAGCCTGCATTTCCCATGAGGTTCCCCCGCTTCGCTGACGGCGGCGGAACCTCTTGAGAAATGCAGGCTAACATGCTTCTTTGCCTATTTTATAAGTCACTTCACCGGGTAGTAGCAAGCAAAGAAAATAATCGCACTCCTAATAATTACGTATTCGATATGAAGTCCGGCGCATTATCCGCCGATGAGTAAATAGAAGCTGCTCGGATAGCCAATAACAAGCTTCAGGCAAGCCCGATGACTCATAAGAAACCGCATAGCATCCGACCAGCCTCCCCTGAAAACGAATACGTGGAATCCATCCTGGACATCCTGGACAAAGAAATGGCCGTTTCCGGGAAAAACCCGGAAAATAAAGCTCCCTCAAATGAAATGGATTTGCTGGTTGCAGACCTGCTGGGATACATAACGATTGAAGATTGAAGATTCAAAATTGAAGATTGGCGCTGATTGAGCTGGTCACTTCTCTGGGCTGTGCGAAATCTGATTGAACCGCATTATCTGAATATTTTAATTTTATATCCATTCATGCAATCATTGATTTCACATCGGGCATAATTCCCTCCCTAATTCCATCATCCTGTTTTTAATCTTCAATTTTCAATCTTTAATCCGTAATTACCGGCAATTTTATCCCCAATCCTGAACATCGTATGTCGTTATAAAAAATACTTGCATCCATAGATACACTGGTGCCACACTCGTGCTGCTAAACTATGTCTTACTCCCGCTTTAACCATCCATTACCGATTCGGAACAATTTAACCGGTATCGGTACGCTTTCCGTTGTTTCTGCAATATTTTTAGTTCAAACGCGAATTTATTCTTATCCTTTTGGTAATCGGACGGCAACCATCTGGATTTTCAAATGAGGCAATATTTTCATGGAGGACTTAGTATGTCTGACGAAACCAACAACAAAAGCGAAGGAGGAGGCCTGAACCGCAGGAATTTCCTCAAGAGCGCGGGCGTTATCGTCACCGGCAGCACC
>JAFGTD010000077.1 GCA_016934295.1 Acidobacteriota bacterium
AGGTCCGAAGGACCGGCATTGGAGTAGGCCCGGCCGTAAGGCCGGGATCCTCATGTTGTTTATTATGAGCGCCGAAGGTGCGGCACAAGGGCATCTTTTCGATGTGCCGCACCTTCGGCGCTCATTTTTTATACTATCCAAATCCCGGCCGGGCCTACTCCAATGCCGGCCTTTCAGGCCTCACAATCATTTTTCCTACCAGGATAAATCTGATAAAGAGGTTAAGGATTTGAATGATGCAAGTCCTTTAAAATCAAGGAACGAAATTTTCAAATCAAGCTAATTTGGACAAGCCTGAACCTTGTGTTCGCCCCTACGTTCCTACATAAGGCCGCTGAAGAAATCGTTGCCTTTGTCATCCACAAGAATGAACGCAGGGAAATCTTCGACTTCGATTTTCCAGACAGCCTCCATTCCCAATTCGGGGTAATCCAGGCATTCAACCTTTTTAATATTTTCTTCCGCCAGCAGGGCGGCGGGGCCGCCGATGGATCCCAGGTAGAACCCGCCGTATTTCCTGCAGGCATCGGTCACCTGCTGCGAGCGGTTGCCCTTGGCGATCATGATCATGGAGCCGCCGTTTTTCTGGAGCAGTTCGACGTAGGAATCCATTCGACCCGCCGTTGTGGGACCGAAGGAACCGGATGGTTTGCCCGGAGGCGTCTTGGCCGGCCCGGCATAATAGATCGGGTGATTCTTGAGGTATTCGGGAAGCGATTTACCGGCATCGAGAAGTTCCTTGAACTTCGCATGGGCGATGTCGCGGCCGACAATGATCGTTCCGTTTAAAGACAGCTGGGTGGCGACCGGATGTTTGGTCAATTCGGCCAGGACCTCCTTCATCGGCCGGTTGAGGTCGATTTTGACGACATCATGTGTATGCTTCCCCCGGTATTTGTCGGGAATCAGCCGGCCCGGATTGTCGTCCATCTGCTCGAGCCAGATTCCGTCCTTGTTGATCTTCGCTTTGATGTTGCGGTCGGCCGAGCAGGAAACGCCCATGCCGACGGGACAGGAGGCGCCGTGCCGGGGCAGGCGGATGATGCGCACGTCGTGGGCGAAATACTTGCCCCCGAACTGGGCACCGATACCGCATTCCCGGGCCGCTTTAAGCAGCTTGCCTTCCATTTCAAGGTCGCGAAATGCCTGTCCGCCCTCATTTCCGGAGGTCGGCAGATGATCCAGGTAGCCGGTTGAAGCCAGCTTGACCGTTTTCAGGGTGCTTTCTGCGCTGGTACCGCCGATGACGAACGCCAGGTGATACGGGGGACAGGCGGCCGTACCGAGTGTCTTCATTTTGGCGACCAGGAACTTCTCCAGACTCTCGGGATTCAGCAATGCCTTTGTTTCCTGGAAAAGGTAGGTCTTATTGGCGCTGCCGCCGCCCTTTGCAATGAAAAGGAATTTGTATTCCGCGCCTTCGGTGGCGTAGAGATCGATCTGGGCGGGCAGGTTGCACCCGGAATTCGTTTCCTTGTACATATCCAGGGGAACGGTCTGGGAATAGCGAAGGTTTTCTTCGGTGTAGGTTTTATACACCCCTTTTGATAGAAGCTCCTCGTCCATGCAGCCGGTCCATACATTCTGGCCCTTTTTCCCGACGATAGTGGCGGTACCCGTGTCCTGGCAGAAGGGCAGCTCGAATTTTGCGGAGACCTCGGCATTGCGCAGCATGGCAATGGCGACGCCGCGGTCGTTATTGGAAGCCTCCGGATCGTCCAGTATTTTCGCAACCTGTTCGTTGTGTTTCGGTCGCAGCAGAAAGGAAACATCCCGCAACGCCTGGTTGGCGAGGTAGGCCAGAGCCTCGGGTTCAATTTTAAGAATTTCCTCGCCGTCCAGGCTGGTGGTGCTGATGTAGTCCTTTGTAAGGAGGCGATATTGAGTATCGTCTTCAGACAGAGGGAACGGGTCCTGATATTTAAAATCCGCCATAATACTCTCTCCCTATGTGAATTAAGATTGCGGAGCAACAGATTACAAACGACGCTATTATAGGCAAATCGAATGTGCTTGTCGACCGTCATGAGACGGGATTGCCGGTTATTGTCAAAGGCATATGGACGCCGGAAACGGCAATGGAATCGGTGAAGCAACGATGTGCCGGCGTCCGGGTTTCCAACCATGGCGGCAGGGCGATCGACAATACGTCTCCGTCCGTCAGTGCGCTTCCGCCTATTGCGGATGCGGTATCCGGCAGGGCGCCCATTATTGTACTGTATGGCTCTCGGCGGAAGCCGGAGAGTAAGGGCGGCATACGCGCGGCTCAAAACGGAGCTGCGGATGGTCATGCAGCTTGCGGGGACCGCCGATATTAAAAGCATCACGCGAGACTTGGTCCGCCGTCCGGATTACGGGGCATAATCAGTAAATCACTTAAAACAGTAATTCTGAAAAGCACACTACAGAGACGCGGAAAATTATTTTTTTATATCCCTGCAGTCATCCGCGTTCTCGGTTCGGACTAAGGGGCTGCGCAAAAATAACTTCACATTTTGCGGCCGGCTCTATGATGTAAAGATTCAATGATAAATGCTATAGCATATTGCATCCTAAGGAGTCGGCCGCCCTTCGGGGCGCGGCGGCGGACGGGCATCTGCGGCGTTGCCGCTCCTCGACAATGGCCCGCATTGCCTGCGTCGCGGCGTCTTGCATCTGCCCGTCCGGCGCTCGCGCCAAAATGTAAATTTATTTTTGCGCAGCCCCTAAGTAGAAGCTTTTTGAGGGGTACCGATTAGTAAGCTTTCCACTTTTGCCGTTGCCAGCCTGCCGAGACGTTCGCAGACTTTGAAATCCATCGGCTCGCGCCCTTCCCTGATTTCAGCACAATGAATCGGGGCATTTTCCTGCCACCACGCCCAGTACTCATTAACCGCCTGGCTGCACTTCATCATGGCTGCGTTTTTTTCCTCCTTCAGGTCCCCGGCGTGAAGGCCGATGGCCATAACGCCGGATGTCAGAAATCCGCAAAGATCCTGATGCATCAGGCCGCCGGCGAATCCGGAAGCCGCCCACACCAGGTCTTCCGGCTTTTTCATAAATCGTAAAGCCACCATCAGTCCCGTTTCCGCACAGCTGTAGCCCTTGTGCCAGAAATTCTGCATATCTTCGGACATGACGGATTCTTTTACCCGCGCCAGCTCCTCGGGGCTTAATGCTTCGCTGAGGTCCGGGCCCTTGGGAGAACCTGAAGGGGAGCCCACAGGCAGCGTCTGTCCGAGTAAAGAAGATGTTTCAAGAACTGCGGTTGCAGAAAGTAGAAAAGAGGAGGATAAGAGGAATTTTCTCCGGTGCATATTTATTGTTTCAGTTGATTTCATCTCGTCAATCCTTTTCGATCTGGAAGTGGATGTTTTTTCCGTACGGATAATACCAAAACCTTCTCCAGGAGCCGCCTTATTATTTCAGGAAAAGTCCGATTCCATTTATTCAATCGGTTTTTTTCAAGGATGTTTTGTTGAAAATCGGGATTTATTCCTGCCATATTGCCGGTATGGATATGGAAGAGTATGAATATTCAATTAAAGAAACTCTGCTTTCCAGGAGACCCGCGGAAGGGAGCGGCATGGTTGCCGCCGCGAGCTTTCTGGTCCTTATGGGTTTTTCGTGTCTCTTCTGGTCCGATTATGCCGGGTGGGCGCCGCATTTGCCCGCAAGCCCGGAACAGGTTTTAAAACAGGGCCAGTACTGGCGACTGTTCACATCCATGTTTATCCATGGCGATCTGAAGCATCTGTTCTCCAATGCAATTGGAGTGGTTGGGCTGGGGTATCTTCTTTACGGGTATTTTGGATTTAAAGTCTATCCCTGCATGACCCTGCTTTTCGGAGCGGTTGTCACAACGATTTCCCTGGCAACCTACCCTCCGAATACGAATCTTCTCGGGGCATCCGGAGTTGTTTACTTTATGGCGGCATTCTGGCTGACGCTGTATGTATGCCTGGAACGCAGGTTTTCCGCCGGCAAGAGACTCCTTCGCGCAACGGGTTTTATGCTGATTTTTCTGGTTCCAACCGGTTTCAATCCACAAACCAGTTATCGCACGCACGCGATCGGATTCTGTGTCGGCGTCATTGCTGCAGTCCTCTATTTTTTTCCAAACAAAGAACGTTTCCGCCGGGAAGAGGAAATAGTAATAGATTGGGATGATGAATGAGGCGTTGTAACGTTAAAACCAGGGCCTTCGACCTGTTGTTCAACTCCTCCAGAATGCCGGCGTAAGAATAACGAAAACGGCATAAAACTCCAGCCGGCCGGCCAGCATGCACACGCTCAGTATCCATTTGGCGAGATCCGGGAGGTGCCCGTAGTGCTCCACCGGTCCTACGGCGCCTAATCCCGGCCCGATATTGAACATGCTGGCGACGACGGCGGCGACACTGGTCAATGCATCGACGCCCGTTAAGGCCAGCAGCAGGCAGGCGGCTGAATTCACAACAAGCGCCAGGCACACCAGGTTCAGAAGACTCTGGATTGTGTGTTCCGGAAAAATGGTCGAACCCAGGCGGATGGAAAAGATCCCTTTCCGCTCCACCAGCCGCTTGAATTCCCGCCCGACAACCTTAAGCAGCACAAGAATCCGGGACGATTTCATCCCTCCGGCCGTGGATCCGGTGCAGCCGCCGATGAACATCAATGCCAGGAGAATCAGTTGCGGGAAGGAGTGCCACACTTCAAAATTTGCGGTGACGAAACCGGTCGTCGTCATGATGGAGCAGACCTGGAAAAGGGATTCCCGGAAGGCAGTTGCGGGAGCATAGGTGTGGTACAGCACCAGGGTTATAAATATCAGAGCGGAGGCGGAGGCAACAAGCGCCAGATAAAAGCGAATTTCTATATCTGAAAAGAAACTGCGGGGCTGGCGTTCCACCCACAGCCGGTAATGCATTACGAAATTCATTCCCGCCAGGAGCATGAAAACGATAATGACGGCCTCAACGACGGGGCTGTTGAAAGCCGCGATGCTGGCCGTTCGGGTCGAAAAGCCTCCCGTCCCCATGGTTGAAAACGTGTGACAGACTGCGTCAAACTCACCCATTCCAGCCAGGCGCAGAGCCAGGTATTCCAATAATGTGAGGGTGAAGTAGATCTTCCACAAGGCAAGAGCCGTTTCGGTAATTCTCGGTTTGAGTTTTTCGGATTTGGCCCCGGAGAATTCCGCCCGGTAAAGAGGCATGCCGCCGACCCCGACCAGGGGAAGAATGGCGATGCCCAGAAGAACGATCCCCATTCCGCCGAACCAGTGGGTGGAACAGCGCCAGAGCTGAAGAGGGGGATCCAGAACCTCAACATCGGCAAGGACGGTTGCGCCCGTAGTCGTAAATCCGGACATGGCTTCGAAAAAGGCGTCGGTGAAGCTGGTGAAATGAGGCGACAGGTAGAAAGGGAGGCATCCGAACAGGCTGGATGCAATCCAGATTCCTACTACAAGAAGGAGCCCTTCCCTTTGAGACAGGTTTTTTATCGGGCGCCGTGATCCGAAATAGAGCAGTATTCCAAATATCCCGGAGATTGTTATGGCGAACAGAAACGGTTTTATGCCGGTTCCGATAAAAAGGCCGTAAACCAGAGGAATCAGCATGATACCCGCGAGCACCAGCAGGAACAGCCCCAGAATTTGGAATAATGCCGTTATCCGTATCAAAACCCTCGGCTCCGGAGGTGACAATAGAAACCAGAATTATAATGGATATTGGTGTGAATGGAAATGAAGCGATTGACGGTGGCGTCACCAATTACTTGGAAAATATCGAAAATCTATAAGGGGCGAACCTTGTGTCAGGCTTGTCCAAATTAGCGTTTTTATTTTAGGTCCGAAGGACCGGCATTGGAGTAGGCCCGGCCGTAAGGCCGGGATCCTCATGTTGTTTATTATGAGCGCCGAAGGTGCGG
>JAFGTD010000078.1 GCA_016934295.1 Acidobacteriota bacterium
AGACCCCGCAGGCGTACTTTAACAGTACGTCGAGGAGTCTGAGGGAAGCGCGGCCAATTTATGCAAAGCATAAATTGGCTCCGCAGTAGACATGCCCGTCTGTGCCGCTGCAGTAAAAGCTTCATGAATAGTCCGGGTTAACAGGGCGAATTTTTTCCCGAGCGCTGAGGCTTCGGCCGGTATCTGAACCAGCCCTACGGTCACCCAGGTAACCAGAAACGCGGTCACCGCAAAAAATCCGACATTGTTCCGCAGCAGTTCATCCGCGACAACGTAGCTGTTGATGGGACGCTTCCTACCATCCCAGCTTCTTCGGGCAAGCCTCGCAGGCATCCGGGAAAGAATTCGAGGCGAGTTCTGCGGTTCTCACCGCATCCGCCTCATCCAGTTTCCTTAACGCCCGGGCCCCGGCGCCCGGTTCCAGGGCGGATAAAAAACTGTGTTCGGCGTTCAACCGTTCTCTGAATGGCGCGGTGAACCGGCGCCTCGATTCGGAAGACAGCACCTCGGATAATCGGACCTCCCCAAGACGCCCGTAGCAGACCGGCTCGATCAGGGTTTCCCCCGCCTCACTCCATCGGGGTATGGGCCCCTCGATGGGCAACAGCAGGTTTACGCACGGTCCGATGCGACCGTCCCACGAGAGAAACGCAAAGCGCAATGGATCCAGGGCACAGGTAAGGACCTCTTCTGCATTCAGAGACGGTCCTCGATAGACAATACCCATTCGTTCCGCCGTTTTTCTTGCCTTGCCCAAGTGGGCTGCAATGCCCTCACAGAGACCGGACTCGCTGAAAGCGGAAAGTTCCATCAGGGACCGGGAGAATCTGCAGTCCAGGTGGATCACAAAAAATGCATCGAGGCCAGACACTGCCGCCATTTCGACCACCGCTGAAATCGAAGAGGCTCCCGGCCGGGTGAGCAGATAGCTCAATTGAACTTTTGTTTTCAGCGACCTGCGTCGCGCAACTCGGGCTACTTCTCCAGCAGCCTCGAGCACCTGTCCGAGGTCTATTCCATCGCGCAAGTCTCTATGGATCGGCTCATTACCGCCGACCGAGACTGTAATCAAGTCTACATCTCCTTCTTTCAGCCAATCCAGGGCATCACGCAGGCCTTCGCCGTTGGTGGTTAACCCGACCTTGCAGCCGGCTTTACGAGCCGCCCGCGCCCATCCGGGCAACGCAGGGTGAAGTAAGGGCTCCCCCCAGCCCTGGAGGTGCACATACTCGGCAAGGAAAAGATCGGGTTCCAGGGCGTTCCACAGGGCCTCTTCGAGGTCCCCTTCCCGCCAGCGAATTTTCAACAGAGATCGGGGACAGACCATGCATGACCGGGTGCAACGACTGGTTACCTCAACCTGCAATGCCCGCAGCGGGCGTTTATTTCGGCGTTGAAAAAGGTTTTTAAGGAACATGGTTCTCTAAATCGTTGCTTATGGACAAAATAGGAAGATCGATTCAAAAGGCCTTTAATGTTCGCCATTCAGGAACTCGGACCTGAGCTCGGCGTCGAGTCGCGCAAGATCAGGCTTCTGCTTCGCGATGGCCAGCGCTTCCTTGTATTCGAGATTCAGATCCCCAAGCTCAAGCCCGGAACCTACCCGTATGAATATGGGTATCTGATGCATCTCCGCGGGGATCTCGACCGTCCGGCCTCCCGAATAGATTTTCCCGGGGCGCCATGCGTCGCGCCATCGGTCACCGGAAGGGAAAAAGACTTCCTGCGAGCGCTTTCCTTTTTCCCAGATCGGCGCCACCAGCAGATCCGGGCCGTACAGGTATGTCTGCCAGTGGCTCCACGCGTCAGGCGATTCCGGATCGGCGAGAAACAGCGGCCGGACAATCGGTGTGCCGGTACGGTGCGCTTCCTGCGCCTGTTTGTAGCTGTAATCGGCCAGGCGCGTATGCAGCCGTGCATACAAACGCCAGACGGCGATCAGTTCCGTGTCGTAGGAGGGTTCGCGGGGCAGGTTCCAGAATGCCACGTTGCGTGTCGGCCCGACCTCCATAATCGGGGTAAAGCAGGAAAATGCAAGCCACCGCGCGCAAACCTCCTGTTCCATCAGCTGCTGGTTGTAGCCGCACGTGTCCGACCCCCAGTTCGGATACCCCATCACGGCCGCGCGCTGCACCGCGATAATGGAAGCCCGCAATCCTTCCTGCGTGCCTCCGATGTCGCCTCCCCAAAACGCGCCGTAGGGCGAACTGCCGGTATAGGCCCCTCTCGGCATCAGCACAAAATCGTCGCCGCGATATTTTTTGACAATTTCGTATGCCGCCTGAACATACATTCCCGGATACGCATTGCGGTTCTCGCGGATCGAGCGCCCGTCATAAACCTTGTAGGAGCCGCTTTCGGGAATACCCTCTTCTCCTCGATCCAGCTTGAACGCCGCCACTCCAAGCTTCAGCAGCTTCGCCACTCCCTGCTGCCAATAGGATTTTGCTTCGGGATTGGTAAAATCGACCATCGGATAGTTGTTGCGCTGCCGTTGCTGGCCCGCCAGGTTGTAGCCCCTGGCCAGGGCTTCCGTCTCCATTTTGCCCTGGAAAAACGGAGCGATCCACAGCAGCATCTGCATTTCCTGCTTATTCAGCCAGCGGACCATCCGGGCAAAATCGGGCAGGCGCGCCGGGTCGATCTCGAAATCGTCATAGCCCCAGAAGCCCGGTCCATAGGGGCGATCTACCCAATAGACGCCGCAGGGAATCCCGAACGCCTGCATCATCAATACGTCTTCCATCACCTGCGAGTTGAAGGGGCCGGTGACCGGAGTCCCGTCATAATACCGATCCAGGTGCACATGCTCGTCCCGCCAGCGCCACGGCAGATAGACCCATTTGGGAGGCAGAAACGGCGGGCCTGCATCCAGCGCATGGGCCGAAACCAGCCTGTCCGGATTTTCAGCGGTATAAATTTTCAGATCGAACGCCGGACCCTCAAATTGAATTTTCACCCGACCGGGATCTTCCGCGCAAAAATCATAATTTCCGGGCCAGGTCCCTTTCACAAAACATGCATACCCTCTCGAGGAAAGATAGAAAGGCGCATAGACGGAAGTTGTCGGTTTTACGATCATCTCGACTTTCCGGCCGCGTAAATCCATTGCCGTCTGTATGCCGGGCGCCCAGGAGACCTGCTGCGGGCCGTCCACGACCCGTTCCATCAATCCGGTAAAGTATTCATCTTTGTTCGCGGAAATGGAAATTCCCCAACCGAGGATATCGGCGTCGGATTGTGCACTCATTCGAATTGTAAAGTCCTTCTCCTGCGGGATGACCGTTATCGTCACCATGCGTCCGTCGGCCGTTTTTAATTCCGTTTTCCAGGGCCTGTCGGCGACGCTGATTTTGCCGTTCGTGAATGCTTCCGGGAGGACCGAACGTCCCTCTCCGGTTTCATAGAAGATTTCATCGATTCGCAGGGAGCGGTCCCCCGCGCCTCCCGGACCGGGCGTCAGAACATCAGACTGTAAAATCAAACCGGCCCGTGCACCACTTTGTACTGGAGCAGATCCGGTTTCTTCAATCCCGACGGCAGTGAACATCATGAGCGCCGGCACCGCAACGAATGCATATGGATGTTTCATCGATTCCCCCATTTTGATATCAGCCCCAGAACAAAATTATATTGCTTTATCCCGAGGAAAATAAACAACAGCGTTCAATGCATCCGGGTCCGGGTGTGCGGCAGTTAAAGAAAAACATGCCGATTGGATAAGAATTGAATATAAAAGGAATGTCTTCATGAATTTATTCATGACGATCCTTCTTCTCATCGGAAAAAAATTAACGGAATCTGCCTTCAACGAACATTATTTCAATGCTTATTTATGGACTTCTTGTATCATACTTCTCACAAAGTTTGACGCATATAGAACAAAAGGAAGCTCGATTCAATGAACAGCCAGCCGCGCACGATGAATAGGATGACGTAAGGAGCCGGGTGACAAAGATGCCGGAAGAATTGAACACGCGTGAAACGGAATCTGCTCCAGGCAGCACCGCTGCGAATGAATATGAAAGAGAATCCGTACCGGAAAGCAAATTGAAAGGCCTGAGAAGTTTTGTCGGCATGTATGCCGGCGAGCACGCTGCAGGCACGGAATTTGTGATAGGCCCTCTGTTTGTAGTTCATGGAGTCAGCGCATTCGACATGCTGGTAGGATTATTGCTGGGCAATTTTATGGCGGTTCTGAGCTGGCGCTTCCTCTGCGCGCCCATTGCCGTGCGGGTTCGCCAGACCATGTATTATCAGCTGGAGAGAATCTGCGGCATCAGGCTTGTTACATTATACAACCTGGCCAACGGCCTGATGTTCTGCTTCCTTGCCGGTGCCATGGTTTCAGTCTCCGCAACCGCTGTGGGCATCCCCTTCAACATGAAAATGCCCGGTTTGAACGACTGGCTTCCCAACAGCGCCGGGTGGATCGTAGCGGTTCTGGCAGTCGGGCTGGTCATTTCCATCGTTGCGGCCAGGGGGTATGACGCCGTTGCCCGTTTCGCCAATATCGCCTCTCCATGGATGGTATTGGTATTTCTGGCATGCGGCATCGCCGCTCTCCCTCAGCTAGGAATTCACTCTCTGGCGGATTTCTGGCCTGTGGCGAACAAAGTAATCTGGAAAGGGGTGCCTATAGGGGGGAACGCGCAATACACATTCTGGCATGTTTTCTGTTTCGCCTGGTTCTGCAATCTGGCTATGCATGTCGGCATGTCCGACCTGTCCATATTCCGGTATGCCCGAAAAGCCGGGTACGGATACGCTTCAGCCGCCGGCATGTACGTGGGACATTACATGGCCTGGATATCGGCAGCCCTTTTGTTCGCTCTGTACCTGAAAGAGAATCCCGCCGAAACGGCCGATACTGCCGTATTGGCCCCAGGTCCAATGGCCATGAATATCGCCGGGCTCGCCGGGGCCGTGTGCGTCATCATTGCGGGATGGACCACGGCCAATCCGACGATTTACAGGGCCGGACTTGCCTTTCAGGTATTGTTCCGAAAATGGAGTCGATTCAGGGTCACGCTTGTCGCGGGGGCCCTGGCCACAATCGGCGGCATTTTCCCCGCTCTTGTCATGAAGCTCCTGGATTTTGTAGCCCTGTACGGCCTTATTTTAATGCCCATGGGAACGGTGATCTTTCTGGACTACTGGGTGCTGCCCAAACTGAACCTGAAGAGCTTTTATGCGGAAGTGGCCGGGATTTCCACCAACTGGGCCGCCGGCGCGGCATGGATTCTGTCGCTCTGTTTCTGCCTGGCGTTATTTCTTCTGTTCGGCATGGAACAGTTCTTTCTGTTCATCCCCTGCTGGTTTTTCGCCGCCGTTTTATACATTGCCGGCAGCAGGATCATTCAGAGAAGGGTCCATCAAATATGAAGATACTATTATGCACTCTGGGGTTGATCGGATTATTGGCAACCGTACTGCCGTCTGTCCTTGTCTGTTCCGGAACCATAGAACCGGGGACACATAAAACGATTATGCTGATCGGAATGATCCTCTGGTTTGTTACGGCACCGTTTTTTATGAAAAGAAAAAAGTCCGTATAGCACAAAAGTCCGCTGCCATACAGCGCCTTCCGGATTTCCAAACTCTAGAATCTGACGATGGATTATGATATCCCTGCTTACGATAGCCGATGAATATTCGGGAGAGTTTTTATGCCCACTGAGACGGACACACTGCCCAAGGGTTACATGGGCAGGATTTTGACAATAGATCTTACCGAACAGACATATACCAGGTCCGATCTTGATTTCGGGATATGCGATCTTTTTTTCGGCGGAAGAGGCCTTGGTGTCGCGCTTCTTTTCGATCATTTCCTTTCCCTGGAGCAGGGCGAAAAATACAGGAACGCTTTTGAGGAAGTCGATCCCCTGGGTGAAGACAACGTCCTGATCTTTTCAACGTCTCCGACCACGGGAACCGCAATGCCCGCTTCCGGCAGGTTCCATGTAAACTTCAAATCGCCTTTGACGGGAGGAATCGGCAGCGCCGATTCAGGCGGGAAATGGGGTGTGGCATTTAAAAAAACCGGCTTCGACGTTCTCCGGATCATGGGGAAATCCAAAGCGCCCGTTTACCTGGCAATAACTTCGGACGGCGTGTCGTTTAAAAATGCCGAATTTTTGCTGCCGCTGAACGTGGAAGAAATTACCGATCTTCTGACCCGCAACTCGCCGAAAGGGGCCCGGGTCATGACGATCGGCGAGGCCGGCCGCAAACTGTCCCGCATGGCCGCCATTATGAACGACCGGGGGAGAGCGCTTGGCAGAGGCGGCGGTGGCGCGGTATTCGGCTCCAAAAATCTCCTGGCCATCACAGTGGATCCCGGCCCACCGTGCGCCATTTCGGTTGCGGACCCTGTCGGATTGCGTGCAGGCAACGAGAGCGGAGCCGGCTATAAGGCCCGGATGAAACTGGACCTGGGAAAGATGACCCGCAAGGAGAAGGCGTACGGGATCCTGTCGTCCATGGGGACCCTGGGCATTCTGGGCATGGTCCATAACTATAATGAGCTCGTGCACAACAATATGCAAAACACCCGGCATCGGGATGAAGATATAGAAAAGATCAACGGAGAATCCTTGCGCAATCATGCCGCAACGTCTCCCCCGGGGAGCGACCGGGTCGTATCAAAAAAAGGCGCCTGCTACAACTGTCCGATCGCCTGCACCCGGATCACCCGGATCCTCGATGGTGAGGGAAACCGGGTGGATCACGGGGAAGGCCCGGAATTCGAAACCGTGGCCCTGCTCGGGGCGAACCTGTCCATCTACGATCTGGTCGTTATCACCCGGGCGAATTACTGGGCCAACCGTTACGGCCTGGATACGATGTCCCTGGGGGGAACCATCGCGGCCTTTATCGAACTGTACGCCCTTGTCGGGAATAAAAACGGGAACAGGACGTCGGAAGAAGAAGCGTTCCTGAAGGATGTCCGTCCGTTCTGCGAACTTCATGGAGAACCCGAATTCGGCCGCAAGGAGATCCTGTTGCCCGTTGTCCATGCCATAGGCAGGTCGGAGGGCATTGGAAAGGTGCTGGCGCAGGGTTCCTACCGGTTCTGCCTGCGATACGGCCACCCGGAATTGTCCATGACCGTTAAAAAGCTGGAGATGCCGGCCTACGATCCCCGGACGGCCTTTCTCCAGGGCCTCTGCTATGAAATGAACAACAGGGGAGGGTGCCACCTGGAAAACGGCTATACCGCGATCAGGGATTATTGCGCCGGTTATGCGGAATGGCCCGGGGACCGCATCGAAGGGACCGCCATTATTGCCAGGAATGCGGCGCTGACCAACACGGCGATCGATATTATCGGCGCCTGCGCTTTTGCCTCCCTGTCTTTGACCCTGGATGAATTCGCATTGCTCGTCAACGCGGTAACGGGGCTGAGTCACAGCGCGGGAACGCTGGAGCGGATTGCCTGGAGGACGCTCACGCTGGAAAGGATGTTCAACATACTCGCGGGGTTTACCGTTAATGACGACTGGGTTCCGGATCGGTTCTATTCGGAAGTCCTTGAAATCGAAGGCCGTTCCCTGGTATGCGACCGGAGGGCCTTCAGCCGGATGCATCGCGAGTACTACGAAGCCATGGGATGGGACCGTAATGGACAGCCTATGGAGGAAACGCTCAGGGATCTCGAACTGCAAAACCTTCTGAGGAATAGAATGTCCGGTCCCCAAAAGGGACTTGCCGTCTCCAGAGCTTAAAATAATGAATGAGAAAACAGACTTAAAAGAAATTTATGAAAATTTCCGTACGGTCGGGGATGCTATCCGACGCGTGAACGGAAACAACACCCATAGCGGCAATCTATCGGCTGTCGACCCGGATGATCCCGGACGATTCTATACGACCGCATCCGGCTCCCAGATCGGCGCCCTTGTTCCCCGGGATATCGTTCCCATACGCTACAAGGAAGTGAGTTGGGGCGACGGCCGGGCTTCCACCGAATCCAACATTCACCGCAAGATATTAAGCCTGCCCGGGGCGAATGCCTGCATACACTGCCACCATATCCTGTCCACCGTAATGTCTTTCGACAACCGGGACCGCCGGCTTTTCCTGAAATACCTTGGGGATGATCCGCAGGGCAACCAGGAATTCATTTTTCAACCGGTCGATATTCACGGATCATCTCTTATCGGCGGCGTGATGGCCGGCGCCTATAAACAGCCGGTGGGCTCGATCGAGATGGAAACACGCATTCCCAGATACCTGGCTGAAACGCCGATAACTCTCGTGAAGGGGCATGGACCCTTTACACGGGGAACATCCCTGCGGGATTGCCTCCGGCATTTGAGTGTTTTCGAAAGCAGCGCAACTCTGGCGCTCAATCTGGCCCGTCGCGGCATCGAACTGAAGCCCATACAGAATAAGATAATGGAACAGGGACCGGAGTCGATTTTCCCGGGGTATCCCTTCAAGATAGTCGACCCGGCCACAACGGAAAACCAGGTGGAGGACGAATCCACGATCCATGAATTTTCACACTGGGCGGCATATATTTACGACATGACGATCGGGGCCTTCGGCACCGGATCCATGAGCCGGAAAATCACGGCGGGGGAGATGATATTCTGCCCCATGTCGGCAATCCCGTCCGGAATGGATTTGCCCCTGATTCGAACATCCACGAAAATTAAGGACCAGGATGACTTCGAGCTCATGCTCCATAAACTAATCTATACCGACACCAACTTTACGACATGCATCATGGCGTCCAATCCGCTGGCGACGGCGGAAGGCATGGCGATCCTGGCCCACAGGTTCGGAATGGAGGCTTTGCTTGGAGAGTCGCCGGATATCCCGTACGATCGGGAAGCCCATCCTGTTGTGGCTCCCATCGATGCGGAGGCTATTTACCTGAATCCCCGGCTCGGACTGGTGGACAGCTCCCATCTCGGCGACCGGTCTTCGGGAAATCCGGTCCTCAATATGCTGCGGTGGCACAAGGGCTGTTGCGTGGTCGGAGGCTTCGGCGTCATTGCAACCGGCGACAC
>JAFGTD010000079.1 GCA_016934295.1 Acidobacteriota bacterium
ATCCCCAGGTTCTACGATCCCGAAGAGGGCGGCATCCTGGTCGATGACATAAATGTGCGGGATATCGCATTGGACACTCTGAGAACCCATATTGCCATAGTGCTTCAGGAAACAGTTCTTTTCAGCGGGACAATTCGCGACAACATCGCTTACAGCGCGCCGAATGCCGAACGGACACACATGGAACGGGCCGCCGGAATCGCCTGCGCGACGGAATTTATCAACGACAAGCCGGAAGGTTGGGATGCTCTTGTGGGAGAACGGGGCGCCGGGCTTTCGGGAGGGCAGCGCCAACGGGTTGCCATCGCCCGGGCTGTCGCCGCCGATCCGGATGTGATCATATTGGATGACGTAACATCCTCACTCGACCTGGCAACGGAAAAACACATCATTGAAGCCCTGTATCGGGAATTCAGCGATCGTACGGCAATCATTATCAGCCAGAAGATAGAAACGATTCGCAAGGCGGACCGGATTGCTGTTATGGAAAACGGCCGTATCACGGCCATCGGCCATCACGACAACCTGCTCGAGGACAATGAAACGTATCGCACAATCTATGAAACACAATCGGGTTCCGCCCGGGGGGTATGGACGGCATGAGCAATACGAAAACTCCAGCCCGGAATCCGCATTCCCCCGTGCCTGCCTCCGGAGGGACGGCGCATAGACACCAACGCGGCCCGGCGGCGATGCATTCCACACCCATTGAGGCACCGAAGGATTTTCGCAAGGCTTTCCGCCGTTTTATTCGGTATTTCGGACCCTTCCGGGCCCTGATCCTCACAGCCACGGTATTTATCGCTGCCGGAACCTTGCTCAGGAGTCTTGGGCCGATGTTGATTGGAGACGCCATTACACAGGATCTGGAGCTGTCAAAAAACCTTCCGGATTTCGTATTCCGAATGAAAATCATACTGGCAACTATTGTAGGAGCATGGATTGCGGACGCCGTCTCCGGAATCCTGTTGACCCGTCTTTCCAACAAGATCGTATACCGGCTACGGGCCGATTCCTTCGCGCATGTCCAGACTCTCTCGATGGGCTCTTTAGAAAAGCGGGGCATCGGGGATTTTATCAGCCGGATGACGAACGACATTGAAATGATCTATAATGCGCTGAACAACGGCTTCTCCAGCCTGGTCGGCGGCATTCTTTCCATGGGGACCATTCTTGTTATCATGTTGACTCGCTCCGTTCCGCTATCCCTTGTGGTCATAGCTGTAGTACCCGTCATGGCGATTCTGACCGGAATTATCGGAAAAAAAATCCGCGCAGCATTCCGAACGAACCAGGAATGGGTCGGCCGATTGACCGCCAATATCGAAGAATCGGTCTCCGGCGTCCGGGTAATCAAGACCTTTCGGAGAGAGGAGGCGGAGTTTCGCAAGTTTGAAGCCATCAACGACAAAAACCGGCGGGTCGGCGTGAAGGCAGAACTGATATCCTATTCTTTTATTCCCCTGATGAACTTCATGACATCTTTGACCCTGTGCCTGATTATCGGCGTCGGCGGATATTTTGCGCTGCGCGCGGCATCTGCCCCGGCAATGGGTGCAGCGAACGCTGCAGCAGGCGGCGTCTCCATCGGCCTCCTGACAGCGTTTATTTTATACTCCCAGCGCTTCTTCGAACCGCTGCGCCAGATCACCCAGGTTTACAGCGTGCTGCAATCGGCCATGGCCGGCGTAGAGCGTCTTTTCGAAATGATGGACATGAAACCCGAAGTCGTAGAAAAAGCCGATGCGCTTCCGCTGCAGGACGTTCAAGGCAAGGTGGGGTTCAACCATGTCGCATTTTCCTACGAGGAAAGCAAGCCGGTTCTCCGGGACATTCATTTCGAAACCCGGCCGGGCCAGGTAGTCGCCGTCGTAGGGCCCACGGGCGCCGGCAAAACCACTTTGATTAACCTGCTGAGCCGCTTCTACGACGTAAAAGAAGGATCCATTTCCGTTGACGGCCGTGACATCCGGGACATTAAAGTAAACGACCTGCGCACCTCCATGGGAATCGTGCTGCAGGAACCTTTTTTCTTTGCAGCCTCCATCCGCGAAAATCTTCTGTATGCCCGCCCGGATGCCACCGAAGAGCAGATAGTCGCTGCAGCCAGGACCGCCAACGCCCACTACTTCATCTCACGTCTTCCGGACGGCTACGATACTGTTTTATCCGAACGGGGAAATAATCTTTCCCAGGGGCAGCGGCAGCTCCTGGGCATCGCACGAGCCATTCTGTCAGATCCCCGCATACTGATTCTGGACGAAGCGACCTCGAGTGTAGACACTCTTACGGAGGCGCACATTCAGGAAGGCATGATTCGTCTGATGAAAGACCGCACCAGTTTCATTATCGCGCACCGGCTGTCCACAATTCGCAATGCGGATCAGGTGTTCGTTCTTCACAACCACCGAATCGTTGAATCCGGAACACACGACCAGCTGATTAAAAAGCCGGACGGATTTTATGCAAAGCTGTACGGGCTGCAGGAGCAAAAAGCCGAGGTTTTCGAATCCGATTTTGAATAAATGCAGTCAGAAGTCAGAAGTCAGAAGTCAGAAGTCAGAAGTCAGAAGTCAGAAGTCAGAAAATGTTGTAAGTTCAAATTTTGTAAAGTCAAGTTGATATATAAAAAACCCTGCCTTTTCCTTATACATTTATGAAAACAAACGTTGAACGCCTACTGGCTTCTTGCATCTTACTGGCCTGATATATCGATTACACGTAAATACTCTATTTCTAACCGACTATCCCTCTATCGACTATTCACTGCTTTTTGGTTCCTTGCCTTGTGATATGGAGCTGTCCGGGGCAACGCTCCGGGTGAGCCATACGTTGCCGCCGATTACGGATCGGGCCCCTACGGTTATTCTTCCGAGAATCGTCGCACCCGCGTAAATAACGACATCATCCTCTATAATCGGGTGCCGATCCACTCCCTTAATGGGATTCCCGTTTTCGTCGAGCGGAAAACTCTTGGCGCCTAAAGTCACGCCCTGATAGATACGCACCCGATCTCCTATAATGGTCGTTTCCCCGATCACAACCCCGGTACCGTGATCTATAAAAAATCTCCTGCCGATTCTCGCGCCGGGATGAATATCGATACCCGTTACATTGTGGGCGTTCTCGCCGATGATGCGGGGTATCACCGGCACGCCCAGCTTGTAAAGCTCGTGCGCCACCCTGTGATTTGTAATGGCAAAAATCCCCGGGTAACAGAAAATCGTCTCTGCAGGGCTTTTCGCAGCCGGATCCCCCTCATAAGCAGCCTGGACATCTTCGCAAAGAAGCAGCATGACATCCGGGATCCGCTCAAGAAACCGGCCGGTAATATTTTCCGCGCGAACGGTGCAACTCTGCATATCCCCTTCATTGTTGCAGCTGAAGCAGAATCCCCTCCGAATCTGCTCCTGCAGATTGATGGCTATGCGATCCAGCATGGCTCCGACATGAAAGCCGATTCGATTCTCGCTGTATTCGAAAAGCTGAAAGTAGCCCGGGAAAAGGACGGACCGCAGCTGGTGCATGATATCGACGCAATTGCTTCGAGACGGCAGCTCGATCTTGCAGGCCGCAGGCCCCTGCGGGTGGAATGAAAGCTGCCGGCTCGTTTCTACCATACGGTTAACGATCGACAACATCGAATTTTCTTTGATCTCGCTCATGAATTTTGTCTCTCGATTCTTAACCTAATATTATTTTCCAATACTGAAATAGTAACGCCCTGTTAATACAAGGGCAACTGAATGCTGGTTCGTATCTATCCGTTAATATAAGATTGATAAAACTGAAAAGCGAAATAAAACGAATCGTTTGTATCGCATATTCCGAAAGGATAGTCGAGCCATGATAGTCGGAATACCAAAAGAAATAGCCGTCGGACAGGCTGCCGTTGAAAAGCGCGTCAGCCTGTCCCCATTTACTCACCATTGATTCTAAAGTAACTCTCCGGCGGGCCGAGATAACTGGGTTTCGCGCCTCCGAGATCCACAACGATCTTTTCCAGCACGACTGCCGGATCGACCATCC
Organism: Acidobacteriota bacterium; assembly: GCA_016934295.1. Classification (GTDB taxonomy): domain Bacteria; phylum Acidobacteriota; class UBA6911; order UBA6911; family UBA6911; genus UBA6911. Next base: position 4,030 of record JAFGTD010000079.1, read on the forward strand.
AGATCTTGAGCGTATGATAACCGGGTTTGACCAATTCATGTTCAGACCGGATTGTTCGGGCTGAATTTCTCACGGATTCCTCCCATTCCCGGTTCCCGTTTCGGGCGTCAAATCCCTGCGGCACTATATCCATAATCTGCGGCTTTTCATTGTCGAAAGACACTGCATAGCGCAATCCACGATCCGGATTGAAGTTCAGAGTCGGCGCAAATGTCGCCAGGACTGATGCTTGCCCTGTTGTGAACAGATACATTTTATATTCAAGGCAGGGGGAGTTCTCCGGAGGGTTCACGCTGGCTGCGGTCACGGGCATAATTGTCATGGCGGAAAGGGTTCGGCCATATTCTTCTATCTTTTCCCATCGAGTCCGTTCGGCCGGAACATTTTTCGTAAAGTGTTCCGCCTCAATGGAAACATACCCTTCTCCTTCGACAAAACCATCCAGGGTATCGCGCGCAACGGGAGTTGCCTGGAATATGGGGATGTCGATTTCAACACTCTCCAATCCGGCCCGTGTTATTCTGACCGTTCCCTTTTCAGCGTCCTTCGGGACCCGTGCCCAATTCACCG
>JAFGTD010000080.1 GCA_016934295.1 Acidobacteriota bacterium
ATGCAATGCGAAATTTATTATCGCGAAGATTGCAGGTTTGGACAGTTTGGCGCGCGCAAATGTTTTTATCAACTTCACCGGAAAGACAAACAGGATTCGTCTGCAGCTGATGCGGACGAATCTGAAAATAAAAAGGAGGAGGCCTAATGCCGAGTTTTGTAAATCCTGAGAAATGCGATGGATGCAAAGCGCTGGACAAGACAGCTTGCCAGCATATTTGCCCGAACGATCTGATGGTATTAGAAAAAGAGCAGATGAAGGCCTATAACCGCGACCCCTCGATGTGCTGGGAATGCTACAACTGTGTAAAGATTTGCCCCACACAGGCTGTTGAGGTTCGCGGGTATGCGGATTTTGTCCCCATGGGCGCCAGCGTTACACCCATGCGCTCCACGGACAGCATCATGTGGACCGTTACATTCCGCAACGGCTCCATCAAACGGTTTAAATTCCCCATTCGAACAACACCGGAAGGCGAGGCGGTTCCCGAAGGCGGTTTTGCCACCCATACGGATCTGAACGGTCCGGCACTGGCAACGGAACCCGAATCCCTCGGTTTGCCCGAAGTTTTTACACTTAAAGGATAGGAGGAGAGGACTCATATGGCGAACTTTGAAAATGTTGTAGTTGAAACCGACCTGCTTATCCTCGGCGGCGGCATGGCGTCCTGCGGCGCTGCAGTCGAAGCCGCATACTGGGCCAAACAGCAGGGCCTGAAGGTTACGCTCGTCGACAAGGCTGCTATGGACCGTTCCGGAGCTGTGGCGATGGGCCTTTCAGCCATCAACCAGTATGTCGGGCTGAAGGATGGGCAAAACTCCGTCAAGGATTATGTCGATTATGTTCGTAACGACCTGATGGGCGTTACCCGTGAAGATCTCGTCGCCGATATCGCCCGCCACGTGGACTCGTCGGTACATCTTTTCGAAAAATGGGGACTCCCCATCTGGAAAGATGAAGCCGGCGCCTACGTTCATGAAGGACGCTGGCAGCTGATGATCAACGGCGAATCCTACAAGGTAGTCGTTGCCGAAGCCGCCAAGAATGCGCTGCTTCAGAGCGGCGTCGGAGAAATCTTCGAACGCGTTTTCATCGTAGAACCGCTGATGGACGGCGATCGTGTCGCCGGCGCCGTTGGATTCTCGGTTCGTGAAAACAAGTTCTATATCTTCAAGGCAAAGGCCGTGTTCTGTGCCATGGGCGGCGCCGTACATGTATTCAAACCCCGCAGTTCGGGTGAAGGCCTGGGCCGCGCCTGGTATCCGCCATGGAACTCCGGATCTTCAGCCTACTTCACGCTGAGAGCCGGCGCGGAAATGACCTGCCAGGAAGTCCGGTTTATTCCCGTCCGTTTCAAAGATGCATACGGACCGGTCGGTGCATGGTTCCTTCTCTTCAAGTCCCGGGCCACCAACGCCATGGGCGGAGAGTATATGGTGGAACGTAAGCCCGAGCTGGACAACTGGGCTCCTTACGGAAAGGTAAAACCCATCCCGGCAAACCTGCGCAACTACCTTGGAATGCTTGATGTCATGGAAGGCAAGGGACCAATCTTCATGCGCACGGAAGAAGCCATGCAGAAGCTTGCCGACGCCTACAAAGACGATCCGAAAGCTTACAAGGCCAAGAGGAAAGAGCTGGAATCCGAAGCATGGGAAGACTTCCTGGACATGACCATTTCACAGGCCATTCTCTGGGCGGCTTCCAATGTTCAGCCGGAAGAGAGAAGCTCTGAAATCGCAGCCGCCGAACCCTACTTCATCGGTTCCCATTCGGGAGCGTCCGGTGCATGGGTCAGCGGACCTGAAGACCTGCAGTCCGACGAAAGCAAGGGCGACTACTTCTGGGGCTACATGGGAATGTCCACGGTCAAGGGCCTTTTCTGTGCCGGTGATGCATCCGGAGCCTCGAGCCACAAGTTTTCTTCGGGATCCCACGCAGAAGGCCGTTCCGTAGCGAAAGCCGCAATCAAGTACATCGTAGAAAACAATACGATGCCGAATGTGGACATGGCTGCATGTGAAGCCATGAAAGCTACTATTCTACAACCGCTCGACACTTATGAGCAGTTCAGCAAAACCACCGTAACACCGGACGTGAATCCGAACTACATCCTGCCCAAAATGTTCATGTTCCGTCTCCAGAAAATCATGGATGAATATGCTGCCGGAGTTACGGCCCAGTTCATCACGAACGAAGCTCAACTCAACCGGGCGCTTGAACTTTTGGCGCTGTTGAAAGAAGATTCGGAAAAACTGGCTGCGGCAGACCATCACGATCTAATGCGGTGCTGGGAAAATGTACAGCGTATGTGGCAGGCAGAAGCGCATGTTCGCACGATGCTGTTCCGGCAGGAAACCCGTTGGCCCGGATATTACTTCCGTGCTGACATGCCCAAGATGGATCAGGATAATTGGCTCAAATTCGCCAACTGCAAATGTGATCCCAGCTCCGGCGAATGGGAGATGATTGCTCGTCCCATTTATAACATCTTTAAATAATTAAACTTACCAGGTTTTTATAAGCCAGGTAGGTTTTCTCCTAAAATGGGGGATCTCCGCATTTACAGCGGAGATCCCCTTTTGTAAAAAAACGGCCAACCTCAATTCCAACAATGCTGTTCCAGGATAAGTTGATTTTGGGATTGAGGCCAAACCTCAATTTAAAGAAGTAATTCTAAGCTAAGCAGCTTTAGCAATTGAGGCCGATTCAGTCTGAACCATGCAACCTGTTTGCCCACATTGCAATAATCCGATGGTACGCTGGTCCAATCCGCAGCAGAGTACGTGGGGCGGCGAATACCAGTTTGTGTGTTTCAACGATGACTGCCCGTATTTTATACGGGGGTGGGCATGGATGAAAGATCACTACAATGCAACCGCCTCTTATCGCTACAGGATCGATCCCGTAACGGGAGATAAAGGACCTCTTCCCGTCTGGTCGAAATCCGCGATGAGAAGCAGCATTCTGCGGGAGCAAGAGGATGACTGAAAAGAAAGCCAACCCGGAATCCATTATCAGGGACTATCCCAGGCTGGGTCCGGACGACAGTTTTTCATTCCGGTGCTATCAATCCCTGGAATGTTTTACCAACTGCTGCAACGATGTATCCATCGTTTTAACCCCTTATGACATTCTCCGCATGAAACATGCGCTCGAGATGGATTCGTCGTCCTTTTTAGAAAAGTATACGATTTCTCCCTTTACGAAGGACCAGAAGGTCCCTGTCGTGCTTCTGAAAATGGATAAAGAGACCAAGAACTGCCCTTTTGTCTCATCGGAAAAAGGCTGCGGCATATACGAGAACCGGCCCTGGGCCTGCCGGATGTATCCCCTGGGGATGGCCGAACCCGACAATCCCACCCCGGAAGACCGCCGGTTTTATTTCCTTATGAAGGAAGATATCTGCCTGGGGCACAATGAAGACCATTCCATAACGGTATCGGAATGGATCACGGAACAGGGGATCGAAGAATACGACGCCTATGGAACTCCCTTTAAAGAACTCATGCTGCATTCCTTCTGGAACGGAGAGGAAGCGTTGAAACCGGAGCAGATCGACATGTACCACATGGCGTGCTACGACCTGGACCGTTTTCGACGTTTTGTTTTTGAGACGCGCTTCTTCCAGCTGTTTGATGTTGACGAAGACAGGATTGAGGCGATGCGCAACAATGACATGGAATTGTCCGATTTCGCTATGCAATGGCTGAAATTCAGCCTTTTTAAAGAGCAATCGATGAAAATAAACCGTTCCGTGATTGAGTCGAAACTCGGAAACGGCGTAAAAAACGGGGCAAAGTAACAATGGATGAAAATGCCAAGCCCGTCCTCGTTATCGGAGGCGGCATCGCAGGAATAACCAGCGCGCTCGAGGCGGCTGAAGCCGGATGTAGTGTCATCCTGATAGAAAAGCGCGCCTTTCTCGGCGGACGGGTTGCCCGCATGTACCAGTATTTTCCGAAGCTGTGCCCTCCGACCTGCGGCCTGGAAATCAATTATAAGCGCATTAAAAACAACCCGCGAATTACGGTTTTTACAGGAGCGGAACTGGAAAGCCTGACCGGATCCGCAGGAGACTTCGAAGCGACGATCCGGATTTCTCCCCGGTATGTCAAGGACACGTGCACTCTGTGCAAGGAATGCGTGGATGTGTGCCCTTCCGAGAGAACGGACACATTCAACTACGGTATAGGCAAAACGAAGGCGATTTATATCGACCATACCATGGCTTTCCCGGCTACTTACGCAATAGATCGGAACGCCTGCAAAGAGGGATGCAGCGCTTGCGTGGACGCCTGTAAATACGACGCGGTGGATCTTGCCCAGAAAGAAGAAAAAAGAACGGTAAAAGTCGCGGCCGTTGTCGCGGCAACCGGGTGGGCTCCTTACGATGCCACGAAGATCGACAACCTGGGTTTCGGAACATGCAAAAACGTTATAACAAACGTAATGATGGAACGCCTGGCCTCGTTTGAAGGGCCGACGGAAGGAAAGATCCTGCGCCCTTCCGACGGGAAAGAACCCCGATCCGTCGCGTTTGTCCAGTGCGCCGGATCCAGGGACGATAACAATCTTCCTTACTGTTCCGCAGTCTGCTGTGCGGCGTCGTTCAAACAGGCGAATTACGTCCGCGACCGGTACCCGGACGCTGACATTACAATTTTCTATATCGATCGCAGAGTGCCGGGCCGGCTGGAGGACTTTCTCCAGAAGCTCGGCGAGGATGAAAAAACCAAATTCAACAAGGGAAAGGTCGCCAAAGTGGAAGAAGATCCGGCGACCGGCAGCCTGAAAGTTACAGCCGAAGACATAATCGGGGGCAATCGGACGGAACAGAACTTCGATCTTGTTGTCCTTGCCACAGGCATTGTGCCCCAAACGGATGGGCTGCCCGCCGGTTTCAAACCGGACGAGTATCAATTTATCAACAATGGTTCGGAAAAGCCTGGTTTATACGCCGCCGGGTGTGTGCGGCGGCCCGGGGAAGTCTCCACTGCACTCCAAGACGCTACCGGCGCAGCGCTCAAGGCTTTTCAGTGTGCCGTAAGGAGCGCTCGCCATGGATAAGAAGCTGGGTGTTTATATCTGCAGCGGATGTTCGATCGGGGATTCCCTGGATACGGAAAGTCTGGTTAAAGTCGCCACCAGCGAGGGAAAAGCGGCCGCCTGCCGGGTGCATCCATTTCTATGCTGCGAGGAAGGCGTCCATTTGATCCGGAAGGATCTGGAAGACGAGACGGTGAACGCCGTCACAATAGCCGCCTGCTCGCCGCGTGTAAAAACTGAAGCCTTCTCTTTCGATCCATCCATGGTTCTGGAACGTGTAAATCTTCGGGAACATGTCGTCTGGTGTCAGCCTCCCAATAACGAAGACACGCAGATGATGGCCGAAGATTACCTGCGCATGGGAATTGCCAAGGCGCAGAGGATGGAAGGACTCGAACCGGTATCGGATACGATTTCGAAAAAACTCCTGGTTGTCGGCGGCGGCATAACCGGATTGACGGCCGCGCTTGAATCCGCCGATGCCGGGTACGAGGTTATCCTGGTCGAACGCGAGGATACATTGGGCGGGTATGTCGCAGGGGTTAAATCGCGGTTTCCCGGCCATCCTCCCTATGCCGAAACGCTCCATGAAGGAATTCAGGACAAGATAGATGCGGTGCAGTACCACCCGAAGATCCAGGTTCTGACTTCCGCCCGTATTGAAAAGATCGACGGTCAGCCCGGCATGTTCGATGTTGAAATAGAAGTCGGCGGATCGATTATTAACGACCGGGCGGGGGCAATCCTACAGGCCACCGGGTGGAAACCCTACGACCCTTCAAAACTCGGGCATCTCGGCTACGGTACAAGTCCGGACGTCATTACGAATATTGAATTTGAAGAAATGGCCGGAAAAGGCAGGATTTTCCGTCCGTCCGATGGGAAGCCTGTCGAGAGTGTTCTGTTCATTCAATGCGCCGGATCCAGAGACAAGGCGCATCTGCCTTACTGTTCGTCCGTATGCTGCATGACAACCCTGAAGCAGGCTGGGTATATACGCGAACAGAACCCGGATGCAAAGATATATGTCGTTTACAAAGATATTCGGACTCCCGGGCAGTACGAAAAGTACTATAAAGCCGCCCAGGAAGATCCTTTGACCTTCTTCACCAAGGGCGAAGTGGTGTCCGTAGAAAAAAAATCTCCGATTGAGCTCGCAGCCACGGTAGCGGACACCCTCCTTGGTGGGGATATCGAAATAAAAGCGGATCTGGTTGTTCTGGCTGCCGGCATGGTGCCCAACAGTGCCGACGGAGAATCCATTCGCGCCCTGGAAGACGCGGAACTGAAAGCCCGGACCAGCGACTCGGAAAAGCAGAGAGCTGAAGCGGCCAAAAAAGCGAAAGAACTTCAATGCCATAAAGGGACCGAGATACTGAATCTTACGTATCGCCAGGGTCCGGACCTTCCTGCATTGCGCTATGGATTTCCGGATTCCCATTTTGTCTGCTTCCCGTACGAAACCCGCCGTACGGCCATTTACACGGCGGGTGCCGTGCGCGCCCCCATGGACTCCACCCACGCAATGGAAGATGCGCTGGGCGCAACGATGAAATCGATTCAGAGCATGGAACTGGCGGCGCAGGGTCAGGCCGTACACCCAAGGGCGGGGGACATGTCCTTCCCCGATTTCTTCCTCCAGCGGTGCACCCAGTGCAAACGCTGTACCGAGGAATGTCCCTTCGGCTCCCTGGATGAAGACGAGAAAGGAACTCCAAAACCGAACCCCTATCGCTGTAGGAGATGCGGCGTCTGTCTCGGAGCTTGTCCGGAAAGGATTATTTCATTCAAGAATTACTCCGTAGACATGATCGCCTCAATGATCAAGTCGATAGACATGCCGGATGAAGAGGAAGAAAAACCTCGGATTCTGGTATTTATGTGCGAAAACGATGCCTATCCGGCACTTGACATTGCCGGGTTGCGTCGGTTGAAATATGACGCGAGTGTAAGGGTTATTCCTCTGAGATGCCTGGGATCCATGAATATCGTCTGGATAGCCGATGCACTATCCGGAGGATTTGACGGGATCCTTCTCATCGGCTGCAAGTTCGGCGATGATTACCAGTGCCATTTCGTCAAAGGCAGTGAATTGGCCGATCGCCGAATGGAAAACGTCAAAGAAACACTCCAGCGCTTGCAGCTGGAATCGGAAAGGCTGAAATTAACGCAGCTTGCCATCAACGAATCCGAAAAGCTGGTCGCTCTCATCAATGAGTTCGCGGATCAGATACGGGAGATTGGACCGAATCCCTACAAGGATATGTAAAGTTGATGTATCAGGTAGTAATACGCTTGAATTATTAATACAACTTCAGGAGAAAACATGGCCGACAATGGAAATAGAAAAACGGAATTAATCGACCAGCTCGAAAGCGGGCCTTGGCCGAGTTTCGTAAAAGAGATCAAGAAGGCCAAGGAGACCAGCCCAGCGTGCGACGATCTCCTTGGGCAGCTTGAACTCTCTTACAATCAGAAGGTAGGACACTGGAAGCACGGCGGTATTGTGGGCGTCATGGGATACGGCGGGGGCGTTATCGGCAGGTATAGCGATGTACCCGAAGAGTTCCCCGCTATTGCACACTTCCACACGATGCGCATCAACATGCCTTCCGGATGGTTTTACACCAGCAAGTCCCTGCGAACCCTTTGCGACATCTGGGAGCGTCACGGCTCCGGTCTTACCAATATGCACGGATCCACCGGGGACATAATTTTCCTGGGAACAAAAACGGCTGAGCTGGAACCGACCTTTGCGGAACTGACGGCAGCCGGATTTGACCTGGGCGGTTCCGGATCCTGCATGCGGACCCCATCCGCATGTGTAGGCCAGGCGCGCTGTGAATGGGCGAGCTACGATACGATGAAGATCTGCAACGAGGTTACCCACGAATATCAGGATGAGCTGCACCGTCCGCCTTTCCCGTATAAGTTCAAGGTTAAATGTTCCGGGTGCGCCAACGACTGTGTTGCCGCCATTGCGCGCGCGGATCTTTCGATTATCGGAACCTGGAAAGACGACATCCGGCAGGACGATGCCGCTGTGGCCGAATACGCAGCCAAAGGAATCGATATTCAGAAGGACGTTTGCGACCTATGTCCGACGAAATGTATGGGTTGGGACGGCTCGAAACTCACAATCAACAACAGGGAATGCGTGCACTGCATGCATTGCATCAACGTGATGCCGAAAGCCCTCCGGCCCGGAAAAGAAAAGGGCGCGGTTTTCCTCCTTGGCGCCAAAGCTCCGATCCTTCAGGGCGCCCAGCTGTCTTCGGTCATGGTGCCGTTTGTACCCGCCGATGAAATTCTCGAAACGGCCAAAGAGCTCATCAGCCGTGTTTGGGATTTCTGGGATGAATACGGCAACAACCGCGAGCGGGTAGGAGAACTGATTCAACGCGTAGGGATGGCCAATTTCCTCGATGCCATCGGGCTCGATCCGATTCCGGAAATGATTTCCGCCCCGAGAGATAACCCATACATATTCTTCAAGGAAGAGGAAGAGGAATAGGCAAGCAAACGAAAAGGAGATAAGAATATGGTTGACATGAGTAAAAGAATTACCGATATTGGGCCGCCGAATTACGAGCAGTTTCTTCATCCCGTGATCAAGAAGAATTACGGGCAGTGGAAGTATCATGAATCCCTTGGGCCGGGCCTTCTCTGCCACACATCCGAATCCGGCGACAAGATCTATTCCGTCCGGTGCGCGTCTCCGCGTTTGCTCGCCATTCAGTCGATCCGCTTTTTCGCGGATCTGGCGGACAAATACTGCGACGGATACCTTCGCTTCACAAGCCGCAACAACGTGGAATTTCTGACCGACAAACAGGACAATATCGCTCCCCTGAAGGATGAACTTCAAAAGGCCGGATACCCGGTCGGAGGGACGAACAACGCCATCAGCAACATTGTGCACACACAGGGATGGGTTCACTGCCACTCCGCAGCAACGGACGCCTCCGGTATCGTCAAGTGCGTGATGGATGCCCTGTGCGATCGTTTCACCAGCGAAAATCTTCCGGCGAAGCTCCGCATCTCGCTGGCCTGCTGTTTGAATATGTGCGGCGCCGTGCACTGTTCCGACATCGCCATCCTCGGCGTCCATCGGAAACCGCCCAAGGTCAACCAGGAACAGGTGCCGAAGGTTTGCGAGGTCCCGACCTTGATTGCTTCCTGCCCGACAGGAGCAATCCGGCCGGGCACCGAAGGACGGGTTGTCGATGTTGTCGAGGAACAGTGCATGTACTGCGGCAACTGCTACACGGTCTGCCCGGCCATGCCGCTCAACGATCCTGAAAACGACGGTATTTCCATCTGGGTAGGCGGGAAAGTCAGCAATGCGCGCTGCGCTCCCAAATTCAGCAAGCTGGCGATTCCGTTTATTCCCAACGAGCCGCCGCGTTGGCCTAAAGTTGTGGAAGCCGTAGTCAATATCGTCGAAGTGTATGCCAAGAATGCGAAGAAATTCGAGCGCATGGGCGAGTGGATCGAGCGTATAGGCTGGCCGAGATTCTTCGAACTGACGGGAATCGAATTTACCCGATACCATATTGACGATTTCAAATTTGCCGGAACGACCTATGCACGTTCCGCTCAGTTGAGGTACTAACCCCATATTTTCGGTAAGTACCGACTGTTTAGAGTAATCCGAAAAGCATTCTGCCGGCTTCCGCTAAAGGGAGCCGGAAAGAATGCCTCCTTTCGGGAAGCCATTATAGATTCGGCCGTTTCTGCTACCGTATTTGCTGTAGTAATTTTCAAACGGATGCGCGGCAGCGTGCATAGGCATGATTCCGGTCCGGCGGAGCTGAAATATTCACCGCATCGGATTCGGCCGATTTTGGAATTTAACATCAATTGCTGGGATTGAATCGATGGGTTTATTTAAAGAAGCAAAAAAGCCTAAAATTCGGCAGGTCTCGGCAGGAGGCGCTGAAATCAGCCCCCTGCGGCCAAAGTACTCTGAGAAAACGCCTCCGTGCATCTCTCACTGTCCGAATGAAGCCGATATCCGGGGCTGGATCACAACAATCGCCCAGGCGGAAGCCTACGGCAGAACGAACGATGAAGCGCTGGAACTGGCGTGGCAGCAGATCACCGGCCGCAATCCTTTTCCTGCGGTTTGCGGCCGTGTATGCCCGCATCCCTGCGAGACGGAATGCAACAGGAAAAATAAGGACGGCGCCGTAGCTATCAACGCAATGGAACGTTACGTCGGTGATTTCGGCATTAAAAAAGGCCTGAAACTGACGCGGCTTTCAGAAGATAAGAAACCCGAGAAGATTGCAGTCATTGGATCGGGGCCGGCGGGCCTGTCCTGCGCTTATCAGCTCGCTCGACAGGGATACCCCGTAACAATATTTGAAGCTTTCAGCCAGCCCGGCGGCATGCTCCGATACGGTATCCCGAAGTATCGGCTCCCAAGGGAAGTGCTGGACGCCGAAATTCAGAGGATCCTGGATCTTGGGGTGGAGCTGAAGTGTAACTTCGTCGTCGGCAAGGATGCCACTTTAGATCAACTGCGGCAGGAGTATAAGACCATATTCGCAGGCATTGGTGCGCACAAGGGCTACAACCTCGGAGTCTCGGGGGAAGATGCGTCCAACGTGTTTACCGGTACCGAGTTCCTCAACAAGACCAACAGCGGCGAACCCGTGGAGATCGGAGACAAGGTGGTCGTCATCGGCGGCGGGGATACCGCCATCGATGCCGCCAGAGTCAGCAAACGTTTGGGAGCCGACGTCACGATCCTGTATCGCCGTACAAGGAATGAGATGCCGGCGATCGCTCCTGAGATCGACGGTGCCCTGGAAGAAGGCGTTAAAATTGAATTCCTATCAAATCCGACGGAAGTCATTCGGAACAATGGAACGGCTGTCGGGTTGAAATGCATTCGAATGGAACTTGGCGAACCGGACGACTCCGGACGCCGTAGGCCCGTGCCCAAGGAAGGCAGCGAATTTGAGATTGACGCGACCGCCGTTATTGCCGCGATCAGCCAGGAACCCGATTTCAGCCCGGTTGAAGAGTTGCATGAAGGCAAGGACTGGATCAAGGCGGATGATTGGGGCGCTACCAACAGCCCCGGAATTTATGCAGGTGGAGACGATCTTTCTCTCGCATTAGTAGCGACCGCGGTGTACCAGGGCCGAATGGCCGCCCAGGCCATCGATGCGCATTTGCGCGAGGAGAAGCCGGTCAAGCCTGCCGAACGTCCTCCGGTCAAACAGGTAATTCTTGACTGGTATCCGGAAAGCGCGCGGCATGAGCGGCAGCATATTCCGGTGCAAGAGCGCGAAATGGATACGGAGATCGAGTGCGGTCTTACGGACGAAGAAGCCCTGGATGAAGCGAAACGCTGTATGTCCTGCGGCATGTGCATGGACTGCGAAACCTGCTGGATGTACTGCACGAATAACTGTTTCGTCCGGCTGCCCAAGGGCGAGCATTACAAAATCAAGATGGAGGTCTGCAACGGCTGCAAGAAGTGTGCTGAAGCTTGCCCGTGCGGCTATATTGATATGATCTAAACGGATGTCCCGCCGGCGGGGAAAATTCCCTGCCGGTTCCGCACATCCCGATACAAAAGAGTATTTGTTACAGACAGGTATTCTAATAAAACGTCATTACAAGGAGTGTTTAGTTATGCCTACATTTGAAGTTGATGGAAGAACCTATCAGGTGGATGAAGACGGATTCCTCGAAAACCCCGAGATCTGGGACGAAAACGTCGCCAAAGACTTCGCTTCCTCCGAGGGTGTTGATGATCTTACCGAAGATCACTGGAAAGTGATCCGATATATCCGGAAATATTACCTCGAATTCGGCATTGCCCCGATGATTCGGAAGCTCTGCAAGGAAAGCGGTTTCAAGCTGAATGAAATCTATCAGCTCTTTCCGTCCGGTCCGGCAAAGGGTGCCTGCAAACTGGCGGGTTTGCCGAAACCGACAGGCTGCGTTTAATAAGCCTCGAATTCGAATTCAAACTCTGGGAGAACTGCGGTGACCCATAAAGGTCTGCCTTTATCGGCATCACTCGCGAATCAACGGGAGAACCTTGTAAGAAAATGGTTCGACGGGATTGCTCAGGCATATCCCGAGTCCACAACAAGGTTCCTGGCCCGGGAAAAAGATCCTTTCCAGAATCCGATCGGGCACACCTTGAAAGAAAACCTTTCGGTTTTGTTTGACAAACTCATTCAACCGAAGGAAACGGCATCGTTGACGACCGAATTGAACGATATCGTGAGGATGCGCGCCGTCCAGGATTTTTCTGCCGGCCAGGCTGTGTCCTTTCCTTTTCTTCTCAAGAAAATACTTCGCGAGGAATGTACGGCTGATGTTTCACGTTATCCGGAGGAGTTTGCGGACCTGGAGGCGAGGATAGATGAAATGGCTCTCCTCGCCTTCGATCTGTTTATGAAAAGCCGCGAGCGACTCTATGAAATCAAATACAACGAAGCCAAGCGCAGTATGTTTATGTTGGAAAAAACACGACAGAACGGAAATTCGAGACAATAGTAAACAACGAGGTGACAATCGATGGCTGCATTCTATTCGCTGATCCTGGTTTTGCTCCTCAGCATTGCAGGTTACTTCGGCGGTTCAGCCGCAGGGACATTTTTCGGCATAATCATACCGTATGCGGCGATCGCTGTCTTTCTCGTCGGTCTGGTATACCGTATCCTCCTGTGGGCGAATACCCCGGTTCCGTTTCGTATTACCGCCACCTGCGGGCAGCAGAAATCCCTGCCATGGATCCAATCAAATCGTCTGGACAACCCCGCGTCTGGAACAGCAACGGTAATTCGGATGGCACTGGAAGTTCTGTTGTTTCGCTCTTTGTTCCGCAATACGAAAGCCGAAATAAAAGACGGTCCTCGCCTGGTCTTCAGCGAAAGGAAGTTCCTCTGGCTCGCAGCTTTAGCCTTTCACTGGACCTTTTTATTTATTCTCTTCAGGCACCTGCGGTTCTTTCTGGAACCGGTCCCGGGCTGCGTATTGATTGCACAGGAACTGGATGGATTTTTCCAGATAGGCACGCCAATACTGTACATGACCGACCTGATTATCCTGGCCGCCCTTGCGTTTCTTCTGATCCGCAGACTGGCCGATGTCCAGATTCGCTACATTTCCCTGTTTGCAGACTATTTCGCACTTTTCCTGCTGCTCGGACTTGCACTGTCGGGTGTTGTTCTCAGATATTTCATTAAAACCGATATCTCCGGAATCAAAGAGCTGGCGATGGGCCTGGTGACTTTTTCACCGGCGGTGCCGGCCGGAATACACCCGATTTTTTTCATACATATATTTCTGCTCAGCATCCTTGTTGCCTATTTCCCATTCAGCAAGCTGATGCATATGGGAGGAGTTTTCCTCAGTCCGACGAGGAATCTGGCTAACAATAACCGAACGAAGCGGCACATCAATCCCTGGAACCATCCCGTGAAGGTCCACACCTACGAGGAATGGGAAGAGGAGTTCAGGGATAAAATCAAAGCCGCCGGTTTACCACTTGAGAAGGTGTAGTCTATGAGTGAAGAGACCCTTAGCCCTGAACAACTGGTACAAATCGATTACACGCCTTCCAAAAAGAACTGGTTGGATCCAACCGTCGAATTCCGGAAAGGCACCTATTGCTACAGCGGAGTCGCGAAACATGTGAAGTATCTGGATCTGCCCAATCCCAGGGAATGGCAGCCGACCGATTCGGACTGGAAACTTCCGCCAGACTGGAAGCAGATCATCCTGGACGGGATGAAGGAGAGGCTGGAAAAATATCGCTCCTTCCGGCTGTTTATGGATATCTGTGTACGATGCGGGGCCTGTGCCGACAAATGCCATTTTTACGTCGGATCCGGCGATCCCAAAAACATGCCGGTAATGCGTGCCGAGCTTCTGCGTTCGGTGTACCGCAGGTATTTTACAGCCGCGGGAAAACTTGGGAAACTGGCGGGAGCCAGAGATCTCGATGAAGGGGTTCTCAAGGAATGGTTTTACTACTTTTACCAGTGCACCGAATGCCGCCGCTGTTCCGTTTTCTGTCCCTACGGGATCGATACCGCGGAAATCACCATGATCGGCCGGGAACTGTTGAACCTCGTCGGCTGCAACATCAACTGGGTAATCGAACCGGTTTCCAACTGCTTCCGCACCGGGAACCATCTGGGAATCCAGCCTCACGGATTCAAGGACAGTATGGAATTTGCAGCGGAAGATCTGGAAGAAATCACCGGAATCAAGATTGAACCGCCGATCAATAAAAAAGGCGCTGAAATCCTGTTTATCATTCCCTCCGCCGACTATTTCGCGTCTCCGCACTATTACACGCTTCTGGGATACATGCTTCTGTTCAAGGAAATCGGCCTGGATTATACCTTCAGCGCTTTCGCCGGCGAAGGCGGCAACTTCGGTCTTTTTACATCCCACGAGATGATCAAAAGACTGAACGCGAAGATCTACGAGGAAGCGAAACGGCTGGGAGTGAAATGGATTCTTGGCGGCGAATGCGGGCATATGTGGCGGGTAATGCACCAATACATGGATACTATGAACGGACCGGCCGACTTCCTTGAGGAACCGGTTTCTCCTTTAACGGGCACCCGGTTTGAGAATGCCCTCTCGACAAAGATGGTTCACATCTGCGAATTCACCGCGGATCTCATCAAGAACAACAAGCTGAAAATCGACGCGAGCAGGAACAATCACAGGAAGGTTACCTTCCACGATTCCTGCAACCCGGCCAGGGCATTGGGCCTTTTTGAGGAACCCCGGTACATTCTGCGCAAGGCATGCAATTATTTTTACGAAATGCCTGAAAACACAATCCGCGAACAGACCTTCTGCTGCGGGGCAGGCGCCGGCCTGGGAACGGATGAAAACCTGGAAATGCGCATGCGGGGCGGCTTCCCGCGGGCAAACGCAGTCAAATACGTCCATGACAAGTACGGCGTGAATTTGTTGTCGTGCATTTGTGCAATTGACAAAGCAACGCTTCCTACCCTTATGGATTACTGGGTGCCGGGAGTCGAAGTCGGCGGCGTGCATGAGCTGCTGGCCAACGCTCTCGTCATCGAAGGTGAGCGCGAACGCACCACCGATTTGCGCGGAGATGAAATGGAACAATCAGGAGCTGAGACAACCGATGCGTGATCGAAGCCTTATCTATCTAGGCCTGTTGGTATTCCTGGCTGTCGTTACTTTCCCCTTTACCTACAATCTCGCTGCCGGGTCGGGCTCCATGCCGGATCTCGAATATCCCGAGAACGAGACACAGTGCGTGGAATCGAAGGAATTCATGAGAAGCTCGCACATGCAGCTGTTGATCGACTGGCGCGAGGCTATGGTACGGGAGAACGTCCGGACATACACAACCGGTGACGACAGGAATTTCAATATCAGCCTGACAAACACATGCCTTGCGCAGTGTCATACCAGCAAAGCGGATTTCTGCGACCAGTGTCACAGCTATGCAGGGGTGCAGGAGCCCTATTGCTGGGATTGCCACATCGATCCGGAACAATTAGAGCGGAGCGCGCGATGATTATCAGTCGAAAGAAATTTTTGAAACTTACCGGGATTTCCATGCTGGCAGTTACGGGAGAAAGATTAACGGAGCCCCTTGCCGGCGCCGTTCAGTCTGCTTCGTCGGAATCGCCACGGGCGCTGACTGCGGGCCGGTGGGCCATGGTCATCGACCTGAAGAAGTGCGCCCGGGAAGAGAACTGTACGAAGTGTATCGACGCCTGTCACCTGAGCCACAACGTTCCCGACATCGACAACAAGGCCCATGAAATCAAGTGGATCTGGAAAGAGGAATTCAAGCATGCCTTTCCCTCCGCTCATAATGAATTCCAGGCAAAACACATCGAGTCTTTGCCGGCCCTGCTTCTTTGCAACCATTGCGACAATCCCCCGTGCGTGCGCGTATGCCCCACTAAAGCAACCTGGAAAAGGGAAGAGGACGGAATCGTCATGATGGATTGGCACCGCTGCATCGGCTGCCGCTATTGCATGGCTGCATGCCCATACGGTTCCCGAAGCTTCAACTGGATTGAACCAAGACAATATATCGCGGAACAGAATCCGGATTTTCCTACCCGCACAAAGGGTGTCGTGGAAAAATGCACATTCTGCGAATCGAGGCTCGCCAAAGGGAAACTGCCGGCATGCGTGGAAGCCTGCCCGCAGAACGCTATTTTATTTGGTGATCTAGACGTCGCCGGCTCGGAAATCAGACAGTTGCTGGAGTCTGAATACGCAATCCGGCGCAAACCGGAACTCGGCACCAAACCCGAGATCTTCTATATCGTGTGAGGCGCTTCTCATGTTCATGTTTGAAAAAGCACTAACAGGAAGTCGGAAGTATTGGTACTGGATTCTCTGCCTGCTGGCCCTTGTTTTCCTGGGATTCCTTGCCTACCTCCGGCAGCTGGAAGTCGGGCTGGGAATTACCGGAATGAGCCGGGATGTCACCTGGGGCATCTACATCGCCCAGTTCACGTTTTTCGTCGGAGTTGCCGCTTCGGCGGTCATGGTGGTCCTTCCTTACTATCTGCACAACTATAAAACTTTTGGCAAGGTCACGATCCTGGGGGAATTTCTGGCCATTTCCGCCGTGAGCATGTGCATGCTGTTTATTTTCGTCGATATGGGACAGCCCGGCAGAGTCATGAATGTGATGCTCCACCCGACACTGAATTCTCCAATGTTCTGGGATTCCGTTTCCCTCGGGGGTTACTTTCTGCTCAATGCGATCATCGCTCTGATTACCCTGAGTGCGGAGAGAAAGGGCATTGCGCCCCCCAAATGGATCAGGCCGGTCATTATCATTTCCATACCATGGGCCATCAGCATTCATACGGTAACCGCGTTCCTCTACAGCGGCCTCCCCGGTCGATCCTTCTGGTTGACGGCCATCCTGGCGCCGCGCTTTCTTGCCTCGGCCTTTGCAGCCGGGCCTGCATTGCTGATTCTTTTATGCCTGTTAATAAGGAAACTGACACGCTACGACGTAGGGCAGGAAGCGCTTCGGAAACTCGCCGTGATTGTTACTTACGGAATGATCCTGAATGTTTTCTTTCTGCTGATGGAAGTCTTTACCGCATTCTACAGCGGCATTCCGGAGCACATGGAGCACTTCCGGTATCTGTTCGTCGGCCTGGAAGGGCACAATGCGCTGGTACCCTGGATGTGGACATCGGCAATTCTTGCCGTGGTTTCCCTCCTGCTGCTGGTAACACCGAGAATCAGAAACAACGAGAAATGGCTGCCGGCAATCTGTGTCATCGTTTTTGTGTCGCTCTGGATCGACAAGGGCCTCGGCTTGATCGTCGGCGGTTTCATTCCATCACCTCTTGGAGCCATTACCGAATACGCACCCACGCTGTATGAAATATCGATAACGCTGGGGATCTGGGCTCTTGGATTTCTGATGGTCACCGTATTTTATAAGATCGCCCTTTCAGTGCGCGAAGAAGGTTTTTCGAAATAATCCCTCCGTACCGGGGGAGGTAAAATGGCCATCATCACTATATCCAGGGGCTCTGCCACCGGCGGATTACTGCTTGCAGAGGGCCTGTCTAAAACTCTGAACTACAAACTCGTCAGACGCGAAGATATCCTCCAGGGAACCGCCAAGTTTGGAATTGCCGCAGCAAAGCTGGAAAAATTTCTGTTCGGGCCGCCTACTTTCTCCGACGATTTCAAGCACGATATCCGAAATTATATCGCCTTTTTTCAGGCAGCACTTTGCGAATACATTCAGGAGGACGATGTTATTTATCTCGGCAACGTCGGACATTTGCTGCTTCGGGATATTGCCTGCGTCCTTAGAATCCGCCTTATAGCCCCGCCGGAATTCCGAATAAAAAAGCTGATTGAGCGCGAACAGATGACCCGGGAACAGGCATCGGCCTACATAGATAAAATCGATGCCCAGAGAAGAGCCTGGACACTTTTTCTGTATGGGGTTGACTGGTTGGATCCCGCACTCTATGACCTGACTCTTAACCTGGAAAGCATGAACATCGACACTGCCGTGGAGATCGCGGCAACCGCCGCCAAACATAAAAGGCTTTCCGAGACCGTCCAGTGCTTCGAGTCCTTCGATAATATACTGCTGGCTTCAAGAACGAGGGCGGAACTTGCGGCGGATCCCCGGATGGCTTCTTTCGAAATTGAAGTCGAAGCGGATGCCACAACCGCAACCGTATACCTCGAAGGAAATCTGCCTTCCGATTTGACCGAGCACGCAGTCCATATCGCAGGAAATATTCCGGGTGTAAATAATGTCGATACCGGCCGGATTGTAAATATTGAACCGGAAAATTCGTAAGGGGCGGACAAGTTTGTGGTCGCCCTATTCTGTCTTCCTGCACTGCCGGAATCTGTCGGCGGCGCATAACAGGCCTTCTATCCAGGACGCCGAACCCAGAGCGTGCAGGTGCAGATAGCTTGCCACCACATTTTTATAGACCAGTCCGTCGCGCCCTCTTCCCGTCCCGATCCCTCTGTTCACCTTGAAAATGGTGTCGATGGTTCCTGACGATTCCAGTCTCGAATAGTGGAATTCGTGTCCGCGCAGGACCGCACCGGTCGGAAGAAACGCATTGGGACGGTCCACAACGACCTCCTCGTATCCATGTCCGGCAGGTTTCCTGTCAAGCACAATATCCGCGGGGAAAATCCCGGCCATTGGATACCGGTTATCCTGCCAGTGCACCGATCTGCAGAGAAAAATCAGTCCGCCGCACTCCGCCCATACCGGCAATCCCCGCTGTGAGGCCTGCAAAACAGACCGTCGAAAAGACTCGTTGGCTGACAACAGGGAAGCGTGCGTTTCGGGGAAACCCCCACCGATGTAAAGAGCGTCCAGGTCCGCAGGCAGCCCATTGTCAGTGACAGGATCGACCGGAACCTTTACCGCTCCATAACGATCGATCTCCTCAAGATTTTCCGGGTAATAAAAAGTGAAGGCGGAACTGCGGAAAATCCCTATCTTCAAACCCGGCGTTGGCGCAAAAGATAAATCGGGTGACTTTTTCTTCTCTTCAATCGGCTCCGTCTTTTCCGCAATCAGGGATAATTTCTCCAGATCGACCGATTCCTCTATAATATCCGCCGCCCGGTCAATCGATCCCCTGCTCTGCCGGTACTCTTCCGGCGTCACCAGGCCGAGATGGCGGCTCGCCAGCAGTTCCCCTGTTATTCGACGTATCGCTCCCAGAACAGGAATTCCGGTGCTTTCTTCGATGGAGGACCGGATCAACGCCTCCTGGCGCGATGTCGCTACACGGTTCAGAATCACTCCGGCCAATGCAACATTACGATCCAGCGACTGCAATCCCAGCACCAGGGCGGCCACGGTACGCGTGATTTTTATTGTCGGAATAATGACGATCACAGGAACTTTGAGCAATTTCGAGAGTTCGGCGGAAGAGTGCGTTCCAAGCGCGTCTTCTCCGTCGTACAGTCCCCGATTCGCCTCAATCAGATTCATGCCGTCACTGACGGCATGCCTCATAAAGGATTCAAGCACAACCCGGGAATCCATCATCCAGGTATCGAGATTGCGCGCGGGTTTCCCGGCCGCGATCCCGAGCCAGGCGGGATCGATATAATCGGGCCCTTTCTTAAAAGGCGCCACTGTTTTCCCCCTGCGCCGCCAGGCAGCCGCAAGTCCAAGACTGACCAGGGTCTTCCCGCAATCGCCGCTGATGCCGGCCAGCATCAGCCGGGGCAGATGAACTTTATTCATAAGGGCTATATAGTACCACGCAAAGACTTTAATCCCGCCCTTAACCCGCATGTCTCAAACTCTTATTTTAAATAACTGATAAGAATATGGGCCGGTTTCTACCGCGGCTTTACGGAAGCCATTGTCCAACAGCGGCTATTATTTGCGGCTTGCGTATTTGCCGTTTCAGGCCGGGCAGTTGAAATAAATCCTTCTGTCGCTTATCTAAAACAATAAGGTTGCAGGATAGGCGGTCAGGGATTCCGATCCGTTTATTATCATGAAAATGTTCTATTCTATTTGTTTTACGGGTATAAAAGGAACTGTACGGTATACATACCGTAGTTAAAAAAGGGACGGGAGAAAATGAATTCACTGGTCTTACTGTTACTGATGGTGCTGCCGTTCGGTTCCCAGCCGGAGGGAATCCTGGACCGTGCAATCGAACTGTTCGGGAATGGTGAATACGGCAAAGCCAACGACCTTTTATCGACAACGGGCGATTCAGCAAACGATTCGGCGGAAATCAAATTCTGGCTGGGAAAATCTTTTCTCAAGCTTCGCAAATGGGACAAGGCTGTAAGTGAATTCGAAAAAGCAGTAAAAATAGAACCGTCCAACGCCCGATACCGGCTCTGGCTCGGTCGGGCTTACGGTTCCCGTGCGGAAAACAGCTTTATTGGATTCACCGATGCCCGGCGGGTCATAAGAGAATTCAAGAAAGCGGGTGAACTGGATCCCGAAAACATTTCCATCCGGTTCGATCTGCTCGAATTTTACGCCCAGGCGCCCGGAATCGTCGGCGGGGGCAAGGATAAAGCCTGGGCGGAAGCCGAGCTGATATCAAAGCTGAAGCCCGTGAGAGGCTATACGGCACGAGCGACCATCTACGAACGGGAGGAAAGATGGGAACTGGCCGAGAAAGAGTATACCCAGGCAACCGTGGACTATCCTTCCGATACCGATGCGCACAAGGATCTGGCACAGTTCTTCTTTGATCGCAAAAATTATAAACGCGCTTTGGCGAGCGCCCGGAAAGCGCTGGAACTTAATAGCACTTCCAATCAGTCCCGTTACATCCTGGCGGTTTCTCTCATTAAGCTCGGGCAGGATCCTGACAAAGCCCGGGAAATACTTCTGGATCTGACCGGAGAACCTCTTGGGGACGCAAGCCCTTCCTTTGAAGATGTGTACTACTGGTTGGGAGTCTGTTATTTCGTGAATGGCGAGAGGGAAAAATCGCAGGACGCATTTGAATCCGCACTCGTCTATAATCCCGATTACAAGAAAGCAAAAAATTATCTCAAGATAGTAAAGTAACGCCGCGCTTGCTTAACCCGTATTAGATGAAGGCCGGCGGCTGTAAATCGATTGCCCTCATTATGTCCGGCAGATAAGATACACTGTTAGGTCCGGCATCGATGTACAGGCCGGGACGCGTTCTTAAACGAAATTTACTGGGGCATTCAGGTATGAACACAATCATCAGATTATCTTCCATTCTGTTCTTTTTAACCTTTGCCGGTGTCGGAGTGGTTTTACCCTCGGAGGATTCCGGGAAGTCCCTGCCTGATACGGCGCAGCCTGCGGAAGAGAGGATCCTGACCATCCAGGAAGCGGTTCAGATGGCATTGTCCCGATCCCCGGAAATACTCCTGGCCGAAGCTCAAACGATACGTGCGAGAGAAGCCGTGCGGGAAAGCCGCAGCCTGAACCGGCCGCAAGTTTTCGCGGGCAGCGGTCTTGCCTACAATAACGGAATGCCTCTCAGCATCGAAGGAGCCGCCCCGTCGATTTTCCAGATCCAGATGAGCCAGTCCATTTTGAGCAAGAAAAACAACAATCTTATTCGCGAATCCGAGGAAGCCGGCAAAGCCAGCCGGTTCAACAAAGAATCGGCCGAAAACGATCTGGCTTCAAGAACAGCCTCGGCTTATTTCAGACTCCATCAGGCCCGTAGGATGATCACTCTCGCACGGGATAGAATAGAGGCCGCACAAACGCAGCAGGAGATAACAGAAAGTCTAATCCGTGCGGGAAGAATGAGTAAGGTCGAAGCGACATCCGCAAAAACGGCTGTATCCTCGGCGCGCCAGCAGCTTCTCGTTTTTCAGGAGCAGGCAATCCTTGCAGAAATGGAGCTTAAAGGCTATACCGGGCTTTCAGACGAGGTTTCCATTCATACAATAGAACCGCAAATCAAGATCCCTGTATTGGAAGCGGATATCGACATCCTTTATCAGCAGGCCCTTGAAAACGCGCCCGATATACAACAGGCAGAGGCCGATATCCGCTCCAAGGAATTCCACCTCGAAGCGGAAAAAGGAGAACGCCTGCCAAAATTAAACATAGTCGGTCAGTATGCCCTGCTCAGCGATTCGAACAACTACACGGACTATTTCAATCGTTTTGAACGTAACAATTACCTCCTGGGGCTCTCCATTCAAGTACCTGTATTCGACGGATTTCGCTCAAGCTCCAGGATAGCCCAGAGCCGCCAGGAACTATCCGAAGCCCGCTCCCGCCTTAAGATCCTCAAGTTGGAACTGAAACTGGCGACCCAAAATGGCATAAGCGCACTCAGGATCGCAAGAGGAGCCTGCGAGCATGCACAAAATGAAGTAGACGCCGTTCGTGAAAAGGTCCAAGCCAATGATGCGAAGCTGGAAAGCGGCAAGATCAGCCGCAAGGATTTTGAGGAAATCAAAGCACAGCTGTTTCAAAAAGAATTTGCCCGGCTTGAGGCGGAACAGAATCTATTTCAGAGGGAACTTGAGCTGCTTGGTATAATCGGAAATATTCCGGCTGCGTTCCAATAATTTCCGCCCGGAGGAACATACACGCGCGCTGAAACTTGAACGGTTTCGGAGAAGCACTATGAATGCAAAACAAACCAGAAAGGTGTTGATCGCAATAGCCGGCGTTCTGGCTGCATGGATTCTTTCGCCGCTCTTCGGATTCCGCCAGGCGCCCCTTTCAATTTCTTCAGAGCCTCTCTCCTGCGATGCCGCCCGGGCACACCAGACGATCCGGGAATTCGTCACACAATTCCCCGAAAGGGTTTTCGGAAGTTTCGAATCACGCCACAGCACCGGATACCTCCATGACACGCTGGAGAGCCTGGGATACGAACTGGACTACACACAATTCAATGCCAGGATCGCCGGGCGCAAACAGGTGGGACGGAACGTGCTGGGATATAAAGCCGGAAGGAACCCGGAGATTATCGCCCTGATCGCCCATTACGACACGGCCGCAACAACGGTACAGGGCGCCATGAGCAACGGCTCCGGAGTCGGCGTACTGCTGGAAATCGCCCGCATTCTGGCGACAAATCCGACCGACAGAAGCATTCTGATTATTTTTTCCGACGGAGGAGAATGGGGAATGCTCGGGGCGCTGGATCTGGCGACCAGTTATGCCGAACGAGACCGGATAGCGGCCGTCCTGTCTCTGGACTATGTAGCCATCGGCGATCTGGCCGCTTTGAGCCTTGAAGAAACCGGCCTTCTTAAAGGATTCACTCCTCCATGGTACAGGATGCTTGCTCTCAGGGCCGCGGAGGAACAGGGCTTGCCCGTCCTGTCCGCATCGGGATTCGGAGAGCACATGACACGCACTTTTTATATTCCCCGGTCGGACCAGGGACCGTTTCTGAATTCGGGCATACCCGCTATCAATCTTGGCAGCCGATCCGTCGACCGGCAAAAAGAACAGGCCGTCTACCATTCCCCTCTGGATACGATAGAAAATCTTAAAACCTCCAGCATAGAGAAATTCGGCCTTTCTGCCGAACGCATCGTACGCACCCTGGACGCACTCCCTGACATTCCCCGGGAATCGATGGATTCCTATCGATTATGGCATGCGCTTTTTCTCGGGCCGAACACGATCCGGGTACTCCACGGCGTGGTGATTCTCCCCCTGCTGTTCTGCCTTTTTTACTGCATTAAAAACCATCACGGCCGCATGAATCCTGCGGGAATCCTAAGGGAGCTTCTCGCATTTATTGCCGCGTCCATTCCGTTTCTGATGATTTACTTTTTAATCGGCCTGTTTCGCGTGCTGCGCATGCTGCCGGTCTACACCCTGTATCCCGCGACCGCCAAAGACCCGGTGCTTGACAATCCATCCTTGGGAGTAATGGGAGGCATATTCGGCATTGCCGCGATTGTCGCCGGACTCTGTATTCTGTTTTACATGTTTCCGTTCCGGAATTCCCCCAAGCAGGACTTCAACATTTCAAAACCGGTCCTGCTTTGCCTGACCCTGATCACGGTTATCCTGGCCCTGTTTCACAATTCCTACTGGGCTGTCACGTTCCTGACCCTTCCCTGCTGGATCTGGGGCCTCGCCGGCCCCGGCCGCGATTGGAACAAACGGCTACGGCACTGGATCTGGTTTGCGGCTGCAGGTCTTCCCTTCCTCATTGTTCCATGGTTCCTGGCTTCCTCGATCGGCATAGATACAAGTCTTATCTGGTATCAGGTTCTGGCGCTGAATACGGGTTTGTTTTCCGCCCCCGGGTATTTCCTTGCTGCCGCAGCAGTCGCTCTGGGCATACGTTTTTCAGTGGTTCAGTTACACGAGGCGGGCTGATCCGGTGGGGAGACAGGTGGATTAGTTTTCGGGATTCTCCGGAAGCTGCTGGATAATTTCATCGTCGCGCCCGTAGCCCTTTTGGCGGGCGTAACGCTCGATCGCCTCTTCGTCCGACTTCAACGCTTCGATCGTTTCCAGGCGTTCCTTATTGCTGCGCCTGAGTGCATCCACGCGAGCGCTCTGCAGCTGTAATTCCAGGCGAGCCTTCTTCAACTCGAGATAGCCGCCGGGTCCGATAAAGCTGAGAAGCAGGATCCCTCCGACAACCATGATGAGGAAGATGTAGTACAACTCTTTTTTATGCTTAAGCGAGTACTTTATATTGGCCATCTGGCGAAATGTAGGTTTTCTGTATACCTAAAACCACTATAATTTTATGTACTGGTGCATAATACTTAGGGCGGAGACAGGATGCAACCATAAACCTAATTCATTATTTTGAGAATATGCCATGAATGAAATTATGATAATAAGCACAACGGATACCATGGATCTGGCTGAAAAGATCGCCCAGGCGCTCGTTCGGGAAGGCGCAGCCGCCTGCGTCAATATCGTGCCGGGGATTCGTTCGATTTATCAATGGGAAGGGAAAGTATGCGACGAGCCGGAATTACTGCTGCTTATCAAGTCGTCGGATGAAAATTTCGAATCGGTCCGCAGCCGAATCCGGCAACTTCACACGTACGATACGCCTGAAGTAATTGCCGTACCCATCAATGCAGGGGATCCCGATTACCTGAACTGGCTGCATGCACAGTTAAAAAGTCGGCCGGGGAAAAACTAAGGAGATAGCCTGAAAAAGGCCGGCAAGGCCCCGGAATGGGCGGCGTTTCCATGCAGGCGGGAATGCAGCGAAACCGAACAGCCGATTACAGCAACATCCCGGAGTGAATGTTTTAGTGGATGCAAATCCGGCTGTCAGGCTTTATCTTCCTTCGACTTCTCTTCCGGTTTATCTTCCGGCTCATCGTGCGCGGATTTGATCGCCGACTTGAAGTTTTTGATTCCTTCCCCGATCCCTTTGCCCAGTTGCGGAATCTTGTTAACTCCGAAGATTAGAACAACGATAATAAGAATTATTATAAGCTCTGTTGGACCCAGGGTAGGAAAAGCAAGGATTAATTCCGGCGAATCCATGATAGGCATGTACACCCCCACAAATAAATGTTTCTTAAAGAGTACTTTACACCCGGTTTAAAGTCAATCCTCCGGGATTGTCGGGTCCGCGTTCGGTCAGAGGCTTCCAACGTTTGAACGTTTAAAGAAAGTGGCCGTCTACAACAGGATGCGTTCGTTGCCCTGCCGACGGGTGAATTTCTCGCGGTCCAGATACTCGAGCAGCGGAATGGAATGCTTTCTTGTAAGATCCAGTATTTCTTTAAAATCGGCAACGCTGAATTTCATGCCCGGAGCAAACCTGCTCTTTACTTTTTCTTTTATAGCGTCGATCGTGGACCGGTGGTAAATAAAATCTTCGGAAATTTTAACCAGAATCTGCTCCTTGATCATCCAGTAGAAAATGCGCCGCACCTCTTCAGCATCCGCATTCATGGAGGCTTGAAGCTCTGAAAATGACGGAGGTTGGAATCCCGATTTTTTATATACGTCCTCGATTCTTTCCCTCAGGCTCTGCCCTTCGGCCGAGAGCTGCACCTCACGCCCAAAAAGGGACACGGTATCCTTCTCCATGGACACTTTGCGATTTTCAACAAGCTCTTCAAGACAATGCCTGAAAACTTCCGCAGGCAACCTGTCGTAAATTCGTTTGCGCAGCTCTTCCCGGGAAATCCCCTTTTGCAGCGGATTTTTTTCGTGGAAATCACTTATCAGTTCAAGGGTATCCTTCGTCAGGGACTCGACCGTTGACTGTAGGACCAGAATTGGGGATGGAGCCGGAATCATCACCAGATCTCCCGTACCGGCAAGGTCGGAGCACAATTTTTTCAGATCGGGCAGGGGAAGGCCGAGAAGCGAATCCAGTTCGTTGAGATCCATGGCGCGCCTGGTTTCGGTCGCCAGAAAAACCGGAATTTTATCGGAAAGCCTTCCGCTATCCAGTTTCATTAAAATATCCGGAATCTTCCTGTCGGTGCTTCTATGTTTTGAAGGATTCGGGTGCAGTACCTTGCCGCCGCCGATGGTAATGGTCGGGGAAAACTGGCGAATAATGAAAGTATCCCCGTGCAGGCAGAAAACCGGAGAATCCAGGCGAAGCTGAGCATAGGTGGAATCACCCGGAGCGAGCATATCTCTTCCCAGCAAAGCCACCCGGGCGAGAACCTCCAGAGTTCCCTGATGGAATCGGACTTTGAGCAGGTTTTTCAGCGGCTTTGCGGACGGAAGCAGGTGAAGATGCACGTCGAGTATCTGCGTTTCCCTGAAGACCTTCGGGACCGTAACGACCATTCCGCGTGCGACCTGATCCAGATCCACCCCCTGAAGGTTTACGGCCGTTCTCTGCCCCGCCATCGCAGCCCCCGTCATCTTACCGTGGACCTGGACGCCTCTTACTCTTGCCGTAAGCCCACCGGGAATGAGCTCGACTTCCTCATCCTTACGAATTTCTCCCGATGTCAATGTCCCTGTCACAACCGTCCCGAATCCCCGAATGCTGAAGGAACGGTCTATCGGCAGGCGCAGCAGTCTGTTGGAGGGACGAAGAGGAACTGAAAGGGCTATATCATGGATCGCCTTTTTCAGCCTGTCTATGCCTTCACCGGTTTTTGAACTGACGGGAATGATTTCGGAACCTTCAAGAAAGGATCCTTCGGTTGCCTCCAGGATTTCATCCTGAACCAATTCGATCATTTCGGAATCGACCAGATCTGCTTTGTTGATCACGACGATGCCGGAACGAACGCCAAGCAGACGGCAGATATCGAAGTGTTCGCGGGTTTGGGGCATGATCGATTCATCGGCGGCGACTACGAGCAGGACAAAATCGATGCCTCCCACACCGGCGAGCATGTTTTTTACAAATTTTTCATGCCCCGGCACATCCACAAATCCAACCTGCACATCATCAAGTTCGAGATGAGCGAATCCAAGGTCGATCGTAATGCCCCGCTGTTTCTCTTCTTTCAGCCGATCGGGATCCACGCCGGTCAACGCCCGGATCAAGGCACTTTTCCCATGATCTATATGTCCCGCTGTGCCAACAATTAC
Organism: Acidobacteriota bacterium; assembly: GCA_016934295.1. Lineage (GTDB taxonomy): Bacteria > Acidobacteriota > UBA6911 > UBA6911 > UBA6911 > UBA6911. The sequence goes on from JAFGTD010000080.1 coordinate 27,560, forward strand.
ATGTCTCATATGCCACCGGTGCAAACCAGCATTTGCCGCAAGTAGGGGCGAACCTTGTGTTCGCCCTTGCCGCAGCAGTGAATCCGAGGTTGAAAAGCACCCCATCGACAAGGCACTATCTTAATCCACAAATCTTCCATTCGCCAGTTGAAGATGTAAATACCGGATACGTTTTTGATAGCTGGAAGCGGAAATATGAGTGCTAAGGCTGCAAAAACTGCAGGCACAGGAAAAAATTGCTATTACGCTTAATAACATCAGCTTTTTAACGCATTTTACGGCAAATACAGGTATCATTACCAACCACGTCTTGAAGACGCGGCTTTAGCCTGCCCCGTGAAACGGGGCGTGAATGACATTCAGAACTTATTTCGTTTCCAGTTTCCCGTTCCCCGTTCAAGGCATTCAACGGGAAAGGGGAAACCCGGAACGGCACAGCCTCTCAGGGTTGCACGGCTAGAGGCTGTGGATTTAAACGGTATTAAGGGTTTTTAACATGCTTGATAATTTATCCAAAAAACTTCAGAAAATACTGAAAAATCTATCCGGCCAGGGAAGAGTATCGGAGCGTCATATTGACGAGACCGCCCGGGAAATACGCAACGCGCTTCTGGATGCGGACGTTCATTTCAAAATAGCCAAGGAATTCGTCGAACGTATTAAAAAAAGAGCGCTCGGCCAGGAGGTCATAGAATCCCTTACTCCCGGACAGCAGGTAATCAAAGTGGTCCGGGATGAATTGATCCAACTGCTCGGAGGAGACCAAACCGAGGTTCAATTCTCCAAGCAACCTCCCAGCGTTTTCCTGATGGCCGGGCTGCAGGGTTCCGGGAAAACCACCACATCAGCCAAACTGGCGCTCTATCTGAAGAAACACAATCATACCCCGCTTCTGTTGTCGGTGGATGTATACCGCCCTGCAGCTATTGAACAGTTGCGGGTTCTCTGTGAAAACAATCGGCTTGGATATTTCGATATTCCCGAAGACAGGGATCCTGTTTCGAGAACGAAACAGGGATTGCGGCATGCGCAAAACGGCGGATATGACGTGGTTCTGATCGATACCGCCGGTCGCCTCCACATTGACGAGGCTATGATGACAGAACTCGATCGCATACGGGAAACCGCCCCGCCCATGGAAACTCTCCTCGTAGCGGACGCCATGACCGGCCAGGATGCGGTGCGAAGCGCAAAAGAATTTCACGACCGTCTGAATCTCACCGGAATTATCCTGACCAAAATGGACGGCGATGCACGGGGCGGAGCCGCTCTGTCCATTAAAACGGTAACCGGCCAGCCGATTAAATTCATTGGAACCGGAGAAAAGGTCGATGCGCTGGAGCCCTTCCACCCCGAACGACTGGCGGGGCGAATCCTGGGAATGGGGGATGTTCTATCCCTGATTGAGAAAGCGGAAGAGAATGTCGATCGGGAACATGCCGCGGAACTGGCCGAAAAGATCCAGAAGAACGAATTCACCCTCGACGACTTCCGGGATCAGCTTAAGCAGATCCGGAAAATGGGACCGTTAGACCAGATTCTTGGAATGCTGCCGAATATGGGGCCGCTTCGCGGGTTGAACCAGGTAAAAGTAGACGAAAAGGAACTGATTCATATTGAAGCTATTATCGGTTCCATGACTCCCAGGGAAAGGAGGCACCACCAGATCCTGAATGGAAGCAGGAGAAAACGGATTGCACGCGGCAGCGGACGTCCCGTTCAGGAAATCAACAGGCTGCTGAAACAATACGTTGAAACCCGGAAAATGATGAAAAGCCTGAGCAAGGGCATCATGCCACGCATGATGCGGGGCATGAAATTTCCGATGCCCTGAAGAATCGAATCCGGCAAAAGCTCCTGTTAAAACGGTCAAAGCTTGAGTTCAATTCGGGAAAAGCATTCGATGCCGGGAGTTGAAACCGGTCTTGTTATATGCCAGAATTATATGGATTTAATCCGCAGGTTCTACGGGTTCTTTCGCGAAGCCTGTATTTCTCACGGGGTTTCGTAGCGAAGCGGTGTAAACGTTTGTGAATGCAAGGCTTGTGACTGAGGGCGCCATGAGGCGGCCTGAAGCTTCGCTTCAGGTACTATAAGTACGTCGAGGAGCCCCAGGGGAGCGAGACCAATTTATGCTTTACATAAATTGGGTACGCAGCAGACATGACCGGTTACGCCGACGCAGTAGAAACCTTGTAAGAAATACAGGCTGGGTAAAGACCTTGTAAGAACGGCGGTTTGTGGTCTGTTAACATGAGGAGGAGATTTGTTAAGAATACGCTTATCGCGCATGGGCGCTAAAAAGAAGCCTTTTTATCGAGTTGTGGTAATGGAGCGGAGACAGAATCGGGATGGGAGTTTCGTGGAAATTGTCGGACATTACAGCCCGACGTCGAATCCTCCGTTAATTGATCTGAAAATGGACAGAATCCATCACTGGCTCGCATGTGGTGCTCAACCTTCAGAGACGGTTAATTCTCTTATGAAAAAAGCCGTCGCTGCCACGCCCGTCGCTGCCGGTTAACACCCGTTTTCCCATCTTTGTTGCTGTGCTCCGATAAACTCCCGGGCTATATAATCGGATAGTCTCGAAGGAGAAGCGGATATGAAAGAGCTGGTTGAAATGATTGCGAAAGCGCTTGTGGATAACCCCGAGCAAGTTACGGTAACCGAAGTTGAGGGAGAACAAACGACCGTTCTGGAACTCAGAGTAGCACCCAGTGACCTTGGCAAGGTTATCGGCAAACAGGGGCGAACCGCCCGATGCATCCGAACCCTTCTTGGAGCAGCAGGTATGAAGCTTAGGAAACGGTTCGTTCTGGAAATTTTGGAATAGTGGAGCCGGAAGAACCTTCTTCTTTCATCACAATCGCTCGAATTGTCAGGACCCGGGGAAACAAGGGCGAAGTCCTGGTCGAGTCGCTCACGGATTTCCCTGGCCGCTTCGATATTCTGGAAGAAGTCTGGCTGGAGTTTGAAAACGGCCGGCTGCTGAAAATCGAGCTCGATTTTACCTGGGAGCACCAAGGACGCAGAGTATTAAAATTTACCGGTATCGACACAATCAGTTCCGCTGAAAAATTCATTGGATGCCTGGTACAGATTCCCCGGGAACAGGCAGTCCGGCTACCGGCAGGCACCTATTTCGACCACGACCTGATCGGCTGTTCCGTAGAAGACACCCAAGGGAAATATTTAGGACAGGTGGAGGATATTCTCCGGATTTCCGGAAACAATCAGCTGGTCGTAAAAGACGGCACCAGGGAATTTCTGATCCCTGCAGTAGAAAACATCTGCACGCGAATCTCTATAGAAAAAAAACAGATATTAGTGGATCCGCCGGAAGGATTAATGGACCTCGATCAATGATTTTTGATATCATAACTGTTTTTCCCGAAATGTTCACCGGGGTTCTGGAATACGGGATTTTACATCGCGCCAGACAGTCCGGACTGGTGGATGTTCGGATCGTCAACCTGCGGGATTTTACCCGGGATCGCCATCGATCCGTGGATGATCGCCCCTATGGCGGCGGAGAAGGGATGGTATTGCTGCCCGCTCCGCTATTCGAGGCAATCGAATTTTGCCGCGATAAAGAGAAAAATTCGGACAGCCAGGTGGCGCTTCTGACACCTCAGGGGAAAACCTGGTCCCAAAAATATGCAACAGAATTCTCTACAATTTCGCATCTAATACTGATTTGCGGCCGATACGAAGGAGTGGACCAAAGAGTAATAGATTGCCTTGTAGACAGGGAAATCTCCATAGGGGATTTCATACTGACGGGAGGAGAAATTCCGGCGATGGTTGTTCTGGATTCCATCGTCCGATTACTGCCGGGAGCTTTAGGCAAGTGGGAATCGGCCGTTAACGAAAGCTTTTCGACCGGATTGTTGGACTACCCGCAATATACGCGGCCGGCGGAATATCGAGGACACAAGGTTCCGGATGTACTTCTTTCCGGGAATCATGAAGAAATAGAAAAGTGGCGAAAACAAAAAGCCCTGGAAAAGACAAAACAGGTCCGCCCCGAGCTTTTTGCACAAAAAACAGCCCAAAACTAAGGAGCACTTGTCATGGATTTGCTACGGGCAGTCGATAATACTCAAATCAGGTCCGATCTTCCCGGCTTCCGCCCGGGAGATACGGTACGGGTTCATGTGAAGATTAAGGAAGGGGAGAAATTCCGCATCCAGATTTTTGAAGGAGTCGTCATCGCACAGAAACGGAACGGCGTCTCTTCGACATTCACGGTTCGGAAGGTTTCCTCGGGATACGGAATTGAACGAATTTTCCCCGTGAACTCGCCCATTATCGAGAAGCTGGAGGTTGTAAAGAGCGGAAAAGTGCGTCGAGCGCGCTTATATTATCTTCGCGGACGCCGCGGAAAAGCCGCCAGATTAAAGGAAGTCGGCAGAGGCGAACGAAGGTCTAAAAGCGATTCCTAGCTGTGAGCGGGATTAAAGTTGCGGATTACCTTTTATTACGGGCGCATCATTAGCGGACGTCGGGAATTATTTAAGGAATCAGTCTCAGGGGGGAATGGTGGCCGCTGATAGCAAAGCAAAATATCGAAACGAAGCCGAGAAATACATGCTTCAGGGAAAGATAAAGCAGGCTATCGGCGAGTATGCGAAGATTATCCAGAATAATCCCGACGACGTTCTTACCCTCAACACGATGGGCGACCTCTACCTCACGATAGGAAACACCGCTGAGGCGAATAACTGCTTTGTCAAGGTCGCGGACAATTACGTACGCAACAACTTCTTTCTCAAGGCGATCGCGGTTTACAAAAAAATCCTGAATGCAGATCCCGGAAACCTCGAAATCAACGCAACCATCGCATCTCTCTACGCTCAGCAGGGGCTGAATACCGATGCGTGCAACCAGTATCTCCGGCTTGCAAAATTATTCGAACAGTCCGGAGACACCAGGGAAATACTCAATACCTACCGGAAAATAGTCGAGCTGGATCCTGCAAACGCGGCAATTCAGAAAAAACTGGCGGAAGCATATCTCGCCGGGGAGGATAAAGAAAAAGGCCGCGAACATCTTCTTTCAGCCGCACGTGCGATGGTTAAAACCGGCGATCCTGCGGAGGCGATGCATTGCTTCGAACAGGCGGACCGGATCAATCCCCTGGATATAGACGGCATGAAGGATTTTCTGGAATGTTGTCTGCGGACCGATAGCGTCTCTACCATCCTGGATCGGCTGAAGGAATTGCTGGAAGCGGATCCGGATAATCTCGATATCAAGGAAATGCTGGGGCGGGCCCATTTAGCCGTAAATGAGCCTGAGGCTGCTGCGGATAGATTACAAACGGTAGTCTCTACAGATGAATCGCGCTACGATGCTTTAATACCCGTCGTTGAAGCATTCATTGGCCTCGAAAAGTACGATCAGGCGGCTGAATGCCTTGCCTCCATAATCCCAATTCTGATTACCCACCGTGAGACGGATCTTGCGACAAAACACCTCAACCGGATATTGGAACACCGCCCCACGCATCTGCTGGCATTAGAAAAATTGGCTTTCGTGCATTCCTCGGCCGGCGATGCAGCGCACCACCAGGAAATATTGGACAAAATCATAGACCTGCAGGTCGAACAGCAGGACACGATCCGGGCGCTGGAAAACCTGGAAAAACTCCTGCAGCTGGATCCCGAAAGCCGGAAACACCTGGATTTACATAAAAAATTATTCGAGGAGGCAAATCCGGACACGCCTTACGTCTCCCCCGTGACACCGACGGAAGCTCCGATTGAAGCGGGTCCCGGTCCCGTACAGGATTTGAAAGACGACGCCGAACCGACCGACAATACGCCGGAAACCATCGTCGAAGCCGATCTACTGATCAATTACGGCATGAAAAAGAAGGCATTGGGCCTTCTTCAAAACCTTGAAGCTCGAGATCCCTACGATAAGCAAGTACGGACAAGGCTGTTGACGCTGTTAAAGGAAGACAAGAAATTCACGGAAGCAGCGGAACAATGCCTGCTGCTGGCCGTCCTGTACGGAAAATCAAATGACGAGGATTCTGTTGAAAACTATATGGCCGAGGCCAAACAGCTGGATTCGGACATGGTGGATCGCGAAAAGAACCTGGAGACCTTCGCGCGCAAAAGAGGCATTATCCTGGAGCCTGAATCCGGGGCCGGTCTGAGATCGGATCCGGAAATCGACGGGGATCTTCTGGACATTTTCTTCACCGGCGAACAGGGGGGCATTCCTGAAGACGTATCCGACATCCCAACGATCCCGGATGAAATCCCTGAAGGATATCCGGAGGGTCTTGCGCCCGCGTCTCCGACTCAATCCATAGAGGAGAAGCTGCAGGAAGTCGACTTTTATATCCGCCTTGGCTTCAATGTTGAAGCATTGAACAAGCTGAATGAGATTGCAAAAATCAGTCCGGACAATCCTGAATTGCCCCCGCGTTATGAAAAACTGAATGAACTGGAAGCATCCGAGGGACAGAAGCCTGCGGGAACAGCTGCCGGCGAGGAACAAAGCCCTGCGGAATCCCCCGGCGCGGAATCCTCGGAAGATACCGATAAGTTTCAGGAGTTGGACATCGACGAGGCGCTCGAAGGTTTCACCGGCAGTTGGGAAGAAACCCCTGAACAGCTGGCGGATTTGACGGAAATGGATCTGCCCGCCGATGCAGGCGAGGCGGACGAAACCGCCGCAGCGGAATTCGCCGATCTGCAGCAAAACGCTCCAGCATCGGATCCATCCGGTTTTGCCATACTGGAACAGCAGGACGATGCCGTAGAATTCGATCTGCCGGACGATCTGGAAACCACGATTGAAACTTCTGATGAGGATACCGTCGACCCGCAGCAAAACGCCCCGGCTGCAGATGCGTCCGATTTTGCCATGCTGGAGGAGCAACCGGACGATACCGTAGAATTTGACCTGCCGAACGATCTGGACACCCCGGCCGAATCCGTCCCACAACCCCAGAATTCGCAGGATGCCGCTTCGGCGTCCGATTACCCGGATTTCATTGTCAACGACATGTTTTCCGATTTGCTCGAAGAAGTCAGCGCTATAAATGAGAAGGAAATCGCAAAAGAGAGTTTTGAAGATCACTTCAGCCTGGGAACAGCCTATCGGGACATGGATCTGATTGAAGAAGCGATCAAAGAATTCCAAACCGCTCTTAGAATCACCGAATCCTCCAAAAACCGGAAGAAGCAGATTCAGTGCTGCGGGATGCTAAGCACCTGCTTTCTTAAGAAAGGTATGCCGCGATCCGCCCTTCGCTGGTGCCAGACCGGACTGAATGTCGCGGGCATCACGCCTCAGGAAACAATGGCGTTTCGTTATGACATGGGTATTGCCCATTCGATGGAGAAGAACCAAGAACTGGCGCTGCAGTGTTTCGACCATATTTTCAGTATCGATCCCGGGTATCGCGACGTCGCGCAACAAATCGATAAGATCAAAGGCAGCCAGATTTAGGGGCGACGCAGAAATAAATTTACATTTTGGCGCGGTGCAGGGCGGGCAGATGCTAAGGCGGCGCAACTCTTTGAGTTGCGTTC
>JAFGTD010000081.1 GCA_016934295.1 Acidobacteriota bacterium
GGGACTGCTGCCTACATGAGCCCTGAGCAGGCTAAAGGCAAGAGTGTGGACAAGCGAGCCGACATCTGGGCTTTCGGCTGCATCCTCTATGAATGTCTGTCCGGGAAGAAAGTTTTTGAGGGTGAGATGGTTACTGAAATGCTGGCGGCGGTTCTAAGGGGTGATCCGGATTGGAACACGTTACCATCCACTACTCCACAGAATATTCGATTTGTACTGAGGCGCTGTCTGGTAAAAGAAAGAAACCGCCGATTCCATTGTATTGCCGATCTTCGGATCCTTATGGATGAAATGCGGGAAATTAACGAAGCGACAACGCCCGTAAAATCCACATGGTCTAAATGGATCTTGGTCTCAACTACTTCATTACTAGCAATTGCACTGATGGTCTTTGCTTTCCTTTATTTCCATGGCGCAGCACCATCAGAGGCAATGCACTATCATGTCTCAGTACCTCCGCTGGTAAACGACCATAGCTTCGCGATTTCGCCCGACGGTAGCAGAATAACATTTGCGGCTTCCTCTGCAGGAGCGAACTCCCTGTTTGTTTGCAAGATTGGATCAGTCACACCCGAGCCACTAGATGGGACAGAAGGGGCTGAGTATCCCTTCTGGTCTCCTGATAGCCGCTCGATTGCATTCTTTGCAAAAGGTCGCTTAATGCAGGTGGATGCTACGGGTGGTTCCCCTCGACTCATATGTCCAGCAAGGGGCATATTCAACGGCACATGGAACAGAGACGGCATCATCATTTTCTCCGAAGGAGAAGAGTTGCGTCAGGTTTCGGCGGATGGCGGCGAATCTGCGACTCTAACCACTCTTGATGAATTCCAAAACGCTCATGTTTTCCCGCACTTCTTGCCGAACGGAGTACATTATCTGTACACCGCATTTGCTAATGAACCATCAAAAAACGGGATATTTCTGGGTTCACTCGATTCCGAAAAAAAGATGCAGCTTTTGACTGCCACTGTATCAGCTGCCTACGTAGATCCAGGTTACCTGCTTTTCCAGCGTGAGCGAGCATTATATGCACAGCCATTTGATGTAAAAAAACTTGAGAGCATGGGAGAAGCGATCCGTATTGCAGACAACCTCATTCTCGATGTGCGAATTGGAATATCTCCTTTTGATGCATCTCAAAATGGCGTGCTCATCTATCGCACCGGAAACATGCAAGCCAAATCACAGTTTATATGGTTCGATAAAACAGGCAATCAAATCGGACTCGCAGGAGCACCGGGAATGTATTCGCCAGACTTCGATCTTTCCCCTGATGAAAAGCAAATTGCGATGAAGCTGATCGATATTTCGGGTAGTAGAGCAAATATTTATCTGATGGATTGGGAGCGCGATATACGGGAGCAATTAACAAATAACCCCAGTGCTAATATACATCCACATTGGTCGGCAGATGGACAACGAATCGCTTTTGCCTCTTATCGGAAAGGAGACTCCGAGCTGTTCGAGAAGAAAGTCGGGAGTATAGAAGCAGAAACAGAATTACTTGTATCTTCTGAAAATGAACAGACACCGTCATGGTCAAAAGATGACCGGCACATCGCATTTGGAAAAGTAATGGGCTCCGATATAGATATATACGCTCTCCCACTCTTTGGAGAAAAAAAGCCGTTTCCGATTATCCAGCTTCCCGGCAATGAACATAATTTTGAATTTTCTTATGATAACAAGTGGCTTGCTTATCAATCCGACGAATCGGGCATAAATCAGGTTTATTTAATCTCATTCCCGGATCCGGAGGCTCAGCCAAAGCGTCAGATATCGAATAACGGAGGAGTACAGCCCCAATGGAGAGAGGACGGCAAGGAACTCTACTACCTTGCACTCGACGGAAAGATTATGGCAGTTGAAATCACAACGGATACCGGAATAGACATCGGAGCCTCGCGTGAGCTAATTGACACATCAATGATTGTCCTGCCATCGGATCAGAGACAGTACGCTGCGACTCGTGATGGCCAGAGATTTCTTGTTTTGAAACCGCTCACGGAAGCAGCCTCCACCCCGATTACTATAACTTTCAATTGGACCTCATTATTAAACAAACAATGACACTTTCAACCGGAACCAGACTATCGCATTTCGAAATCAACTCCCAGATCGGCAAGGGCGGGATGGGAGAGGTCTATCAGGCTAAAGACACAAAGCTCGGGCGGGATGTAGCGATAAAGGTCCTTCCTGAGGAGTTCGCACGGGATGCGGACCGCGTAGCCCGATTCCAGCGGGAAGCCAAGCTGCTCGCCTCGCTTAATCATCCAAACATAGCGGCCATCCACGGGCTTGAGGAGGCTGAAGGAATACACTTCCTTGTTCTGGAACTGATCGAAGGTAAAACCCTTGATGCTCGGATAAAAGCTGGGGCCATTCCAGTCGAGGAAGCCCTGAAACTCGCTCTCCAGATCGCAGAAGCCCTGGAAGCTGCTCATGATAAGGGCATGATCCACAGGGATCTGAAGCCAGCAAATATCAAGGTAACTCCAGATGGAAAGGTAAAGGTGCTGGATTTCGGATTGGCGAAGGCATTCGCCGGCGAACAAGGTGACATGAATCTGTCCAATTCCCCTACGTTAAGTCAAGCGGCTACAATGCAGGGGGTGATTCTGGGAACGGCAGCATATATGTCCCCGGAGCAGGCACGGGGGAAGACTGTCGATAAGAGGACCGATATCTGGGCATTCGGATGTGTTCTTTATGAAATGTTGACGAGGCAACCGGCTTTTCAAGGAGAGGATGTCACTGAGATCCTTGCAGCGGTTGTTAAAAGCGAAGTGAATCTGGACCTGCTTCCGGCTAATATTCACCCGAGAGTCCGTGAAGTCATCACCCGCTGTCTGCAGAAGGAACAAAAGAGAAGGTACTCCAATGTAGGTGATACACAGTATGAAATTGAGCAGGTTCTCGCGGATAAAAGCGGCGTATTCGTGCAACCGGCGACCACAATAAAGCCTCGAAGAAAGGTGAGATTGGGGCTTCCCTGGATAATCACAGCTATCGTCCTCACTGCTATCATCGCGGGAGTCGCCGTCTGGAAACTGAAACCCGGCGAAACGCGTCAGGTCGCAAGCTTTTACTACGAACTGCCAAAGAGTCAGCAGTTGGGAATCCTTACTGAACGCGTATTTGCAATATCGCCCGACGGCAGTCAGCTCGTCTACGGAACCGATGAAGGCCTCTACCTGCGCTCCATGGCCGAATTGAACGCCAGATTGATTTCCGGAACGGAAGAGAATCCCCGGAAGCCATTCTTCTCTCCCGATGGCCAATGGATAGGCTACATTGCCGGATCACGCAGTGAGTTGAAGAAGATTTCAATCAACGGAGGCGCCCCGGTACCATTGAGCCCATGTAATTCCTCCGGTTTCTTTAGTTGGCGGACAGACGATTCCATCGTATATGCCGACGGATCGAAAATAATGAAGGTTTCCGCAAACGGCGGGAATCCTGAAACGATTATAGAACTTAAGGAAGGAACGTGTATCGCCCCGCAGATTCTTCCGGATGGAAAGACGGTGATGTACACGCTCGGGCCCGACCCATTCAAGATTATGGTGCAGTCGCTCGAATCGGGCGAACGGAAGGAACTTGTTCGTGGTGACACAGCCATGTTTCTCCCGACAGGACATATTGTTTACGCAGTGGACCGGAATCTTTTCGCGGTCCCGTTTGATCCCGGCAAACTCAAGGTTACCGGCGGGCCTATTCCGATGGAGGAAGGGATTTTACGGTTAGGAGGCGCGCCCCAATATGCCGTATCCGAATCGGGGATGCTGGTTTACATACCACGGTTCAATACAGCGATCTGGAGAGGGCGCACTCTCGTATGGGTAGACCGGAACGACAAAGAAGCGCCGATCGATATACCCCCAAATATTTACTTTCACCCGCGAATTTCCCCCGACGGGATCCAGGTTGCCGTATGCAGCCTCGACGATGATAATAACATTGACACCTTCATCTGGAATCTGGCCGGCGAGACCCTGATCCGGCTTACCTCTGATCCGGCTGAAGAAGACTTCCCCCTCTGGACTCCCGACGGCAAGCGGATAGTTTTCTATTCCGACCAAGGAGATCGGGGCATCTATATGAAGTCGGCGGACGGTACAGGAAGCGACGACCTTATCAGGCCGATCCCACAGTATTTTGGATATCCCGGTTCCTGGTCCAGCGACGGGAAAACCCTTATCACTCAGGAACTATGGTCCGGCATTTTTTCCATCGGCGCTCTATCGATGGAGGGGGATCGCAAGTGGGAGCCCCTGTTGCAGGGGAATTTCTCTTATAGCCAGCCCGAAATATCGCCAAATGGAAAATGGCTGGCCTATACGTCCAACGAGTCGGGCCGGAATGAAATCTTTGTCCGTCCCTATCCCGAAGTGGAAAGCGGCAAATGGCCTGTCTCCAACAGCGGCGGGGACAGCGCACTATGGTCGCCCGACGGCCGGGAGCTTTATTACCGCAACGGCAACGAGGTTATGGCTGTCCCTGTAAAAACCGATCCCGTCTTCAGCAAGGAGGGAAATCCCAAGGTTCTTTTTGAAGGAAACTACGATCCGGCAAACTTCACTCCGGGCACGCTCGAACTCCACCCCTGGGACATCAGCCGGGATGGAAAGCGTTTCCTTATGCTGAAGCCGCCGACAGGATCCGATGCGGCGTCCACAGCGACCGGCCCGCGCAATTTCGTCGTCGTATTAAACTGGTTTGAAAAACTGAAGGATCGTGTGCCGGTAGATTGATCGGGCTTCGCCTTCGCCGAATCGAAGATTCGGCCAGGCTACGCCCGACAAGTCCACCTTCGCCCCAGCCGTATAGAAAATTCGGCCGGGCTTCTTCCGCCTACGCCCTTCGGGCGGCGGCGGACATGTCGGCGGGCAAGACGCCTGACACGTCCGGCGTCGCTTGAGAGGAGAGAAGATGAAAAGAATATTTAAAATCATCCCTCTTGTCTTCCTGTGCTGTTTTACCGTTGGCTGTCAACGGGGTGAAGAAGTAGTCGGCGAAACTGCGGCTGATGTTGAGACGGATATTCAGGCTATAAAAGAAGGTTATACAGAGTTGGAAGCTGCATCGAACGCTGCCGATATTGATAAATACCTTTCATCTATTGCAGATGATATTCTTTTTATTCCACCCAATGAGCCGGCATATGTTGGTAAAGAAGCTTTTCGAAGTTACTTCCAACAGATTTTCGACAAGTTTACCGTCCAAGAAAAATATATCGTCGAGGGTGTTAAAGTAAGCGGTGACCTGGCCGTTGCTCATGTAACTTATTCGGGTATCTATACCCCCAAAGATGGTGGAGATAGCATTAAAACAAATGGCAACGGGATTACCGTCGGCAAAAAGCAGCCTGACGGTGCATGGAAGATCATTTATATGATATGGAGCAACGAAAGGCTAATTTATCCGGAACAAGCAGAGTAAAAAGTACATTGCGATACTGAAATGAACTTATCCCCGGGAAGCAAAATCGGCCCATACGAAATTCTATCCTCCATCGGCCCCTGTGGAATGGAAGAAGTGTGGAAGGCCGGAGACGCCCGCCTGGGGCGCTAGTGACGATGATGAGATTTCCGAGCAATGGCTAACTGGCGCGACTTTATCCTTGCTTGTCAATCTGAGCTGGTTTGCGTCCTCTCAACGGAATTAAACTGAAAGGAAAACAATATGAAGAGGCGAGTTGTAATTGCAGCAACGATTCTTTTTGTTTTTGTAGTAGCCACCGTCGCTGTGGCTGCGGACCCATGGAACGGGACATGGAAGTTAAACGCAGCCAAGTCCAAAGCCCCGGGAGGAC
>JAFGTD010000082.1 GCA_016934295.1 Acidobacteriota bacterium
GAAATTCTTAGGTCAAGCGATTGATATCAAATGACTTAAAAAACTTCTTTGCATTTTGCAAAGAAGTCACGGATAAAGAATCTATCCACCAGGTTCGAGACCATGGCCGCACGCCTCTCGTCATCCAAATGAAAATAATGTATACTGGCGGAAAAAACCGGATGGAGAACTCCATGAGACGCTCAGCTGTTCTATTCAGCCTGGCGGTTTTAGCCCTCGTACAGAATGCCGGGGCGGAGGACAAAAACACCGACTTTACCGGAACCTGGATCCTCAACGTTGAGGAGAGCGATCTTTATCCAAAACCCGCCGGCATAATGAACATGGGGGGATCACCCGTTAGCGTCAGCAGGGGCGGCGGCATGGGCAGTGGCGGATATTCCGTCAGCATTCCCATAAGAGGCATGCGGTCCCAGCAACAGGACCCGAACGCCCCTTTAGTCATCGAACAAACAGGAAACGAGTTAAAGATCATCACCAGGATGAACATTAACGTTCAGCAGACGCTGATGGTCGACCATTATATTCTCGACGGGGAAAAACGGGAGAAAACGGTCCAGATACCCGATGCCCCTGAGGAAGTCAAGCAGACGATTAAAGCAAGCATGAAGAAAAGGAAGATTACGCTCGAGATAAAAACCCCTTATCCTCAGGGCGAAAGCACCCTGATATATGAGTTCTCTCTTTCAAAAGACGGCGGGACGCTGAAACTGGAGATATCGAACAGAACATTGGTATTAGGCGGAAGCAGTACTCCTACGATTTGGACTGTCCAGAAACAGGTCTATAACAAGCAATAGCGACGGACAGGAACGCCCGCATTATCGAGTCACATTCTTCCGCAAAGGTATTCTGGGAATCCGGCAAAGGAAATTGAAATACCACTCAAAAAGGCCCAGGGGGCTGGCATCCCCGCGAAAGTAGCTGTCGTATCGCATAACCAGATCCGGAGCCAGAATCATCACACACCGGATCAGGAACGGAACAGACAGCCAGAGGGAGTTTGCATGGAAACCGGCAAAGGTAAATATCAACAGCATAAAACCTATCAGGAAAAACAGATACAGTTCGATGACGATGGAGATAAAAGAGGCATTCCTCGATGGAACACCGAATTTTTCTTCAATGAAAGATTTGAGCCGGGAGGGCAGAAAACCGATGATCCACTTAAATAGACTCAACAGCGGGCCGTAGCGGTTTTCAATCTTTCTCTTATCATCCAACTCCTTGCAGGTTCTTACGTACTCTTCATCATATCGAATCCAGTATCGGGTGACCCCCTCTATTACTAATCCAAGGTCAGAACCTGCAATTGGCGCAAGCCGGTTGAAAAAGCAAACGTGCTCAAATTCCTCGATTTTCCCTTCCTGACCTGCAGTAAAATGCTTCTGAAAATCAACCTGAATTCCTGAAAGTTTACATAAAAGGTCCTTCAAGAAAATCTTTCAGAAACCGCACAAAGAATATTGAACTTTAAAAAACGGCATTGTGCATTGCGCGGCTTCTGAAAGATCCCTTTTCCTTATCTGAAGCAGGAATGAGTGTCTTGATAGGAGGCATTCTTTTTAAAACAGGCCTTTATTCATCCTATCGACATTATGGAGATAGTCGATAGGCGGAATAAGCCGCAATTTTTCTAGTCGACTCTCCTATCAAGTCCTGTCTCAGCTTCCGATCAGGCTCTCCTGCGTGCCACATTGCTTCCAGCTTGATGCAGTCTTTCCGTAAGCGTCAATTCTTTCACACAGGCGAACAACTGCAGGCTTAAATTCCAGGGCAGGAATTGATCCAGAGTCTCATCATCCCTGGATTCCAGGTTGGGCAATTTTTCAAATAGATGATTCAGGTAATCAAAAGGAGCAAGTTTGTTCTCTTTGGCTGTTTCGACCAAACTGTAGATAACGGCGCTGGCTCGGATGGATAGTCGGAATAAGCTGCCATCTGTTGCGGGTTCCGGCCGTCCAGGCTCCTTGCAACTTCTGATAATTCGGCGTATGTAAACTTCGGGCTTTGAATTTGCCCAAAAATCGAATTCGAGGGTATTCTATGCCGGAATCGGGGGTTTAGAAAGGGATTTAGGGCATGCCTATAGTGCAGCGGGAACCTCAAGGATCCCCGTAATTCTGTTTCGGAAGTGCTGCATTCGCGGCGATATTCCATTCTCAAGCCTGAAATGGCGACAAATCCAAAATGCTATTATATCGGTCTTGATCTGGAGGTGGTTTAATGGGAGATTTTGTCTTCCCCAATGAGATGCATGTTCTCTGGACGGTGATGATCGTAATGTATCCTTATATTACGGGCTGCGTAGCGGGCGCTTTTATCGTTTCATCCCTGTACCATGTATTCGGTTTGAAACAATTGGAGCCTATTTCACGGTTCTCACTGGTCTCGTCATTTGCTTTCCTCCTTTTTGCAACGTTACCGCTACTCGTTCACCTGGGAAGACCGGAGCGTGCATCCAATATTATGATCACTCCTCATTTCACTTCCGCCATGAGCGGCTTCGGATTTGTCTATTTGACATACACCATGATCGTCATTCTGGAGGTCTGGTTCCACTACAGGGGGGAGTCTGTCGACCGATATAATTCCCCGGCCGTTAAATGGAAGGCTGTGTATTATGTTTGTCTTCTCGGATGTACAACGCGCAATGAAGAGACGGACCGCATCGATCATAAGATAGTTAAAATACTTGCAGGGATCGGGATCCCCGTCGCCTGTATCCTTCATGGGTATGTCGGATTCCTTTTTGGTTCGATCAAAGCCAATGCCTTCTGGTCCACCCCGCTGATGTTCATAATATTTATATTTTCCGCCATTGTATCCGGTATCGCCGTACTGACCTTTCTCTACCTTTTCGTGAACTTTCTAAAAAGGCAGAAAATAGACCAGAACGCCCTCAACACGATGGTCCGTTTTCTCTGGGGCTTCATGATTATCGCTGTTGTGCTGGAGCTTATGGAACTGCTTTCCGTGGCTTATGAGCAGACGGAAAAATGGGCAATCTTTAAATTCCTTATAACGGGACCCTTATGGTATACCTTCGTGGTCGGACAGCTTCTGATCTGTTCGCTGGGATCGTTTCTACTTCTGGCAATTACAGTTCTGTTCAAATTGCCGCAGAAACTTTCGAACCTTATTGTCTTTCTGACTTCAGGCCTTCTCTTAATACAAGTGCTGTTGATGCGCTGGAATGTTGTTATCGGCGGACAGCTTATATCGAAAAGTCTTCGCGGAGTCACCAGTTTTATGCCGGGATTTTTGGAAAAAGAGGGGATCCTGGTTGCAGCTATAATTTTCATCATGCCTTTTCTCATATTGCGCCTGTACGACAGGCTTTTTCCTTTTTTCCCGGCTTCGAAGCAAAATACATCTCGACAATGAAGAAACCTTTCCATGTATAAAAACACTCAAATAACTACCCTGCTTTTAGTGGTTTTATTTTCAGTTACCTGCCTGTGGGCGGTTGACAAGCCCACGGAACGCACCGAAGATTGCACTACCAGTGAATGTCATAATTCCTACCGCCGACAAAGTCATGTTCATAAACCCGTATCACTCGGCGTGTGTAAATTTTGTCACAAATCGGTTGATCCGAAGGAACACACGTTTGAACTGTTTCGCACCGGGAGGGAACTCTGCGGCAGCTGTCACCAGGAACAGACAGTAGGTTTGACAACGATCCCATCCATGGCACAGTTGAGACCGAAGGCTCAGGTAGGCGAAGGGAAATATCTTCATGAACCGTTTCCGGAGGCTGCCTCAGCCGACCGATTCTGAAGTGAAGAATGTGACGGCAAGTATCGTAAAGAAGATTCGGAGGCTGCTCGAGCGCCGCGGGTTGGGGCCGCAAGCCGGTTTTATAGAGCGGCATTTCTAAAAAGGGGCTTTTATTCCACTCAACTACAGCCTCATATTATTTCTCCGCTCCAAAGTTGGTCGCAAAAATGTTTCCACGGCAGGATATGAACCCCTGAATCGAGTTTTTTTGGAATGGGATCTCCGGATACGATAATTTTTTTCTTTATTTTATTTTCTTCCTGAAAAAGGTGAAGCCCTTTTGTACGAATATTTTCTGCATTTTCAGATGACTTGATTTCAATGGCAATCTCTGCGTCACCCAAAATTATATCTACTTCAGCTCCGCTGGCGGTTCGCCAGAATGAGATGGGAAAGTCCTTCCTGCCATAGTGCCGATAAGCCCAGCACTCCTGAAGAATAAAATGTTCAAAAAATCTTCCGTATTCATGCGTCCCGGGAATGATTGATGTATAGCCAAGCAAAGACGATACTATTCCTACATCGAAGAAGAAAAACTTCGCTGTCTCGATCAATCTTCTTTTTTTTATCTTTTTCCACGGCGGTAGCTGCCTGCCGATGAGCGTGTCTTCCAATATCTGGTAATATTCACGGCTGAGCCTTCCAGGGTCGCACGGCCGGAGGCCGTGGGTTTAGTTGGCTCTAACAGCATCAACCGATGTCACTCTTCTGCAATCGTGTCCTGCTTGAGGCAAGAATTCCAGTACGGTGCCTCCGGATTATCCGCCGGAGCGTTTGACACGGTATCCCAGTTTGGTCAGCTCTGAAAACAGCAGGTCTCGATGTTCTCCCTGGATTTCAATGGTCTCGTCTTTTACAGTGCCGCCGGCACCGCAGCGTTGCTTGAGTATCATCGCAAGCCTTTTTAATGCATCCCCCGCCAACGGAACACCCGTGATAACGGTAACGCCCTTCCCCTTACGCCCTTTGGTGCTGCGGGATATGCGGACAATTCCGTCCCCTTTCGGCGGGGACGTTTCCCTGCGACAGGTGCAGCGATCGACGGGATTCGAGCAGTCCGGACAGATGCGTCCTTCAGAGGTCGAATAGACCAGGCTGTATTCCGGCTGCCTTGAAGCTTTCCCCTTTTTATTTTTCATCCTTCTTCTCGAGCCGGTTTTTATAGCGCTGTGAATTGAGGGATACATCCCCGATACGGGGAGGGCCATTCACCTCCTGGTGCCGCAGAATGCCGTTGAGAAGGGCAGGATTGTAGTCGCCGCGTTGTATCACATAGGCGCCGATATCGTGGAGGCTCCATGAACGTTGCCCGCCGAAGTGATAGAGTCCGGTCCACTGTCCTGTCAGAACATTCAT
Organism: Acidobacteriota bacterium; assembly: GCA_016934295.1. GTDB lineage: Bacteria > Acidobacteriota > UBA6911 > UBA6911 > UBA6911 > UBA6911. The sequence continues at coordinate 5,140 of JAFGTD010000082.1, forward strand.
GGCCATATCGGCTATGGCGTCACAGGAAACGCAACTGCGATATTCGTCATGGAAAAGCGTCACAGGCAACTGACGCATGAAGCGGCTTTCGATCCAGTCGATAGCCCCCTTGTCACCGGTGACCGAATCCCCCAGGGGCAGGCCCAAACGGACAATGCAGTGGCGTTCGCCGGTATCCAGATATGTTTCCGCCTCGGCGAAGGTCTTGCCGGCCACGCTGACGGGATCGGCTTCATGGCATTCGGCGTATCCCCCGTCAGGCGGATCTTCCCCCGAGAAAACCAGGTCCGTGCTCATATAGGTAATGGGCAGATCTCCAAAAACTTCGCCGACAACACGCGTGCCATCGACATTAATGGCATAAGCCCAGTCCGGCCTGTCTTCGCAGACATCCAGATCGCACACTCCGGCGCAATGCACCACATGCGTCGGATTGAAACGTCTGCGAATTCGGGAAAGCCGGTCCTTATCGGTAATACAGGCAGCGCTTACGCACGGACCCGCGGGCAGATCTGTTTTGGGCGGACGAATGCCGAAAAGACGCGAAGGCTGCAGGTGCCGCGCCAGACGCTTGTAAATAGGCCAGCCATGAATGGAGGTAATGCCCGTGACGAGGATTTTCCATTGTTCGGGTATTTGCATATCAGAAATATCAGGACCTATCCCGGGGTTCGCCTTAACCCGCATTTCTCACAAGGTTTCGTAGTGAGAAATGCGGGTTAAAGGAATATGTAACGAACCACGAACAATCCTGCGAATAAGTATACCAGCGCGTGGACTTCGCGCCCCCTCCCGGTTACGATTTTCAGAAGCGAGTAGGATATGAACCCGAAGGCGATGCCTTCCGTTATGCTGAATGCAAAAGGCATTACAGTCATCGTCAAAAACGCGGGGATGGCCTCTGTCGTATCTCCCCACGGTATCCTGCTGACGTTGCGCAGCATCATACTTCCTACAACTATGAGAACGGGAGCCACGACCGGATAGATCTGCGATCCGTCGGCCATGGCAACGCCTTCACCGATCATCTGCGCCAGGGGATAGAAAAACAGAGACAGCAGCATCAGTGCGCCCGTAACCATGTTGGACAAACCGGTCCGGCCCCCTTCGGCGACCCCGGCTGCGCTTTCGACATATGCCGTGATCGTGGAAGTGCCGAAAACCGATCCTGAAACCGAACCGAACGCATCCGCCGCCAGCGCCTGTTTGGCCCGCGGAAGTTTCCCCTTTACAAGAAAACCGGCCTGATCGCTGACACCGATCAGTGTGCCCACGGAATCGAACAACGCAAGAAAGAAGAATACGAATATGACGCTGACCAATCCGAGGTCAAAGGCCCCGGCGATGTCGAGTTTGAAGAATGTCGGCTCCAGCGAAGGAATTCTTCCCACGATCCCGTGATACTTGACGACTCCAAGGGGCAGGCCGGCCACGGCCGTCGCCAGAATGCCCCAGAGAAGAGCGCCGCGGATGCGGGCGGCGACCAGAATAATCGTGAACACAAGGCCGGAGATGGATAGCAGGACCGGTCTGGCATGCAACGATCCGAGGCTGATCAGCGTTCCGGAGGAGGCGACTACGATTCCCGACCATTGGAATCCTATCATCGCCACAAACAGGCCTATGCCTACGGCTATGGCCTGTTTGAGAGATTCGGGGATGCTGTCAATCAGCTTTTCCCTGAAACCGAAGAAGGCAAGAAACAGGAACAACACACCTGAAATAAAAACGGCGCCCAGTGCCTTTTCCCAGGAAACACCCATTCCAAGAACAACCGTGTATGCAAAAAAGAAGTTCTGCCCCATGCCCGGCGCCAGTGCGATCGGGTAATTCGCATACAGGCCCATGATAATGGTGGCGATGGCGCCTGCAACACAGGTGGCCACCAAAACCGCACCGAAATCCATGCCGCATGAAGACAGCACCGTCGGCTGAACGAAGATAATGTAGGACAACGTCATGAAAGTCGTAATCCCCGCTACCGCCTCTGTTTTCAGGTTTGTATTGTTTTCGCGCAGTCTGAAAATTTTCTGCAGCATGGCTGTCTTTTCAATCCCAAAGAGATGAACGTGCCGCACCCGGCATTCCGGGAACAGGTATCAGCGCATCAAATCCGATCGACCGCTCGGCGAAGCTTTTCATTGACCTGGCCGGCCGCTTCTTCCAGAGCCGGATTCCCCACAATGGAAAGCATTTTCTTCGCATCGATCGCGGCCACGACCGTCCGCCCATCCTTTTCGTATACAACCACATTGCAGGGGAGCAGCAGGCCGAGATTCGGCTCCGCCTGCAGGCTCTGGTATGCGATGGGGGGATTGCAGGCGCCAAGAATGACGTAATTCCCGAAATCGACGCCCAGTTTCTCCTTCATTTTCTCATGGACATCGATCCGGGAGAGGACTCCGAATCCTTCCTCCTTCAAAGTTTCAATAATCCGCTCAATGGCCTGCTGAAAAGGCAAATCGACCGAACGTCCATATCCATATTCGATCCGCACGCCCGGTTCTGACTTATCCGATATCATAGGATTTCTCCTGTTTATTAAACAGACGGCAGAGTTCCTGCCCGGCACCCTTTCGGGATTGAATCCGTGTACTCATGACCGTCCGCCCGACGATTTCGATCATTCCTCTTTGAGAGTCACTTCAAAAACAGCATTGCATCCATCGGACGTATTCATAAGGACGGCATCGGACAGCGTCCCGCTGGTAATTTTGAAACTGAACTTCTTGTCGGCTTTATCCGGCAAACCGGCCACACGCGCCCGGCCGTCGCTGTTTGTGCCGACCTGAAGCGACATCTTGCGCAGTCCTAGAAATCCATAGCGAATATAAACATCGATCTTCGCGTCATAGAGAGGATTCCTATCCTCGTCCGTTACGGTAAAATCGGCCGTACATCGGCCCAAATGACCGTCAACCACCGGCACAACCTGTTCCTGCGCATTAAGTCCCACTCCCGAAAGCGTCGCGAGCAGAACCGGAGTTGCAGCCATCAGCATACAAAACCTTCTAATCAAATTTCTTTTCATCATTTTCGTTGCCTCTTTTTTAATCATTTACCCGAACCCCGGCATTGAATGCAATAACTTTACATCAACTTTTATTGAACCGTAGTGCCGCTTGAGGGCGTGCCGCTTCCGGACTGCTTGTTCCGTTGCGCCTGGAGCGCCTGTATCAGCCCGTCGACAATCTGGGTGGGAATGGCAATGACGGCTTTTACCGGAGCCGGCAATGTGCCGGTTTTCTGCATCTTCAGCGCTTCCTCTTCGCTCTGCGGACCGATAACGTCGCAAAAAGTGAGCGTACAGTCGATAGGGGAAACGCTGACCTGAACGTAGTTGGCATATATCCTGGAAGAACTCTGAGTGTGATCCGCAATTATCTGTACGGGGCGTTCCGATTTCTCCATTGTATCCTCTCCTTAAATGAATCCGCAGTTGCAGCAGGACGCCGATTGCGGATCGACCAAAACAGCGGTTAAACTATGCATTCAGTTCCCTATCCGGGAGGCCAGCCGAGCCTTCTGCCTCCTAAAATATGGATGTGCAGATGGAAAACACTCTGCCCTGCTTCCGCGTTCGTGTTAATTACGGTTCGGAAACCGGAGCCGTCGATTCCCTGAGCCTTTGCCGTGCGTCCCACGACCGCCAGCATGTGTCCTAGAAGCTCCCGGTCATCCTCCAGATTTTCATTCAGAGAAGTAATATGTTTCCGGGGAACGACCAGCAGGTGGATCGGAGCCTGAGGATGAATGTCGCGAAACACCACGCAGAGCTCGTCTTCATAAAGAATGGCTGCAGGCTTTTCGTGCGCCGCAATCCCGCAGAAAATACAGTCGAACATGACCGCTGAATCCCTTTCCTTCACGCGAATATAATCGGCCGCCATATGCCGGGCACCTATCGAACCCGTTCTATATTCGCCCCCAGCCGGGCCAGCTTCTCTTCTATACGATGGTAGCCGCGGTCCAGATGATACACCCGGTCGATCCATGTTTCTCCACTGGCAATCAGAGCGGCGAGAATCAGGGAAGCACTGGCGCGCAGGTCGGACGCCAGGACCCGGGCGCCGCTCAAGGGACTGTTCCCCTTGACCAATGCCTGCCTTCCTTCCACGGCAATGTCCGCACCCATACGAATCAGTTCCAGGGCGTGCATAAACCGGTTTTCAAATATCGTTTCCGTAATTATGGAGTCCCCGTCCCCCTGCGTCATCAAGGCCATGTACTGCGCCTGCATATCGGTCGGAAATGCCGGATACGGGTACGTTGTGACGTTCTTCGATAAAATCGGCCCGTCGCACTGTACACGAAAACGGTTCGTGCCTGATTCTATATCCGCTCCCGTCCGGCTCAACTGCTCCAGTACGGAAGATAGGTGCTTCGGGTTGCAGTTTTCAACCTCGACATCCCCGCGTGTGATTGCTGCGGCTATGGCGAATGTCCCGGCTTCAATGCGGTCCGGAATTATATGGTGGCGGCATCCGTGAAGCTCTTCGACTCCCCGGACCCGAATGGTTCGACCGCCGTCTCCCTCAATCCGCGCGCCCATACTCCGAAGCATATCCGCCAGATCACTCACTTCCGGTTCACAGGCTGCATTCTCAAGAACCGTTTCACCCTCGGCCAGCGTCGCCGCCATCATCATGTTTTCGGTGCCCGTAACCGTAATCGTATCCATCACGATATGGGCGCCTTGGAGTTTTTCGACAGACGCTTCCACATAACCGTGCAGGATCCTGCACTTCGCTCCCATCTTCTCCAAACCCATAAGATGCAGATTCACCGGACGCGCCCCGATGGCACAGCCTCCCGGCAGGGATACGCGCGCATGGCAGAACCTTCCCAGGAGAGGCCCCAGAACCAGGATCGAAGCCCGCATGGTTTTAACAAGCTCATACGGCGCCTCCTGGGAGCGAATGTTGGAAGATTGCAGGACTGCGGATCCGTCTTCGGTAACTTCGACCTCTGATCCCATATCCTCTAAGAGATTCCGCATGGTCAGAATATCCCGGACATAAGGAACATTCTCCAGTTCTATGCGATCCCGGGTCAGCAGCGAGGCCGCCATAGCCGGCAACGCGGCATTCTTCGCACCGCTGATTTTCACGCTCCCGGATAAAGGCCGCCCTCCAATCACCCGAATTTTATCCATTACCCCTCCATCAAGCCTCGCGTTTGCGCGCAATGAGACAACGGGGAATCCCCTGCAGATCGTTGAGAATCTCCTGCAATACCAACCCCTCCTCTTCGATCACCCGACCGATACCGTCCGCTTGACCGGCGCCCGCCTCGAACAGAATATATCCTCCTGGCTTAAGTCGAGGCCGTGCCGCAGGCGCCAGCCGACGATAAAAGTCCAGGCCGTCCCGCCCCCCGGACAGGGCACGTCGCGGTTCATAATCCCTTACGCCGGCCGGCAGCGTATTATACTCCTCAAGCGGTACATATGGCGGGTTACTCAGAATCATGTCAAATAAGGGTTCCCTGCAGAAACACTCGAGCAGGTCCGCCCGGACAAACTGAATTCGTTCAGAAACCTTGTGCCGCAGCGCATTTCTATGCGCGATCTCCAGTGCCTGCCCGGAAATATCCGTCGCCCAGCCCCTGGATGAGGGAACTTCATGCGCGACAGACACCGCGATGCAGCCGGATCCAGTCCCTACATCCGCAAAAATCCTATCCGAACCAGGTCCTTTCCGAATAATTGCAATGGCTGCCTCAACCAGAATTTCCGTCTCTGGGCGCGGTATCAGAACCGCCGGCGTTACATGAAAATCAAGCCCGAAAAATTCCCTTTCTCCTGTCAGGTATTGAAGCGGTTCTCCTTTAGAATGGCGCAACACAAGAGACCTGTAGTGCTCCCATGCTCCCTCCGGCAAATTTTCTTCCGCGTGGCTCAATACATAAATCCTGTCGAGCCCTGTCACGAAACCGAGCAGGAGATCGGATGAAAGAACCGAAGACTCCACTCCGGCTCGCTTGAATGCATCCATAGCCCATGCCCTGGCTTTTTCTATTGTCTGCATCGGTTTCCGTCCCGATATAAAAATGAAAAAGCTTGCCCGCCCCGAACAACAAGTGCCCGTGTTACAGAAGTTTATTTAATATACAGTGAAATGGATCTTTATAAAATGCAATATCGAATCAGACGGCTTCCTTAACAGCCCGTGATAAGGGTACGACAGGCCGCGTACCCTTATCACGGGCTGTTAAGTTTTTCCGCCTGAAAATGAGTGGTCAGAGATTCAAAGATCGACAGGATATTCCCGTCCATGATTTCCGGAAGATTATGAACCGTCAGCCCGATACGGTGATCGCTGACGCGGTTTTGAGGATAATTATAGGTCCGTATTTTTTCACTGCGATCCCCTGTGCCGACCTGGCTCCGGCGGTCTTCCGCTATGGATTTCTGCTGTTCCTGAAGCGCTATGTCATACAGTCTTGATCGCAATACGCGCATGGCCTTTGCCCGGTTCTTTATTTGAGATTTTTCATCCTGGCAGGATACGACCAGTCCGCTCGGAATGTGCGTGATTCGAACCGCGGAATAGGTCGTGTTCACCGACTGTCCCCCGGGTCCGGACGAACAGAAAGTATCGATCCGGATATCCTTGGGATCGATCACAACTTCCACTTCATCCGCATCCGGCAGAACCGCCACGGTAACGGCGGAAGTGTGGATACGCCCGCTGGCCTCCGTATCCGGCACCCGCTGAACCCGGTGTACGCCGCTTTCATATTTAAGCTTGCTGTAAACGCGATCCCCCTCTATCAGAGCCACGATTTCTTTGAAACCGCCCACTTCCGACTGATGGGAGTCCATCAGTTCCACCCGCCAGCCGGTACGTTCCGCAAAGCGGGAATACATGCGGAAAAGATCGGCGGCAAACAGAGTGGCTTCATTGCCGCCCGTCCCGGCTCTGATTTCCAGGAGCACGTTCTTGTCGTCGTTGGGATCCTTGGGCATCAGCAGCAATTGCAGATTTTTCCGGCATTCGCTCTCGCGATCCAGCAGCAATGCCAGCTCTTCATCCGCAAGCTTCCGCATCTCCGGATCGGTTTCCGCCTGAATCAGCGCCCTGGTTTCTTCCATTTCACGCAAAACCACCTTGTATTCCGAGAATTTCTCGACAATTTCCTGGAGGTCCCGATGCGCTTTGGCGTGCTTTTTATAGGCTGCCTGGTCCGCGATTACGGCCGGATCGGCAAGTATGGCGTTCAATTCGTCATATTTTTTTTCCAGGGCATTTAGCTTTTCAATCATAGGATTTCCGCAGAATTTAATGATAAAAGGGACGTTAATAATAATGGCGGGAAGAAAGTAGCGGGCAGACCCGCTAAGCGGCGGTTTGTGCTTCTCGGGCTTTGATGCTGTCCAGTTCGAGAGCCTCTTTCAACGAATAGATGGCAATTTCGAGCTGGTCGTCCGAAGGTTCTTTGGTGGTGATACGCTGCAGTCCCAAACCGGGCAGGACAATCATCCTGAAAAAGCCCTTCCGGCAGCGCGGCGCCGACAACCGGATCAATTCATAGGACAATCCGGAGACTATAGGCACCAATATCAGTCGCGACAGGAAAATCGCCCAAAATCCTTTAAATTCGACGATTGAAAACACGATTACGCTGACAACCATCACAAACATCAGGAAACTGGTCCCGCAACGGGGGTGCAGAGTTGATTTCTTACGCGCGTTTTCCACCGTAAGTTCTTCCCCGGCCTCCCAGGTATATACCACTTTGTGCTCCGCCCCGTGATACTGAAACACCCTGCGGATATCCTTCAGCATACTGACCAGGATTATATAACTCAGGAAAAATACAACGCGGATGATCCCGTCGACCAGATTGAAGACAAACCAGTTATGAACTGCGGATATGTAATCTTTCAGCAGGGTGGTAATCCAAAGCGGCATCAGGATAAATAAAAAAACGGCTACAGCAATTGCGGCAATCATCGAAAAGGCGATCGGATACACCTTTCCTTCTTTCTTAACCTTGCCCGGACTTTTCTTTGCCTGCAACTCAGCTTCATCCTTCATTGCGACATTGATGGAAAAATTCAATGCGCGCATTCCAAGAATCAGGGATTGAAGCAGAACGGCAAAACCGCGAACGACATACCACGAAAGCGGCTTCCAATAATCGGACAGTCGCTTAACCGGCTTTTTCGTTACCTCCACGGAACCATCCATACGCCGCACGGCAACGGCAGTTGCATACGGCGTCCGCATCATGACCCCCTCGATAACGGCCTGGCCGCCGACGAGAATATCTTCAGGCGATGCTTTGGATTTCGAATCCGTCATGGACAGCTCAGTTTTTGGACGAATCTTCGGTCTTATTCAAACCGTATCGTCGCTGGAAGCGCTCAATGCGTCCTGCAGTATCCACCAGCTTCTGCTTCCCGGTAAAGAAAGGATGACAGGCGGAGCAGAGTTCCAGGCGAATATCCGGTTTCGTCGAGCGGGTTTCAAACTTATTGCCACAGGCGCAGGTAACCACCACTTTATGGTATTTGGGGTGAATTCCTTCTTTCATTTCAGCCTCTTTATTCCAGTACACTCCGTCAGGAGCCAATAAAGTTAATCGGTTAGTATACCATCAGAGATAAGCTCTTTACCATTAATTTCTTAGAGTTCCTATTAAAATGAAGCCCATTTTGAATCCCGGGCACTACGAACGGGGATAGTTTGAATTAATGCAAACAATATGATAGTGTGTTCCGTTCTTTCGGCTCCCCGGTATGGGTATAAACTTCCTCATTGAGGAAAAACACGGCAATCCTGACATTCTATGAGCATAATTAAGGTTTTTTTCCACAATAACTGTTTTGACGGATTGGCTTCAGCCGCGGTTTTCAGCGATTTCTATTCAAATGCAATCCATAAAGAGTGTGCATTCGTATACGAGGGCCTGGCGCACCGTGCCGGACAATTATTTCTCGATGTGGAGTTTGACGGCGATGAAAACGCCATCGTTGATTTTAAATATTCCAACGATCCCCGCCTGACCTGGTGGTTCGACCACCATCAAAGCGCATTTCTCAACAGCGATGACGAAGCGCACTTCAAGGCGGACCGAAGCGGCAGAAAATTCCACGATCCCACATACCAGTCCTGCACCAAGTTAATCGCCGAAATGTGTCAAAAGCATTTCCAGTTTGATTCAAGCCGGCTGAAAGAGCTGATTCACTGGGCCGATATCATCGACGGCGCCCAATTTGAAAACGCCCGGACCGCTGTAGAAATTCCCGAATCGGCCATGAAACTCATGATGGTCATTGAAGGCGTACGCGACAACAGCAAAATTTACAGTCTGATCAGGGAATTTCAGCGGAAGTCGTTGGACGAAATCATGGAACTCCAATGGGTTATGGATATTTTTCTTCCGCTCTACGAACGCCATCTCAGATCCATTGAGATAATCCGCGAGAAAGCGCAGTTTTTCGATAATACGATCTTTTTTGACATCAGCGACTTCGACCTGGCGGGCTACAACAAGTTCATTCCATATTATCTCTTTCCCGAAGCGGTTTACTGCGTAGGAATAAGTCTTTCAAGCTATCGTACAAAAATTTCAGTCGGCTCCAATCCATGGAGTCCTCTGCCCCGAACCCATAACCTGGCAATGTTATGCGAACGGTACGGCGGCGGCGGGCACCCGGTTGTCGGGGCTATTTCTTTCGCTCCCGACGATCTTGATAAGGCGCGCACCATCGCTTCCACGATTACCAAAGAACTCCGCGGTCAATCCTGAATTCCCTTCTTCCGGCTGGAGAATAATGTTGTCGATTGTATAAAATGTCTTCATTCTGAAATTTGTAAATTCACAGAGGGCGCTGCATTAAACGATGGCACCGCCATCATCGTCCTGAAGCGCTCCTGGCAAAGGTTATAATGCTTCTTATCAAGAATATTTCGCAGGTTGTCACTCTAAGCGGAGGCCCCGTACCCAGAACAGGGGACGCCATGTCCGATCTCGGGATCATTGATAACGGCGCCATTCTGATTCACGGTGACCGTATCGTATGGATCGGCCCTACTAAAGACATCCCGGTTCGCGAACCGGGCATTCGATACCAGACCCTGGATGGGGTTGGCCTGGATTTGATTGCATTGCCGGGCTTTATTGATTCGCATACCCATCCTGTTTTTGCCGGTGCCAGGATCGAGGAATTCGATCTTCGTTGCCAGGGCAAGAAATTCCAGGAGATCGCGTCCGAAGGCGGAGGCATCATCAAGAGCGTTCGAGATTTTCGTGCAGCGACCGTTGAACAGTTGCTGGAGAAGACCGAACGCAATTTCAGGCAATTCCTGAGCCACGGCACAACCACGATCGAAGCAAAGAGCGGATACGGGTTGACGCTGGAGGATGAAATAAAAGCGCTGCAGGTACTGGATGTCCTCAACGGCCGCAACCGTCTGGAAGTCGTATCCACCTTTCTCGGGGCCCATGCCATTCCGGAGGAACTGGCGGATTCCCGCGACGAATATATTCGGAACCTGATCCAGATCATGATCCCGCGCATTGCCCAGGAAGGTCTGGCGCAGTATTGCGACGTATTCTGCGAAGAAGGTTATTTTTCAGTGGATGAAGCGCGTTCCATCCTGATCGCGGCTAAGGCTGCGGGGCTGGGACTACGGATTCATGCCGACGTGTTGGGGCGCAATGGAGGCGCCAAACTCGCGGCGGAACTTGGAGTCCGCAGCGCCGATCACCTCAGATGGATCAACGATTCCGATATAGAAGACCTGAAACAGTCCGGCGTGATGGCAACCCTTCTGCCTGGAACCGCATTCAACCTGGGACTGGAGCGCCACGCGCCCGCCCGTAAACTCATCGCCGCCGGCGTACCGGTGGCGCTGGCGACCGATTTCAATCCCGGCACCTGCTACACCATGAACATGCAGATCATCCTCGCCTTTGCCTGCCAGAAAATGCGGATGTCTCCTGCCGAAACAATTACCGCAGCCACAATCAACAGCGCGTATTCGCTCGGGCTCTCCGACCGGCTGGGCACACTTGAAGAGGGGAAACAAGCGGATATTATATTAATGGGCGTATCGGATTATCGGGAGCTACCCTATTTCTTCGGGGTCAATCATTGTATTGTTACGATTAAAAAGGGGAATATCGTAATCAATCGCCTGGAACGGCCGTGATCCAATTATCAAACATGCGGAACCATTGCGGATTTTTGAACGTTCCAAGGTTTGACGTGGAACGTTTAACGTTAGACGTCCAACGTTGGAACGTTAAAATCCCCTGCAAATCCATCCGCAGATCAAACCGATATAGAGCGTTATTTCAGTGGAAACGGCGATTGCGCGGGCTAACTCTTTTCCTCTTCACTTTGTGGCTCTTCTACGCCAGCGTTGGCTGGCGCGGCGGCTTTAAGAGATGTCTTGAAGTTGCGAATGCCTTCCCCCAGACCTTTGCCAAGCTTGGGAATCTTATTCACACCAAAGATTAAAATAACAATGACCAGAATAATTATAAGTTCTGTTGGTCCCAGAGTCGGCATACCTTCCTCCGTTGATTTGAGTTCATCCGCTATTGAGAGTACTTTATGAAATCATCCAAGTCAATTCTATCGCTCTTCACCTGCAGCCAACATAAGTACGAATCATTCGAAAACATTTTTCTCCTCCCGATATAATCAAATCGATACCGCGTCATTTTTAACCATTGTTTCTTTGATTATCGCAATATTTTTTCGGTTTTTTTTCATATTCCACCGGTTTGCCTGAGTTCACCATAATTTTTCACTAAAACCAATGAACCCCAAAATCCCAAATATCAATAAAATCCCTTGTTATGTTGACAGGAATATCCTATAAAACATAACGTGGTTAGTTATTTTAATACTGGAACTGATAAATTCGGGAGGATAGCGAGAAGAATTATCTAATTTGTTGTTCCGTAGCATCTCTCCGAAGGCCATTGAGAGACCTAGCCTGAATTTCACACAGAGATTCACAATAAACTTGTGCAGGTACGTGCGGAGGCGACGCTTCGCCGTCAACGGGCGAGCTGGTGTAACAGTTTTGGGTGCACCCGCTCCGCTGCCTCGATAAATGCAGCGTGTGAAAAAAATGAAGGCTGGTACAGCTTGGTATTCAGCAACCCAATAGTAGTTTGTTAGACCCGCTATGGTTTGCCCGGCTCCATAAATCAGGCAGACCATTTATCCTTAGTTACACATGACAGCAGAGCGGGAGAAACATCCTGGAAAGGAGCAGTTCTTTTGAAGATAATTGCAGAAAAAATCAACGGGACGCGAAAACGAGTAGCCCAGGCTATTCAGGAACGCGATGCGGAATTCATTCAGAATCTGGCCAAAGAACAGACCGAAGCCGGCGCTACCTGGCTCGATGCCAATGCAGGCACCGCCCCACAGCGCGAACCTGAAGACCTTATTTGGCTTGTCGAAAACATTCAGGCTGCCGTCGACACACCGATAGCCCTGGACAGCGCCAATCCGAAGGCCCTGGAGGCGGCAATCAAGGTTGTCAAAAAGAAGCCCATGATCAATTCGATCAGCCTCGAACCGAGTCGCCTGGATGTATTCCCCATCGTAGCCGAACATAAGTGCCCGGCAGTCGCGCTGGCCATGGACGAAAAAGGCATTCCAAAGACAAAGGGAGAACGGATCGACATCATCGGTCAAATTCTGGAAAAAACGCGCGCGATGGACATCCAGGATGACGACCTCTATTTCGACCCGCTTTGCATGACTATAGGAACAGGCCAGGAAAACGCACTGCTCTTCTTTGACACTGTCCGCGAAATCCGCAGTAAATTCCCGAAAGTTCACGTAACATGCGGCTTGAGCAACATCTCGTTCGGGATGCCTGCTCGTAAATACATCAACCGGATCTTCCTTGCTCTGGCTATGCAGGCGGGGCTGGATTGCGCTATTACCAACCCGAACAGCAAGGACATTCAAACCGGCATACTGGCGACCGAACTGTTGCTGAATCAGGACAAGCATTGTCTGAAATACACCCGCGCATTTCGTGCAGGAGTTTTTAACGAATAACATCCCGTTTAAGAAAAGCATTAGTATTCCTGAATAACATTTACCCAAAGAAGGAAGTAAAAAGGAGAGCATATGTCGAAAGAATTAGTCGATCTCGTCGTTGACATGCGTGAGGAAGAGGCAGTAAAGCTTGCCGAGAAACTGTTGGAAGAGGGCGCGGAACCGCTCGGTCTTCTGGATGATTGCCGTGAAGCTCTCGGCATCATCGGAGACAGGTTTGCCGCAGGCGAGTGCTTCGTTCCGGAACTGATCCTGGCCGGTGAAATGCTGCGTCAGATCGGGGCTCTGGTAAAACCGAGGATCGAAGCTTCGGGCGAAGGTGCCCAGGAAAAAATCGGGAAGATCGTCTTCGGAACCGTTGAGGGCGACATACACGATATCGCGAAGGACATCGTGGTATTCATGCTCGATATCAACGGCTTTGACGTGATGGATCTCGGCGTGGACGTTCCTGCGGCCAAGTTTGTAGAAGCTGTCAAGGAATTCAAGCCCCAGGTCGTCGGACTCAGCGGATTCCTGACACTGGCCTACGATCCTATGAAGAACACCGTCCAGGCCCTGAAGGATGCCGGTCTGCGCGATGACGTGAAAATCATGATCGGCGGCGGACAGATGGACGACAACGTTGCCGCGTATGCCAAAGCGGATGCTTATGGGAAAGACGCCATGGCAGCCGTGAATCTGTCCAAAGGATGGATAGGAGTGAAATAATATGCCAAAACCGGAAAATTTCGATAAGTTGACACCCGATCAGAAACGCCAGGCGCGCCTGGAAGCCTGGGTAAATCATGAAGGTATCGAATTTACCGATCCTGCTGCTGAAAAAGGATACAAGGAACGCGCACAGCTGTTTGCCGACGTCTTTCAAATGAAGAAGCCCAAACGGCTGCCCGTCGCGATCGCTACAGGATTCTTCCCGTTCTTATATGCCGGGTATAGCTGCAAGGACGCCATGTACGACACCGACAAGCTCGGCAAGGCAATGAAAAAATTCCATGCCGATTTCATGCCGGATACCGCTGCATCCGCCGGGCTTTACGTTCCGGGAAAGGTTCTGGAAATCCTGGACTACAAGCTCTACCACTGGCCGGGCCACGGCGTGCCGGAAAATACGTCCTACCAGTGCGCGGAAGCGGAGTTCATGAAGCCGGACGAATACCAGGCTTACCTGGACGACCCGACGGATTTCTTCATTCGCACGTACCTGCCCCGGGTCATGGGAGCCCTGGAACCCTGGAAAGAGCTTCCACCTTTCACGGATCTTCTCGAACTGCCTTTTATCCCCTGGGGCATGCTGCCCTTCGGACTGCCGCATATCCAGGAAACCTTAAAAAAGCTGATGGAAGCCGGTCGGCTTTCCCTGGAATTTGCCGGGAAAATCGAAGAAATCGACAACGATATCATTACCAGCCTAGGACTGCCCAAATACCAGGGAGGATTCTCGAAGGCGCCGTACGACGTTATCGCGGACACCATGCGCGGGACCCGGGCGATAATGCTCGACACCTTCCGCAAGCGCAAAGAGATTATGGCAGCGGCCGAACGCAATATTCCCTTTATGACGAGAATGCCTTACGGTGCGTACTCCTGGGGAGGGCCTCCGACCGCATTCTTCCCGCTGCACAAGGGCGCGGACGGTTTCTTGTCACCGAAAGATTTCAAGGAGCTTTACTGGCCGTCCTTCAAGGCCGTCATGCTCAATCTGATCAAAGACGGCATGATTCCCTTCCTGTTTGTCGAAGGAAGCTACAACCAGCGGCTGGATATCATCACAGATCCCGACATTCCGGCCGGCAGCACCATCTGGTACTTCGACAAAACGGATATGGCGGAAGTCCGGAAACATCTGCAGGGTTATGCATGCTTTGCGGGCAATTTCCCTTCTTCACTTCTGGCGGCCGGAACTGTCGATCAGGTCAAGGATGGAGTCAAAAAGCTGATCGACACCTGCGCCGGAGACGGCGGATACTATGTGGTCAACGGCGCGGTTCTGGACGAAGCAACACCGGAAAACCTGCATGCGTACGTCGACACGGCGAAAGAATACGGCGTTTACTAAGTCTTAAAACGCTGATGCAAACCTCAAAAGCCCGGGGCGTTAGCTCCGGGCTTTTTATTTCCCGTTTCCCGTTTCCCGTAAAGGGTGAATTCCGGAACCCAGGACCGCAAGAGCTTTTATTCAAATTTCTTACAAGTTTTCGATCGCTTCACTTACATCGCGCCCCTGACTGGGGAATGGATACAAAACGTTCTTGATATTTTTCAGCGGGCTTTTTTGACGGCGGCCAGGATTCTTGTTCCGAATATATTCTGGATGGTTTGTGCGATGTTGGGATCCAGGGATTTTCCGGGTTCTTTCCGCCGGGTGTTGCAGGGAAATGAAAAAGCGTCATCCGCGATTGAAAGCTGAAGCGGCAGATCTTCAGTGATGGCCAGCGGCCAGAGCACACAGGACATGGGCTTGGTTTTGGAATACGGAATTTTCCGATCCAGGGCAACGGAATGGAGCGAACAGAGTATGCCGCTTTTTCGATCCCCGAAGGCAAAAGAACACAGACCGTCTCCATCCGTATCCACGACAAAGGAACCGTCTTCATCCTCTTCAAAAATATTCTCCAAAGAACCGTCGCTGCCAAGACGCGGCGCATATCTTGAAGCCGCAGGCATATAACCGATTATGCGGTCAATTTCGTTACGATTGATTGCAACCTCGTATGTTGCGCAACAGCAATGCTTCTTATTACATAATCCGGGAACGCACCGGTGAGTAATGGAAAAGAGGGACGCCAAATCAATTTCTATACCATCAACATAAATGTTATTCTGAGTTTTCGTAGGGCACCTCGCATGAAGACAGGAACCGGCATTTCTGCGGTTGAAAATTGGGTTCAAGCCTATAATACATGGGTTGGTAATTAAAAACACTTCACATACAGGAACAAGGAGGATCAGGATGGCAATCAAAGATTCGCTATTACCGGAATTCGATTCTGAAATGGCGACAACTCGCAGGGTCATGGAACGTCTGAAGGAAGACAAATACAACTGGGCCCCGCACGAAAAGTCGATGAAAGCCGGGCGTCTCGCGTCCCATATAGCGGAGATGACGGTCTGGGGCACCATCAGCATTACCCAGGATTCCCTGGACCTTGCGGGCGGGCATCAACCTTTCAACGCCTCGTCGCGTGCAGAGCTGCTGGCGGCATTCGACAAAAATGTCGAGGAATGCCGGAAAGCCATAGAAGGCGCCAGCGATGAAACACTGATGCAGTCATGGTCCCTTATGAACGAGGGGAATACTATAATGACGCTGCCCAAGATCACGGTAATCCGCTCGTTCGTGCTGAATCATATCATCCACCATCGAGGCCAGCTTTCGGTATACCTGCGGCTGACCGACACCGCGGTGCCATCGATTTACGGCCCCAGCGCCGACGAAAGCGGCGCTTGATCCGTATTTTTTTTCAGAGAATTTGCAGCAAGATGATACAAGGGCGAACATGAACTTGTCCGCCGTAGCTCGGCCGAATCTTCGATTCGGCCGGAAAGTTCGCCCCTTAACAACATCCTAACCGGGTTTTTCTATTGCCGCTTCCTGGGGCGGATTCTTCTCGACTCCAAGCCGATACCGCCAGCATCGGCAACGCGATGGAATTGGCGTAGCCCCAATACTCGGTGGATTTGACATCCGCCATCCCCGGGGCGATCACATGAAAAAAGGTCCTGGATTTTAAAAATACCGGGATTGATTCAAAGGAACCGCACCTCGTGCTCCAGTCGTTCGGCAATCTCTTCATAGGTGGCATCGGACGGGAAAAGGACAGGATTGCCGAAACGGACCGTAACGTCTCCATGCTTCCGGGGCCATGTGAAGCGGTAATCCATAATTTCGAATACTCCCTGTATTTTGGACGGAACCACAACGGCATCCAGTTCCTTCACAAGTAGCCCGACGCCGGCCTTGAATTCCTTCACCGTGCCGTCCTGAGAAAGCTTGCCTTCCGGGAAAATCATAATGGACCATCCCCGGTCCATGAGTTTCCCGGTATACTCGAGGCTCTTCTTGATTCCGGCATATCGCTGGAAGGGGAAGATGTTGAGTCCCAACAGTGCCAGAAAGGATGCCGATTTCCGGAAAATCCGCTCCTTTAAAGGCGCCTGGCCGGAGTCCCATTCCTGGAAGACGTCGGCTGCCGCAGCCACTGCCATTCGCTTCCGGACGCGCCAGGGAAGCGCCATTGTCAGAACACCGGCATCCAGGTGGCTGATGTGATTGGCTATAAGTATAAACGGTTTGTCGAGTCCGTCGAATTTTTCCCGACCCATAATCCGGAGCTTCATGTAATACCGCATAACCGGCCGTATGCACACCGCCTGCAGCAGGCGACGAATACAAACGGCCCAGCGGGTCAGCGGCCAGAGCTTGTACTTCGTATCCGACGTTTTTCTCTGAGAAGCAACAAATTCCTCAAGCTCCCCGACAGTCGTCCGGTCGGTAATGAGAGATTCATCCAGTTCAACCCGCAGCTCTTCCTCGATAATGCCGACCAGTTCCACCCTGGAAAGGGAGTCAAGCTGCAGATCCAGCCCCAGGGTTGCCGTTGGGGTTACACGGTTTGCGGGAACATTAGATATGGATCGAATGATGCCGTATATGGGATCTCCATTCTCGACGGGGGCGGTCGCCTCCGTTGCCACGCCATGGTTCGCCTCTAGCGCTTCCAGAACAAACCGCCTCTGGATTTTCATTGTCGTCGTGCGGGGAAAATCCGGTTTGTCCCAGACCGTATATGCCTGGACTTTCTGGTGATCCGCAAGGTTGGCGTTCGCCGTCGCAACGATCGCTTTCCCGTCGCTTGCGTCTTCGCTCAATAGCAGTACCGCGTGGATAACGGTCTTACCTTCCTGCTCTCTGCCCAGGACACAGGATTCCTTGACTCCCGGAGTCCGGTTCAGCTCGGCTTCAATATCTTCCGGGTAAACATTCATGCCGCTGGCGGTCAGGATCATATTTTTAATTCTGCCCTTGATGCACAGATACCCCTCGGAGTCTGTCTCTCCGACATCCCCGGTTCGGTACCAGCCGTCTGTAAAGTACATTTCCTGTAAATCCGGCCGTTTGTAATACCCCTGGGTGACATTGTCTCCCCTGACGAGTATCTCCCCTTCACTGGAGAGCTTTATTTCCTGTCCCGGCAAAACCCGGCCTACGGTCCCGGGACGCGGATCCGCGACCGTGTTGCAGGTTACTATGGGAGAGGTTTCCGTAAGACCGTATCCCTGGACAACCTTCAGGCCGAGGTTGTTCCAGAAGTCTTCGACCTCACCATCCAGAGGCGCTCCTCCGACGGCGAAAAAGGCCAGGCGGTTTCCGAATTTTTTATGCGCCGATCGGAACAGTATCTTCCGTAATCCCCGCGGCAATCTCCAGGCCAGGCCGAGCATTCGCTCGAAACTTCTCGTCATGCCCCTTGATTCTACCTCTCTCAGAATTCCATCGCGAAAAGTCTGGAGCATTAAAGGAACGGTGATAACGGAGGTGATCCCCTCTTCCTGCATGGCCTGCATAATCGCGGCTGATTTCCGTGTTCTCAGATAGGTTATCGAACAACCGTAGAAGAGCGGGATAAAGAGCCCGGCGTTCTGCTCCAGCATATGACTCAGCGGCAGCACGGAAAGGAACTTCCAGTCCGTATCGTAGGAAAGCACTTCACTCAGAGAGGCGATGTTCGACACAATATTTTTGTTCGTGAGAATGACACCCTTCGGTTCCGCCGTCGTCCCCGAGGTATAGACAATTTCCAGTATGTCGTCTCCCGCGATTTCAGGTTCCTTGAATATCGGCGGTATTTCACGCACCTGTCGGGAAAGGTCTCCGGTATTCCACCACGTTATGCCCGACTCGATACTCATGAATTTTGATTTGATGCCGGCCTTCGCGCCGGTTTCGGCGGCTATATGCCGAACAAAATCGGGTTTTACACGCGCATCCAGGGGAACGGCAATCACTCCGGTCAGGGAACAGGCCAGAAGCGCCGCCACCCATTCCGGGCTGTTAGGAGCCCACAGCAGGATCGCATCGTCCTTTTTCAGACCGTGACGCTGATACCAGTTGGCCATCCGGTACGCATAATCGTAGAGGTCGAGATACGATATGCGAATCGACCGGAAACCCGTTTTGAAAACTAGCGCCTCCCGGTCATGGAACTTATAGAGTATCGGTTTGAAATAGTTCGTAAGCGTGTCGCTGTTCATAATAACCTCACCGGGAAATCCCGTATAACAATTGTGCAATTGCTGCACACATGCGGAAGATAAAGCTCCTGGAGATTAACATCAGCAGTCGATGACTATTTTGATGCCCTCGCGTCTTTCAGCCGCATCATAGGCACGGGACACTTCCGACAGTGGGAAACGATGCGTCACCATCGACCGGACATCCACCTGCCTGTTTTGAACAAGTTGAATCGATCTTGGATAGGTATGTTTCATCCTGTGCACGACATGGAGGGTCAAATCTTTTCGCCTGGCGGTTGATGCGGAGAATGCCGTCCTGTCGTCGGACGGGATCCCGATCAGGCACACATTGCCGCCAGGCTTGACGGCATCGATTGCGGCACTAACTGCAGCAGGATCTCCGGCCGCTTCGAACACCACATCCACACCACGGCCTCCGGTTGCCATTATAATTTTCTCTGCTTCCCGGCCGCTGTCGGCCTCGAGCACTGTCGCTCCGACCGTTCGTGCCGCCTTGATACGATGAGTTATGCCGGGCAATTCCGTAGCAAAAATGGACGCCGCACCCGCTGCACGCGCAACCTGGATCAAACAAAGTCCTATAGTGCCGCAGCCGAATACACCCACACTCATACCCGGATTCACATTCCCGCAGTCAACGGAATACAATGCCACCCCAAGAGGTTCGAGCATGACACCCTCGATATCGGTCATCGAATCGGGGAGGCTAATGAGGGACTGCTCCGGCCAGGCGATATACTGTCGGAGGGCGCCGTCATGCGGCGCATGGCCCGCGAAGCGCAGATTTGAACACAGGTTCGGATTCCCCTCCAGGCAGAACTCACATTTTCCGCAGGGGCATGCCGGGTCAATCGCCACGCGCTCCCCCTTTCTCGGGCCGGATTCAATCACGCCCGCGCATTCGTGACCCAGGACGAGAGGCTCCACAACCCTGTCGCTTCCGATACCTCCGTCTCTCAGCCAGTGCACATCCGATCCGCAAACGCCGACAGCCGTTATGCGCACAATTGCTTCATTCTCTCCGGGAACCGGCATCGGCTCCTCATGAAGGCGCATGTCTCCGATACCATGGATTCGAGCTACCTGCATATCGCCTGCTTTCTGTGTGGATTCCCCACACTTTGGATTTTTCTTAATTCCCCGACAACAGCTTTGTATCAATCCGGACCTGTGCTGATTCAGAACCATCTGCGTTGGCAGTGACGTTCACAGCTCCTGATTTTACTTCGATCGATCTGATAATCAGCATAGCCTTGCCGTGAAACAGGCTGTGACTGGACGACCGGAACGGTTCCATGGACAGGGGGTTGCCGTTGCCGATACCCGCGATCTCGGCGGGACCGTCCACGCTGAAAGTCCCCTTGTCATCCGATAACGGGCAGGGATTGCCTTCACCGTCCACCACTTCGAAATCGCGCATAAAGGCCACCCGCTCAGCGGTCTTTCCCCAGCCTTTTTCTCCTGTTCCTATTTCATTTCCGATCGACCACAGGACCACGCTCGGATGGTTGCGGTCGCGCATAACAAGATTTTTTATCTGCCTTTCGCCGAATATCTCCAGAGGCTCGTCGGTCCCATGATCCGCGGTCCCTTCCCATTCTGTAAGCGACAGGGTTTTCGGATATTCGGTTTTTCCTGTAGTGACTCATCTTTCTTCCCCACTCTGTATTAAAGACTCATCCGCCTCTTTATTGGAAGGTATCTGTAAAATTCCGTTACCTTCTACGTCCTCCAGATCGCACCACCACTTCTTTGTGTAATCGGGCTTCCCGTAACCCAGGACATCATCCAGCCAGGGGGCGAGGCTTCTGGCCAGGGATGAATGGCGGAATAAAGCACCGGCGGCACGATGCAGGGGCGTATACGGCTTGTTCCAGGGACAAACGGTCAGGCAGGTGCCGCAGCTGGTGCCTTTCTGGTTCCCAACCCGCATGGACGTGCATTTTTTTATGTCACCGGGCCAATGCTCATACCCTTTTTCCATAACCTTGTCGCCGTCGCTCAGCGCTCCGGACGGGCATTCCCGTGCACATTTCCTGCACTTGGTACAGAAGTCCTGGAGGCCGAAATCGATGGGCTTGTCTGCAAGCAGGGGCAAATCGGTGGTGACGATCCCGGCTTTGAACCTGGGTCCCAGAAACGGATGAAGAACGCATTCGCTCATACGGCTCATCTCGCCCAGTCCCGCCCATAGAAGTATAGGTGGAACGATGACCTGGTAATTCATGGCGTGATGCGCCCGGGCAGGGTAGCCGAGTCTTCGAATGTAATCCGCTACTAGACAGGCAATGAAACCGGAAGCGGAATAGGCAACAAAACTCATCGCATTGCTGATCCAGTCGCTGCCGGTCGTGGCGTCGGCCGTTTTCGAATCCTGGTCCACAAGAATGGCAACCGCATATTTATGGTCGAGCGTAATCGCCCCCCCCGTTGCCGCACTGTGAGTGTATACGGCGTATCTAGGAAGCTCACAAATCCCGACGGCATCGGCTCGGAGAAAATAGGCCGTTTCCTTAATATGGTGCGACAGATAGACGGGATCCTTTGATATGGGCGCCTCCCGCGCTGCAACGGGCCCGTCTACCATTTCACGCATTCTCAGCTGCATGGCCATAAGGGAAGCGGAAAGCGGATGCTTTACGGAGAAACGATTTCTCTCCCTTTGAAGAAAAGGACCGAACTCTCCCCGCAGAGCCCGGTTGAACCCATGGTCCTGCTCATGAACCCTCCGTATTTCCTCCTCATGTATTTTTATGGTCGGACGATCGACCCTTTTGATTTTGTGCATCGGGAAGGTTTCCCGTTCACGCCTCAGATACCCGCTCATAATTTCTCCCAGGATGGATTCAAAACCTGCCAGCATCATACCTTCATCTTCAAATTCAGGTGAATTATTTTGTTTCGTTGCGCGGATACAAAAGAAAAGACATTTTTTTCTTGACAAAATATTATCTAGTACTATCATATAGTACTATGAGACCTAAAAATAATACCCTCAGCGGGCCACAACTCGACATTATGAAAGTAGTCTGGCGGCTGGGCGAAGCAACCGTGCGAGACGTTTACGAGGATCTGCGCAGCCGGCGCTCCATCGCCTACACAACCGTCATGACCACAATGAAAACCATGGCAATCCGGGGACACCTGAAAAAGAGGACCGAAGGCCGGGCTTTCGTCTATGCAGCCACCACACCCGAAACCAGAATGCTCAAAGGGATTGTGGGCGATTTTATCAACCGGGTCTTCAACGGGTCTACCGAGCCTCTACTGGCGCATTTGGTAAAGGAACGGCGTCTTTCCGAAAAGGACCTGGAAAAAATCCGCAAGATGATCCGGGAGGAAGAAAAGCAGTAAACCTTAACCTGAGAGGACACCATGGCACTCCCCGTCTGGATGGACAACCTCCTCGCCTATTGTCTGCAGATGGCGATTCTGGCTGCCGCGGGCACACTGTTGGCGTATATCTTCCGTCTGCGCATTCCGCGGATATCGCTCATCTACTGGCAGGTTCTTCTGATCGCCTGCCTGGCACTTCCCCTTATGCAGAAGTGGGAAAAACCGGCCGCCGTTTCCACGGATGTCACCATTCAGATGACGGAAATGACAATCCCGAATACGGGTACGGGAGTGGTTTCATCCCCGCCATCGAGTCCGAAGATATCGGCAACCGATGCCGTTGTGCTGATATTTGCGGCGGGGGCATTGCTGCGGCTGTTTTGGCTGGCCCTCGGTTTTTACAGGCTGCGCCTGTTATTGCGCCGATCGGAACCGATCGACCGGATGCCGCCTGTCGCCGAAAGAATTTCTTCACTTATCGGTGTTCGGGCGCGCTTCTATCTGTCCGATGAAACGGACAGTCCCGCTACATTTGGAATCTTCAATCCGACGGTCATCCTGCCCCGGACATTTCCTGAAATGCGCGAGGCCTGCAGGGAAGCCATCCTTTGCCACGAACTCCTGCACGTACGGCGGCGCGACTGGGCGCTGATATTTATTGAAGAGATGATACGCACCCTTTTCTGGTTTCATCCCGCCGTCTGGTGGCTGCTCTCAAGAATCCATCTTACCCGGGAACAGTCCGTGGACCATGAAGTCGTCAGACTGACGGGAAACCGGCAGCCTTACCTGGATTCATTGCTGGAAATCGCCCGGAAGCTCGGGCGTCCCAGGGCGGTTCCGGCACCGCTTTTCCTGAGAGAGCGCCACCTGGTCGAGCGGGTCGCTCTGTTGATAAAGGAGGTTTCCATGAATCGATTGCGATTGGTGCTCAGTTTATCCGGAATAGCCGTGATCCTGGCGGGAACGGTAAGTCTTGCCGCCGGGTGGTTTCCTCTAACAGGTCCGGCTTTAATTGTCCAGGAAGAGATCTCTGCTGAGAAAATCGATTCTCAACAGGTTCATCTCCCCGACGCTCAGTCAGATCCAACTCCGGCACCAACACCCCAGACGCAAACCGTTTCCCAACCGATCAGGCTGAAGCAACCGACAGGCAGCGAATCAAACGGTAAGTTCGAGCTGCATTATTCGGATGCGGATCTGAGGTCTTTTATTCAGCAGATCTCCGAACTTCTCGGTCTGACGCCGCTGATAATCGATCCGGAGGTACAGGGAACCGCTACCGTTCATAGCTCGGAGCCGATATCGAAAAGGGAAGTCCTTGACCTGTTTAACCTTACCCTCAAAAACAATAATGTATCTTTGATCAAGCAGAACGGTATTTATCTGGTTGTACCATTATCCGCCGACCTGAAAACGGATGTCGACAATATCAAACATCAGGCAGCGTACATCACATATGAAACCACGCCGAAGAATTCAGCGATACCTCGTCAGGAAGAAGGCGGCATAGTGGGGAAAATACCTGGTGGCGTTGTCGGTAGTTTTGTCGGTGTATCAGACGATCCGGGATCGGGAGGAGGGACCGATACCAGCGAGGGTGCGTTTGTAGGTCCTGGAGAGGGCGGTGGCATGGGGAGTTATTCTTCCCGGCAAACCACGACAAGAATCGGCAGCAATGTTCTCCAATCCAAACTCATTCACCGGGTCGCACCTGTTTATCCTGAGGAGGCCAAAGCCGGACAAGTCATATTAAATATAACCGTGAATGAAAAGGGCGAAGTCTCGAACGTTGAAGTGCTTGACGGCGATCCGCTTTACATTGACGCCGTTGTGGCGGCGGTGAAGCAGTGGAAGTACGAACCGACCCTTCTGAACGGCACACCCATTCCGGTTATCTCCACCATTACTGTAAAACGTAATGTTGTTTCACCCACGCAGTTTGTTTCGCCCACGGAAATACCGATAAATCCGAACCCCGAAAATGCCGAATGGATTGACGGCAATGTTCTTCAATCCAAACTCATTCACAAGGTTGATCCCGAGTATCCTGAACTGGCCAGGCGAGCGCGCGTTAAGGGGAAAGTCAATTTAGCCGTAACTGTAACCGAAGAAGGCTATGTCTCCAACGTTGAAGTGATTGGCGGCCATCCCATGCTCCGGGACGCTGCTGAAAAAGCAGTAAAGCAATGGAAGTATGAACCGACTGTACTGAATGGCAAAGCGATTCCTGTCATCGCAACGGTTACAGTTGATTTTGTTTTGCCGGAAGATACGGAAACCGACGAGTCCCCGCCAATGTAAATTTCAGCGATGTGAAAAAAATAGTCGATATAGCCAGGGGGGCGGGTAAGGATGAAATCGGGTTGGTTACAGCAAAAATCCGTTAGAACATCTATCAGAATTCGATAGAAAGGGGAGGCCTGAACGGTCCGCCCCTTTTTGCATTCCTCCTCTTAAATAGGCCGGTATTACGCTTTGGCTCTCTTGTGTGAGGTAAATAATGAAACAATCACCCACATAATAAATCCGCGCGGGACAGAGATAATGCCCGGATTCTTCAGGGGAATGAGTGCATCCGCCCGCGGTTATGTCAGGCATTCCTACGCTTACCGCTTATTTCAGGCCCAGATCCTTCATCTTTGCCGGCGTAAACACCCCGCGTCGGATCAGTTTGTCAATGAGTTGCTCGCAGAAGTCACAATCAATACATTCCCGATCGCACGAAGTGACTTTTTCGAAAAATCCCACGGCATCGAGACTGTGGTTGTCCAGGTGTGTCAGGTAGGACATCCCGTAGGAATAAAGGTTGCCCGCCATCAGTTCGAGGAGATCCCCGTCCCAGGCTTGCTGCATATACGCTTCCAGGGATCGGCAAATCATGGTTTTTGAACTGGTTCGTCCCACCAGCTTGAAAAAGGTGGCAATTTCTCCATACCGTTCCAGGTCTTCAGGGCGGATCCATCCGGACTTAAGTAATTGAGAAGGATCGCTTTTCGTCAGTTGAATGCAGTTGAGGCTGAAGACATTGTCCTCGCCCTTAGTCCCGTCCGATCCGGGATTTCTCGACTTGTGCGAAATAAAATTGAAGTGAAACTTTCGAAAAGGGCATTTAAACAGGCAGCCCTCATTGACCATTAATTTGAGCTCCAACCCCGTTTTTTCCCTGATCTTTTTCAGAAGGCAAAGGTTGCGATTGATGTTTACGTCGGGCGTGATGGCGTCGGCGCCCGCCTTTTTAAAGATAACGGCCTTATGGAGGCAATCGATATCGCTCAGAACGGAGGCGCAGATCTCCACCTGCGGGAAACGCCTCCGGACCTCCCTGATATACATTGGATTCGCAATGGTTATGGCTTCCACACCACAGTCTTCGAAAACCCGATTCAGGTAATCCATAGTATCGTTCAATACATTGGACGCGTACCAGTCGCTTCCTTCACAAGTAGAGTTCAGCAGCAGATTAACCCGTATCCCCTCCCGATGGATCCTGTTTACGGCATCCGCGAAATCATTGAACGACTGTGCCGGAGATATCCGACCCGAACCGGCATACTCCTGGGGACCGGAAAGATAGATTTCCCTTATGAGATTCGCGTTACACTCTTTCCATTTGAAAATTTCCGTCAGTGTCTCGGGATCGTTATTGTAGGGAACAGAAAATTCGAGGGCGCCCATGAAATCCTCTCCGATAGAAAGCCGGAAGTCCATTCTCCGACCTGAATAATGCAGAATGATACATCTATATCGATGTCGGTAAATGTTATTTTATTTTCAGGGAGGGTTTTTATGCAAAGCCCGGAACGGCAGTATCTTCAGATAAACATCTCTTCATCATCCTCCTGTTGAACAGTTTCGGACTGCCGAACAGCTTCGGATGAATTTCTGCGGCGTTTAAAAAGAAAATTAAAACCCGCCCGTATTCCGCGGGTAACAGCTGTTATTTCATTTACAGGGACCAGAATACCGTCATGGATTATCTCCAGCAGTTCTTCGGCGCGATTTGCGGCCAATTCGATCCGGTCCTTCATTTTTTCAACTTCCGATCGAGCGGTATCGGTGGTCTCCTCAAAAAAGTCGTCCACCTTGACAACTCTTTGATGCAGGATTTCGGCGGCATCGACCACTTTATCCTTAACGGGTATAAAACCGTTCCCGATGTCCTGAATAGTGGCCAGGGTTTCTTCCGCCTTTACGGTGACTTTGTCGACATTCTTAAGCAGATCCTTGCTTATTCCGTCAACCCGGTCAACCAACCGGCGGAAAGTCTTATACATCCCGAAAAAGATAAGGGTCTGCATAAGAACCGCGACCGCCAGGATTCCGGTAAAAATCACCAGGAGGATTTCTTGGGTTTGCATCTGGTTTTATACTTTCTCTTTTTCTTCCCGATATGCTTTTTTGCCGGCTTCAAGGGCGGCGTTCAGTGAATCCTTCTGCTGCTGGACGATTTCTTTCCCGCGGTCGAGATATTCCGAAGTTTTTTCCGCAACCGCTTTGCCCTGTGAAGAAATGGTATCAGCCCTTTCCCGGGCTTTTGACAGGATGATCTTCCGGGTTTCCTCGCCGCTTTTGGGGGCCAATAAAAGGGCGGTTGCCGCTCCGATTACAGCACCCAGCATCAGATATAAGAGTTTTTCTCCGGCACCAGTTTGTTCACTCATTGGATTCTCCTCTGATTATAATAATTCTGATAACATGCACCGGCGTCAATTGTCAAATTCCAAATCCGGCATCCAAGGCAATGTTATCTCCATATAGAGCAATTTCCCGTTATTTAATCGTATTCCCTGACGTCGGCAAATAGCAAGAGTGAATGATACAGGAAATTTCATGAAATATCGGATGCAGGCCTCAGGTCGGGAAGAGGATTCCGAGCTTCCCGTAATCGAACCGTCCACCCGGTTTTCAATCTTCAATCTTCAATCTTTTTATACCTGATCGACAGGAAGATTCTAAATTAATCCCATTTTACAAAAATTTTTAACCCGACCGCCGGCATGCAACTATCCGGGAGCACCTTTGTAACTTCTTGGTTTATAATGATTCGCCATGACGACAAAAAAAAAGAAATCCGTATCGAAACAGGCGGACCGCATGGAACGGATCCTGGAGCAATTTGACCGCACATACCCCGATGCCCAATGCGCCCTTCACTTCAGCACTCCGCTGGAACTGTTGGTAGCCACAATCCTGTCCGCGCAATGCACGGATGAAAGGGTCAACATTGTTACACAGGATCTGTTCAAAAAGTACAAGTCTCCGGGCGATTATGCCGGCGCAAAAACCGAAATACTGGAGCAGGACATCCGGTCCACAGGTTTCTTCCGCAACAAAACCAAAAATATTCAGGGAGCCTGCCGGAAGATTCTGGATACATTCGGAGGAACCGTTCCGGATACGATGGATGCGCTGCTGCAGCTTCCCGGGGTTGCACGCAAAACGGCCAATGTGGTTTTGGGCGTTGCTTTCAAGAAAGCTACAGGCGTCGTGGTCGACACGCATGTCTTTCGAGTCTCCAGGAGACTCGATCTTTCAACCGCAAAAACACCGGAAAATATCGAACGGGACCTGATGCGGATCCTGCCGCAAAGCAGGTGGATCGCTTTTTCCCACCAGACCATTCTTTTTGGCAGGCAGATATGCAAGGCCAGAAAGCCGCTCTGTCCCCAATGTCCGGTCGAAGATTTATGCGCCTCCCCCGACAAAACAATGTAGGGGCGAACCTTGTGTTCGCCCCTATGCTGTTGGCGAAGTCGGATCAAGGGCGAACACAAGGTTCGCCCCTACAGTCAACCCGATATTACCCTACCAACACGATATGCAGATCCATCACATTGGTCCGCGTCGGACCTGTAATGATCAGGTCCCCGAGACGTTTGAAGAAGGTGTAGGAATCATTATTGCCGAGAGATTCTTTAAGAAATGAAGGCCCGTATTTCAACGAGCGGGTAAGGGTTGAGTTGTCGGCCACGGCCCCGGCGGCATCGGTAGGCCCATCGGTGCCGTCCGTTCCCAGGCTGGCTACAAGCGCCGGTGCCTGCAGTCCAGCCAGATACGGCACACAATGCAGCGCGAACTCCTGGTTGCGTCCCCCGCGGCCGTTTCCGGCAATATTAACCGTTGTTTCTCCTCCGCTGATTATACAGGCGGGGCGTCTCAACGGCCTGTCCTGCTGCACGACTTCCTTCAGGATACCCATATGAAACCTGGCCGCCGATTCATTGTCCCCCTCAAGCCGGCTTGTAAGGACCATGCTCCGGTATCCCATCCGCTTTGCCGCTTTTAAAGCAGCCGTACACGCCAGTGCGCTGTTACCGACTATGAGGAAACGGGATCCCCGGAAAACGGGATCCCCGGGTTTCGCCGTCTCCTCAAGCCGTCCGGCACACCCCTGTTCCATGCGCGTCAACACAGCAGGGGGAATCCGATCGGAAATCCCCAGCTTTTGGAATACTTCCATGCAGTCGGAAAATGTAGTCGGATCCGGCGCCGACGGTCCCGAAGCGATGGTAGCGATATCGTCACCGACAACATCCGACAGGGCCAGAACAACAACACCGGCATGACTTAATAAACGGGCCAGTCCTCCACCTTTCAGCCTGGACAGGTGTTTTCGGACACTGTTCAATTCATGGATGGAAGCGCCGGCATTCATTAAAATCTCGGAACACCGCAGTTTGTCCTCCAGGGTAATCCCGTCCGCAGGCGAAACCACAAGAGAGGAGGCTCCGCCGGAAAACACGCAGATCACCAGGTCGCCCGGTTCGACTCTGTTTTCAACAAAAGAGTGTATCCGCTCCGCCGAAGCCAGGCTGTTTTTATCCGGAAGAGGATGCCCGGCTTCCATGATATCAATTTTTTTCAGAGCAAGACCGTGCTCATATTTTGTTGTCAGGAATCCTCCGGACAGGTATTTCCCCAGGATCTTTTCCAGGGCTTTTCCCATCGGAGCCGCCGCTTTCCCCGCCCCCAGAATCCAGACATTCCGTATCGTATCGAGGTCAAAGCGGTACTGCTCGACCTGCAGGATCTTCTTCCGGCGCCTCACATATTTCCGAACCGCGGCTTCGGGATCAACCGCCTGCAACGCAGCCGTCCATATGTTCGCGGCATCGGAACGAAGAACGCGTAAGGGTTTCACTGTTTTTCCAGAGAGGACTGATCGGAATTACGGAACACCTTGTCGTAAAGGTCCGCGAATATGGTAACGACCTGAGGATCGAACTGCGAGGAAGCGCATTGTGCCAGCTCCTTGATCGCCTCCTGGGGGGATCGCGGCATTCGATAAGGCCGCCAGACAGTCATGGCATCAAAAGCCTCGACGACGCCAATAATCCGGGCGCCCAGCGGAATGAGATTTCCTTTCAAACCGTCCGGATACCCGGTACCGTCATAGCGCTCACGGTTGTGGCGAATGGATTTCAGCACTTCCTCATCCCCCAGGATGGGGCGCAACACATCTTCCGCCAGTGCCGATCTCTCCTGAAAATGGCGGTGTTCCTCAGGGGTAAGGGAGGTCTGCTTGTTTAACAGGACATCCTCCACAAGAATCATTCCGACATCATGAAGCAGGGCCGCGAGATAGACCTTCCGCACCCCGTCATCCGTCATCCGGAGCTCTCTCGCAACATAGCGCGACTTCTCCGCGACCCGCAGTGCGTGGCCCACGTTGAACGGAATTTTCAGATCGAGGAGATGAATCAACACCTGCGTCATGGAATAGAACAGGCGGCGGGTTTCCGCGGCTCGCTCATCGGCCATCTGGACAAGATATCGCTGGTATTCCCGGTTGGCGTTCTCCAGCCGTCGCTTGTCAAGCGCACGATTGGCCGACAGCAACACCTGCTCAAGGTTAAAGGGCTTGATTATGTAATCATAGGCGCCCATATGCATGCTCTGAATCGCCATACTGGCGCTGTCCAGCGCAGTGATGATGAGAACAACAACATCGGGGTATGCCTTCTTGATATCCTGCAGCAACTCCGTTCCCTGCTTTCCGGGCATCCGTATGTCCGTAAATGCCAGATCAAAATTCTGGGAAGCGAGAGCATTAAGAGCGGATCCGGCATCGCCTGCCGTAACGCAATCAAATCCCGCATCCTCGAGAGTTGCCTTCAGAATCTCCTGTATATAAATCTCATCATCTACAATCAGAACCTGTCCTTTATTTTTGTCCATAATGGCACCAGGATCCATTTCCTAAAACGGATCGGAAATCGCAGAGGCAACGATATTTGCAACAACACTGCGCAGATGATTCATGTTCTTCCCGCCATTGGGATGCACACGATTACTCAGGATAACCACGAAAGTTTCCGTCGGCGGGTGAATCCATAAAGAGGTTCCGGTAAAGCCTGTGTGTCCGTATCCCCCCCCGAAAATATCCCCGCGCGGTGAAGAATAATCAGTCCGGATGTCCCATCCATATCCCCTCAATTGCACGGAACCGGGAGGCGATTGCGGCCGGCTCATTGCCTGGACGGTTATCGGTGACAGAAGACGCCCGCCGCTGTACTTTCCCCTGTCGAGCAGCATTTGGGCATACACGGCCAGGTCTTTTGCGCTGGAAAACAGTCCTGCATGCCCGGCAACGCCTCCCATTCTATAAGCGGTCGGATCGTGTACTTCTCCGCGAAGCATTTTATCCAGATCCGTCTTCGAACTCCTTGCGTGCAGATACAGCAGGGTGTTTCCTCGCGACTCGGTGGGTGCAATGCGTCCGACCACGTCCGAAGTCGGACGGTAACAGGTATCCGTCATGCCCAGCGGATTGAATATGTTTTCCCGGGCGAACACATCGATTGTTTTGCCGCTCACCGCATGAATGATCTCGCCCAAAGCGATGAAATTGACATCACTGTAAACGAACTCCTTGCCCGGCTTGAAATCCACCCGAAGTTTCCATAATTCCTCCAGCGATTCATCGTATCCGAACCATCCTTTTGAAAGATCCAAATCCGCCGGAAGGCCGGAATAGTGCGTCAACAGATGGCTTACGGTAATGTCATCCTTCCCCCCTCCTTTAAAACGGGGAAGGTATCGATACACCGGATCGCCAATTCTGAGGAGCCCGTTTTCAACGAGAAGCATAATCGACGGCGTTGTTGCCAGAACTTTAGTCAATGACGATACATCAAAAATTGTATCCTTCGTCATGAGTTCCTTTTTCGGCTGCAATGATCGATTCCCGAAAGCTTTGAAATATTCGATCCTGCCTTGCCGGCTCACGAGAACAACCGCTCCGGGAACTTCCCCCTCGGAGATCGCCGCCTCAACGGCCGAGTCTATCCGTTCCAGACGGCCCGGAATAATTCCGTTCTGCTGCATATCATTCTGAGCCGTATCCCGTCCGGATTCATTAGCCGATAATATCGGCGCCTGATAATGAACGATTATCCCGGCAATCAACAGGCAAACCGCCACAGATGCGCACACGATTATGTTTCTGATCCGCCACATTTTACGTCCCGTCATAAACCGTCACCTTTTGAGCCATCATCATAAACCACAGGAGATATCCATGACCTCCATTTTTTAGAAATTCTTTAAGGATCCACGAATACGGAATCAGGAATGCCTCTTGTTGTAAATACTTCGATAAAGCTGTCTGTACTTTTCGGCGGATTTATCCCAGGACCAGTCCTGCTCCATCGCCCGGACCATAAGTGCCCGCCAGCGATCCGGATCGGAATAAACCGATATAGCCTGCTCCAATGCCGCCATCATTTCTTCCGGGGAATATTCCCGAAAAAGGAATCCCGTTCCATTTTCCCTGTCATAGGGGACAACGGTATCGGCCAGCCCCCCGGTCGCACGCACCACAGGAATGGTGCCGTAACGCAGGCTGATAAGCTGGCTGAGACCGCACGGCTCGTATTTGGACGGCATCAGAAACATGTCGCAACCCGCTTCAATTTCGTGCGCCAGTTCGTTATCGAACGTCAGGTTTACTCCGATTTTATCGGGATGTTTTGCCGCGATCTCCAGCAGCAGTTTATGGTATTTCAACTGGCCGACGCCCAGGATTACCATCTGCATATTCAAAGCCACGATCTCCGGTACGGCATCCGCGACAAGGTCAAACCCTTTCTGGTCCGCCAATCGGGATACTATGCCGATCACAGGCACACGGCCCCGGAGTCGGGGAAGGCCGAAATGCCGCCGCAGATGTTCTTTGCATGTCTCTTTCCCCGACAGATCACCGGCGGAAAAACGAGCCGGAATAAAAGGATCCGACTGCGGATTCCACTCCTCGTAATCGATCCCGTTAACGATACCGCTGACGTCCATTCTCCTGCCGTCAAGTACTCCTTCCAATCCGTGACCGAATTCGTGGCTGGTCCGGATTTCAACGGCATAGGTTTGACTCACCGTATTCACCTTGTCCGACAGTAATATTCCAGCCTTCATAAAATTCACCTTATTCCAGTATTCAAAGGGAGACATCGGATAGAAATGCTCGTTGTCAATCCCGGCATAATGAAGCACTTTTTTGGGATAGACTCCCTGATAGGCAAGATTATGGATTGTAAAAAGCGTCCCGACATTCGAATAAAAGGGACTGCGACTGTAATTCGTGCGGATAATGCCGGGTATGAGGGCAGTATGGGAGTCGTGGCAATGGATGACATCGACTGGGATTTTAAGCCTGAGCAGCAGTTCGATCCCGGCTTTCATGAAAAATAGAAATCGCTTCCAATTATCGCTGTATCCCTCGCCTGTATCGGGATCCCCGTAAATGCCCGGGCGGCTGAAATATTTGCGGGAGCCTACAAGGTAGACGTCGACATCCGATTTATCAAGCCGGGCCTGATATATTATCGCCCTCTCGGTCGCCTTTCCTAATCGGACCGTAATTCCTGAAACGGCTTCACACGGGCGGATATCGAATCGGTCCTCCTGCAAAACGGATGCGTAGGCCGGAATCACAACCGCCGTTTGAAAGCCCAGTTTAGAGAGCGCTTTCGGTAAAGCGCCGACAACGTCCCCCATTCCGCCGACCTTGGCAAACGGTGTGGCTTCCGCCGAAAACATGACTATTCTGGATGGTTTGTTCTGGAGCATATATTTTCGGAATTCCGGCAGTTTTAAAAATATACCCGCCGCGTCCATTCTGCCGATGGCATCTTAAACTGGATTCATTGCCGGCACAACACGAGCGTGCCTTTTTTCCAACCTTTCCGATACGAAACAATGTGCCGACAGGCCTGCGCACACGTATAGCAGTTCCCGGCAACGGGCTTCATCCCGTTGAAATCATGTCGGGAATCCTGAAATTTCAGTGCTGCTCGGGATCGATAAGATAGTACTTTTGAACGTATTCCTGAACCATTCGCCAGGTCGTAAACTTCGGCAGCATGGTTGCCATGGAACGACGGATTTTTTCAATCCACCGGCGCGGAATGCCGCGATCGTCGCGATCGTAAAAACAGGGGAGGACTTCTTCGCTTAAAACTTTGCAGAGATTGATGTTGTCCAACCTGTCCTGTTCTTCAACGGAATCCGGATGCGAGTCCTCACCAATCGCGAATCCGTTGGTGCCGTCATACGCTTCGCGCCACCAGCCGTCCAGGATGCTCAGGTTCAGTCCGCCGTTGCTGATAATTTTCTGGCCGCTGGTGCCGGACGCCTCCATCGGGCGTCTCGGCGTGTTCAGCCAGACATCGCATCCGGAGGTCATCTGGCGGGCGGTATGGACGTCGTAATTCTCGATAAAGACAAGATGCCCTCTCAGTTCGCTGTGCTGGCTGAGATGAATGATTTTCTGGATGCGCCTCTTCCCTTCGTCATCGGCAGGGTGCGCTTTACCGGAAAAAATAAACTGGACCGGCCGGTCCGGATTTTTCACGAGCCGGACTATTTGATCATAATCCTCAAAAACAAGCGGCGCACGCTTATATGTCGCAAAACGCCGCGCAAAACCGATGGTAAGGGCATCGGGATTGAGCAGCCGGTCGAATTCGTGCGGATTGTGCCGGGGCATCCGTTTCATCATAAAACGGCGCCGGGTAAATTCGATCAGGGCCCGCCGCAGCCTGTAGCGCAGGGCCCAGAGCTCCGCATCGGAAACAAATTCCCAGTCCAGCACACGCTGCCAGAATTCCGGCTCATTGATGTCTTTGTCCCAGTTTGCGCCCAGTTTATTACTCCAGAATCTACGAACCGGCCCCTTCATCCATCCGACAAGATGAATACCGTTCGTGATATGGCCAATGGGCACGTCATCTTCCGATTTTCCCGGGTACAGCGGCCGCCACATTTTCCTGCTTATCCGGCCATGCAGCTCACTGACGGCATTGGCGGACCGCGAGGCTTTCAGGCCTAGAACAGTCATGCAAAAAGACTCTTCCTGATTGCCGGGATCGATACGGCCCAACGCCATCAGATCATCAAAGGAATCGGTAATTTGCGGCTGGACTCGCTGGAATGCATATTTCATCAGACCGGGGCTGAAACGATCGTGTCCCGCTTCCACAGGTGTATGGGTTGTGAAGACGCATTGCCGGCGCGTCTCGGAAAAGGCTTCTTTAAAAGAATTTCCCTGCGCGATTCTCTCCCGTATCAACTCCAACACCAGGAAAGCTACATGCCCCTCATTCATATGGTATAGAGAGGGCCGGATCCCAAGATCGCGCAAAAGGTGCACGCCCCCCATTCCCAATAGAATTTCCTGCATGATTCGCGTGGAACTGTCGCCACCGTAAACATGGAGTGTAAGATCCCGATACAGGGGTTCGTTTTCCGGTCGATTGGAATCCAGCAGATAAATGGGGCAACGGCCCACATGCACCTTCCAGGCCTGGAAACGGACATTGGCGAGATTTATTTCTACCTCCCCTACGTACCTGTCCCCGTCCGGCTTCAGCACCGGCTGCAGCGGCAACGAGTCCGGATGCAAAGGAACGTAATATTCCGTCTGCCAGTTATCCCCGTTGATCGATTGCTGGAAATAACCTTCCCGGTAAAAAAGGCTGATGCCGACCAGGCCTATTCCCAGATCGCTGGCCGACCGTGCATGATCCCCTGAAAGAATGCCTAGTCCCCCGGCGGCAATGGGGAGAGTTTCGTGGAAACCGTATTCCGCCGTGAAATATGCCACGGGATTATCAATCAAAGCGGGTGCATTGCGGAACGCCCAGGTATCCTTCTGGTCCATGTATGTTTCGAAGCCGGATAAGACTCCCCGAACCTTGCGGGCCAATACAGGATCTCTCAGACGGGTGCGAAGTTCGTACTCGGAAATATCCTGTAAAACCGCAACTGCATTGTGGTAGAGATCCTGCCATCCCCTGGGAGAAAGATCCTGGAATATCTCCTGGCACTCCTGGTTCCAGGTCCACCATAAGTTGCCTGCAAGCCGTTTGAGCTTTGCAAGAAGCTCGGCTGTCTCATCACGGTGTGTCAGTGGATTTGTACTCAGTGTAATTCTCCCCTCTTAACGCGCCAAAGGACATTCAGGGCCGCATGGCATCTTTATCGGCATCTTACATGTACTAAGATGACAATTTTAATGCCGGACCCACCGAGTGAAGGTACTGTATTCCGGACGGAAATTGAATTTATATTTTGAAATACCGGACCGTATGTATTAACCCGGATTAAAAAGTTCGGGTGCTTCAGTGGAGGTTGACGGGATAAAGCTTTATGGAAGGGGTTTCCGCGGCAGGGAAAAACCTGCCGCGGATAATGTTCAGTTTTTGCTAACAAAGTCGGAGAATTCCCGTAATTTGTTGGATCTATATGGGCTTCGAAGCTTAAAAAGCGCTTTCTCTTCGATCTGCCGGATCCTTTCACGCGTCACCTGGAATATCTCGCCGACTTCCTGCAGGGTATATTCCTTCCCGTTCTCATTCAAACCGTAACGCATTCGAACGATTTCCTGTTCGCGGGAAGACAGTGTCTGCAAAGCGGAGTTTGTTACTTCCCGGAGATTGTGCTTCATAACGTCTTCATCCGGAGATACTGCGGTCTTATCCTCAATGAACTTATTCAGGACCGCGTCTTTATTGTCCGCAATGCTCGCCTCAAGAGAAATCGGTTCCTGAGCGGCTTTTAGAATCTGGGTTACCTTTGACACCGGAGTTTTGAGCTCCTTGGCCAGTTCATGAACCGAAGGCTCGCGTCCGTTTCGCTTTGTCAGTTCGTTGGCGACTTTCAAAACGCGATTCATGGCTTCCACCATGTGGACGGGAACCCTGATGGTTCTCCCCTGATCCGCAATCGCGCGGGTAATGCTCTGTCGTATCCACCAGGTGGCATAGGTTGAAAACTTGTGTCCCAGGCGATAGTTGAATTTATCCACCGCTTTCATCAAGCCGATATTTCCCTCCTGAACCAGATCCAGCAGATCCAGTCCGGGGTAAGAATAGTTCTTGGCGATACTCAGCACCAATCGCAGGTTTGAACGTACAAACTGGTCCTTGGCATGCAGCATTTCCGCCTTATTTTCGCTGATCAATGCCAGGATTTTACGCAGCTCATCCAAATTTGTCAGGTACTGCTGCTCGAGGTTTTTAAGGCGGGAACGCTCCTCTCTCAATTGCTTCGGTTTCGTATCATGACGATGTGTCAGCCTTCGGACCGCTCTTTTAGCATCCTCCATCTGATGCATCACATCTTCCAGACCGCTGACCAGATCTTCAATCTGATTTTCAGTGAAATCGATACGCTGAAGGGAAGAAAAAATCGCCTCGCGGTTGTTTTTGATTTTATTCAAATTTTTCTTTGCATTGCTGCATCGCGATTTATTCCTCTTCATCGTACCCCTGGCAAGGCGGTACTGCTCTTCCAGTTTTCCCAAACGGGAAACGATTTTTCGAACCTGTTTGATCCGCAGCCGGTTTCTCTCCTCAAGGGTGACCTCATTGTCTGAATCCCTTTTCTCATCAGAGGCGTAATTCGGGGAGTCAGAAGGTGGTTGCGCAGGCTGCAACTCGTCGGCTAATTCCATAACCTTAAGGGAATTAATCGGTGTCAGCGACAGAAGTCTAAGCGTATTTATCTTTGCGGATTCGATTTTTTTGGCTAAATACACTTCCTGCTCCCGTGTAAGCAGAGGTATTTTGCTCATGCTTCTATAATATATATAGAGAGGATCCGCAGAAGAAGCGACTTCTTCCGCTTTTACAGCATTACGGCCGTCCACAGGGACACGAGTAAAACGAACTCTGTCCACGTAATTTTCCCGGGTCAATCTGGGAAAGGCTTCGGAATCATCCGAACCATTGTCATCCAGATTGATCACATCGTATTCTGTTTCTTCCAGGACGTTGTCTCGCTCTAATTCAATCATGGTAAAAGTTATCCTTACTTTGGGAGAGTTTTGCCGGAAACCTCCTCCTCTTAAGCTTATTTTCACTAGTAGTATGGCTTAGAGGTGCTTCACTTTTTTCGGCCCCGACCTCTCACAATTGCTGTGCTACATAATCATCTTATATAGACTGTCGAAACCTAGAAAAAGTTTCATCGGGCGTGTTATCATAATGTGGACTCCAAAGCTTGCACCTCGACTTGTATGGTTGGAACATCTTTACGCCCGATATTACGGAAGATCATCTTTTCCGTTCCAAATATTGTATAACATTCCATATTTATTTTCGCAACAAATTTATCAACTTTTCGTAAAAACTTAATTTGGGTAACTATGAGGTTGTAATACATTTACCGGGTTCTGCCGTTAACCGTCTTTATGACGGGAGCAGGTTTTCCCGCATTTAAAACGTCATGAAAAAAGAGAAAGTGACCGGAAGAATTGCCCGTTTTCGGCACATAACAAGCTAACATTAATAAAATGAATATTTTAACCGCACATGTTCCGATATGCGAACGATATCCCAAATACCCTTGGACATTCTACGGGAT
The DNA here is from genome assembly GCA_016934295.1 of Acidobacteriota bacterium. GTDB lineage: Bacteria > Acidobacteriota > UBA6911 > UBA6911 > UBA6911 > UBA6911. The sequence goes on from JAFGTD010000082.1 coordinate 43,643, forward strand.
TAGTGGGTAATAATTTTAAAATGTGGGAATTAGGTCCGGTTGACTCCTTATCGGGATTTCATTATTATGGACGCCTTTGAAAATTTTCGATCTTCATCTTAAATGCATGGAGGAATGAGTGTGATCGAAGTAGAGCATCTAAGCAAAGTATTCAATGGCCGCAAGGCGGTGGATGATGTCTCATTCTACGTCGGCAAAGGAGAGGTCCTCGGATTCCTGGGGCCGAACGGAGCGGGCAAAACAACGACCATGCGTATTCTCACCTGCTACATGCCCTCCACCGAAGGAACGGCCCGGATTGCCGGCTACGATGTATTTGAAGAAAGCCTAGAAGTCCGGAAACGAATCGGCTATCTTCCTGAAAATCCGCCCATTTATCCCGAAATGACCGTAGACTCCTACCTGAACTTCGTTGCGAAGATAAAGGGCACTCCGGCCGGCCAGCGCATGGCCCAGGTGGATAAAGTGGTAGAAGAATGCAGCCTGGGAGACGTTCGGCGGCGAATTGTAGGCAGGCTTTCCAAGGGCTATAAACAGCGCGTGGGACTTGCACAGGCCCTTCTGAAAGATCCTGAAGTTCTTATCCTGGACGAACCGACCATCGGTCTGGACCCGAAACAGATTCATGAAGTCCGGACCCTGATTAAAGGCCTGGCTTCGACCCGCACGGTAATCCTTTCTACGCACATCCTTCCCGAAGTTAGTATGACCTGCAACCGGGTGGTCATCATCAACAAGGGAAAAGTAGTGGCGATGGACACCCCGGAAGGCCTGGCCGCCCAGATGAAAGGCGCGGAAAGAATAGCCCTGATCGTTGACGGACCTTCGGAAGCCATCCGGGAAAAGATACACGCTATCGAGGGCGTCATCAGCATCCAGGCGACAGATGAAAAAGAGGGCCGTCCCACCTCCTTTGCCGTCGAATGCCAACTGGACACCGATCTTCGCCCGGTTCTGGCATCCACGATAGTGTCCCAGGGATGGGGACTGCTCGAAATGCGCGGAGTCTCGATGAGCCTGGAGGATGTTTTCATTAATCTCACTACACAGGAGCCAACGGAGGCTGATTCCAGCCGCCGGTAAAAGGGGTATGACATGCAAAACATACTGGCAATCTGGCAGCGCGAGATTAAAAGCTATTTTGTCTCGCCGATTGCTTATGTCGTATTGACCGTTTTTCTCTTTCTTTCAGGTTTCTTCTTCTTTTCGTACCTGAACCAGGTTATTCAGGCAACAATGATGCAGGCTCAGTTCGGCCAGGGTTCCCAGCCGATCGACGTTCCGGGAATAATCTTCAAATCCCTGCTGCAGACCACCAGCGTGGTGTTGCTCTTCATCGTTCCGATGCTGACCATGGGGCTATTTGCAGAGGAGAAGAAGAGAGGAACCATCGAACTTCTGCTGACAACCCCCGTAGGACATTTTCAGGCCATTGCCGGCAAATATCTGGCCAGCCTGACATTTCTTCTAATATTGATCCTTACCAATGTTATTACGATTCTACCTCTCTTCCTCCACGGCCAGCCGGACTGGCAACCCATGCTTTCGGGTTATCTCGGAATGTTTCTCTACGGGATGACCCTGCTCGCGATCGGACTTTTCATATCGACCCTTACGGAGAATCAGATTGTGGCGGTCATGGCCACCTTCGGCGTAAGCTTGGCGCTCTTTGTGATTGAATCATTTTCCGCATCGGCAACAGGCGTCGCCAAAAGCGTCATCGACTACTTATCCGTTATGAGTCATCTTGAAGATTTCATAAAAGGCGTTATCGACACCTCCCACATTATCTACTATGTGACTTTTGCGTTTGTAGGCCTTTTTCTGGCGTATCGTTCGCTTGAATCCATGCGGTGGAAAAACTAATGAAAAAACTGTTACAGAAGCTCGATACATTGGGCCTGCTGCTTCTTGTGGCGGCGGCCATCTGGTACTCCGTTACAAATCTATGGAGCGTATGGAATATCGGCCTGGGAATTGCCGGCGGCGTGTGCATCATAACCGGCATTGCCGTCAATTACCGGCAGATCCTCGTTTCCCTGGGTAAACGTTCCACAAAATACGCCGGCAACTACGTGATCTCCTTAATTCTGGTTGTTGCCATTGTTTCGGGACTGAACTTCGTCGGGCAGAGGCATCCTCAGCGCTTCGATCTCACTTCTGAAGGCCAGTACACCCTGGCCCCTCAAACAGCGAAGGTGCTTAATAATCTCGATCGGGATGTATACATTAAAGCCTTTTTCCCCGGCGGCGAATACGGTCCCCTAAAGGAACTGCTGACCGGATACCGGACACTCAGTTCGCGAATCCATTTCGAATTTATCGACCCGGACAGGCAGCCTGATATTGCACTCCAGAATGAAGTGGAGGTATACGGCGTTTTCCAGAATCCCCTGACGGGTACCCAGCTGAAGTTCGGAACCGTCGTAATCTCTATGGGGGACCGGAAAGAAAAAATTGAAAAACGATCGGAGGAGGTGCTGGAGCAGGACCTCACCAACGCCATTATCAAAACCCTGAGGATGGAAACGCCCAAAGTCTATTTTGTCCAGGGCCACGGGGAAAAAAATCCTGAAGACACCGAACAGCGCGGGTACTCCGACGCGAAAAAAGCGATGGAAGACCAGGGATACGTGGTGGAATCGATAAACCTTGTGGAAGCCGGCCAGGTTCCCGAGGATGCAAAAGGATTGATCCTCGCCGGTCCGGAAATGGAACCCTTCCAGCAGGAACTGCAATATATCAACGACTACCTGAACAAAGGCGGCGGCGTGCTGATTCTCACGGATCCGGAACCCTCTCCTTCACTGGAAACGTTCCTGAAAGAATGGGGCGTCCAGGCAGACAATAACCTTGTCCTGGACGTCAGTGGGATGGGACAGCTGATGGGAACGGGGCCCAGCATCCCGCTGGTGACCGGGTATGAAAATCACGCGATCACGGACCGTTTCGACGCCATGACCTTCTTCCCCCTGACCCGATCGGTTCAACCTCTGGAGCCCCTTCCCGAGGGCGTCACGGTTGAAACCCTGTTTATGAGCAATACCAACAGCTGGGGTGAAACGGACCTGAGCTCTGTGGAAGCGCAACTGGATCCAGGCGAAGACCAGGAAGGTCCACTGCCGCTGGCCGTCGCAGTAACAAAGGAGATCATCGCCGCCACCGACGAAACCCCCGCGGTTCATGCGCGCATGGTGGTCACGGGCACCTCCAATTTCCCGATCAACGCCTATTTCGCGGCACAGGGAAACGGCAATCTTTTTTTGAATATGGTCAGCTGGCTGGCCCAGGACGACGACCTGATCTCTATTCGGCCCAAGGATCCCACCGACCGGCGGATCATCCTGTCCCAGAGCCAGCTTTCCCTTATCAGGTTGTTTGTCGTATTCCTTTTTCCCTTGATAGTTCTGGTTGCCGGAATTGTCGTAGTCGTGAATCGCCGGAGGAGATAGCATGCGGTTCAAAGGAACGCTGATTCTGTTGCTTGTGTGCATCGGCATAGGATGCTTTATTTATTTCTATGAGATCAAGGGCGGCGAAGAGCGGGATAAAGCCGAAGAGGACGAAAGCCGCTTCTGGATGATCGAAAGCAAAGACATTCAACGGATCGAACTTACCCCGCCGGATGGAAATATTGCAGCGGTGCGCAAAAACCAAGAGGAATGGGTTCTCGAGGCTCCTCCCCGCACCCTGGAAGCCGATTCGGGAGAACTGGACCGTCTCGCGGACAGAGCCGCGGAAATTAAATTCCAGAGCATCCTGGAAAGTAGCGCAACCGACCCGGAGAAATTCGGCCTGCGTCCGGCCCGGTCCGGCTTTAAATTAAAAACAAAGGACGAAAAGGAATATGAAATTTTCTTCGGCAATGATAATCCCGCCGGCAACAGCGCCTATGCCAGGGTGTCGGGCCGCGACGAAATATTCCTGATACCTTCCTCCGCCTCGGAAACATTCAATAAGAAACTCGACGATCTGAGAAACCGCTCCATACTTCGGTTCGAACAGCCCGAAGTGCAGACTCTGACCATTAAAAATCAAAAAGGCCCTATTCATTTAGTGAAAGACGGAGACGACCGCTGGTGGATTGAAGGGAAAAACAGGATCGCAGCGGATTCCCCCGAAATCCGGGGGATACTGAATGCACTCTCCCTGGGTACCATCCCGGAGTTTTTCGACGAAGATCCCGGTGAATATACGAATGCAGCTCTGGATAAGCCGGCTATCGATGTAAGCCTTACATATGGTGGCGATAAAGCCCTCAAGAAACTCGTAATCGGGTCGAATAAAGACGCACTACGTAAAAAAGGGACAACCGGTAAGAAGTCGGAAGCAGGCATGCCATCCTCTGAAACGCTTTACCTGGCCAAAGATGAATCCCGGCCGGAACTCTTTTTTGTCAAACAGGATCTCTTCGACAAGCTCGACAAATCCGTCGACGATCTGCGCGATAAAGCTTTAGCTGCATTTCAGCGCTGGGATGTCGATTCTATCCTACTGGAAAACTCCAACGGGCGCTTTACCTTCACCAAGGAAAGCGGCGAATGGTTTTTCGGCGCCGCGAAGAAGAAGGCGGATTTCGACGCTGTCACCGGCATTCTGGATGCAATGGAATCCGACGCGCTGGAACTCATAGATGAACCGGAAGCCCTGTCCGTTTACAGCCTGGACAAACCGACTGTCCGGGTTATTCTGAAACAGGAGGACAGCGTCCTTGCAGACTGCTCGCTGGGAAAGACAACAGACAAGGGTGTTTACGCTCAGGTCAAAGGAGACCCGGCCGTTAAGGTGGTGGGGCTGGAAAGCTACGAGAAGTTGACTAAAAACGAAGACGATTTTATCGAGCCCCCCGAAACAGCCGAATCCGAAACCACGGAACAATAACCCCGGTCGCTTCTAAAAATTATCTAAGTCCCGATGTAGGGGCGAACACACGGTTCGCCCTCCATCGTATCCGGGAAACACCCATTAATATAACCGCAAGATAATTTTATCCGCGTATTACAGGGAGTTGCTATTTCATTTTTTGTCAAGTATACTTCCCGTTGCTACTTTCAAAAAAAGTGGGCGAGTGCCCACTTTTTTTGTTTGGCCTGCATTTCCGACAGGCTCCCGTCGAAAGGAAGCCGTGTCGGCGTTTCGGGACGGGTAAGAAATACAGGCTGGGAATATTAAGTCGAGCCCGACTTGCTAAAGTCGGCCCCGACTTGCTAAAGTCGGGCAGGAGGCGCATGGTAAAGCAAGGGCTTTGACAGGTGCCCGAATCCGGATCCGCAGCAGTAGGGTGAACTTCCTGTTGGCCCCATATGCGTGAAATACGAATTGGGGTGCAAAATGAAAGCATCCGACTCTGGCCAACGGCAATCTCTGGCAGCCAGGATTACCGAAATGGCGGAAAAGGTCGCCGCTTCCATGGGAATGGAAGTAGTTCTCGTCGAAATAAAAGGCAACGGGAACAGATCGGTTGTTCGGACGTTTATCGATCAACCGGGGGGCATTTCCCTGGATGACTGTGAACGTTTCAGTCGGCGCTTATCGGTATCGATGGATGTGGAAGATTGGATTCCCTTCAGTTATACACTGGAGGTTTCTTCGCCGGGTATAAACCGGCCGCTGGTAAAAGAATCGGATTTTAAACGTTTCTGCGGGAAAGATGCCACAGTACGGACGCGGATGCCCATTGACGGACGAAAGATCTTCAAGGGCAGAATCGCTGATGTAACTGTAGGATGTTTGGAACTTGAGATTTCGCCGGGCAATGCAGTCAAAATTGCCTTAATGGACATCGAAAAGGCCAATTTAATAGGTGATTTAAGTATAAGGCCGCAGGGGTCCTGAATATGTCTAACATCATTGCTCAAACGATCGAACAGATCAGCAAAGAAAAAAACGTTGATCCCAATATCATCATCAGTGCGCTGGAAGATGCCATGGTTGCCGCTTCCAGAAAGTATTACAAAACCAACGAAGATATCAGTGCGCGTTTCGATCCCGAAACCGGGATCGTGGAAATATTCGCAGTCAAGAGGGTTGTCGAATTTGTAGAAAATCCAAACCTGGAAATATCTCTCAAAGAAGCACTGACCATCGATGAAACACTGGAGATCGATGATACGGTCGAAATCCCGAAACCGACGGATGTCCTGGGCCGTATAGCCGCGCAAACCGCAAAGCAGGTTATCCTCCAGAAAGTGCGGGAAGCGGAACGACAGAATATTTACGAAGAATATTCACAGAAAATATCGGAAATGGTCAATGGAGTGGTCAAGCGCTTCGAAGGCCCGGATATTATCGTCGATATAGGTAAAACGGAAGCGTTGCTCCCTTTGCGGGAGCAGTCCAGAGCGGAGACGTACAAACAGGGAGAGCGCATCCGCGCCGTGATCGTCAAAGTTCTCCCGGTCGCCAAGGGACCCCAGGTTATCCTTTCCCGGACCGATCCGCAGCTGCTTGTGCACATGTTTGAAATGGAAATCCCCGAAATTTACGATGGTACGATTGTAGTAAAAAGCGCCGTACATGAACCGGGCGATCGTGCAAAAGTGGCGGTCGCATCCCTGGATCGCGACGTGGATCCGGTCGGAGCGTGCGTCGGCATGAAGGGTTCACGCATCAATTCCATCATCCGGGAACTCCGGGGCGAAAAAATCGATATTGTGCAATGGTCGGAAGATCCGGCACAATACGCGGCCAACGCTTTGAATCCGGCAAAAATCTCCAAGGTTCTGATCCTGAATCCTGCCGAAAAACATATGGAGGTTATCGTCGAAGAAAAGCAGCAATCGCTGGCCATCGGCAAAAAAGGACAAAATGTGCGGCTTGCATCCAGGCTTATCGGCTGGCAAATCGACGTTAAGAGCGAAGAACAGAAGAAACAGGAAGTCCTCAGTGTCATGGAGTCTCTGACGTCCTCTTCGACATCCCTGTCCGAACTGGAAGGGATCAGCGATCGCCTTATCGAGGTGTTGCGTACAGCCGGAATCGAGAATGTCGAGCGCATTCTGGAATTGGGCGAGGGCCCATTAACGGAGCTGCCCGGGATTGGAGATAAAACGGCAAATAAAATCCTTGAAGCCGCCAGGGATCTTTTTGAAGAGGTGGAGATCGAGGTCCCCGAAGGAATGGATCTGCCCACGGCGATCAAGGCGTCTGACGACAATGAATCCCCGGAGGAAGCGGACGCAGATACAGAAGCTCAGCTCGAACCTGCCCCTGAAGAATTATCGGCAGACGCTCCCGAAGATGCAACGGATGCCGAAAACGCCGATATACAGACACCGACTGAAGATGAAAAAGAAGCAGCCGGAAACGAGCCTGCAGCGGCTCCTCTCGAGACCGAGGGAAGTGTGGAGAATGTCTCTTCCTCCCCCGAGGCGGAATCCGGTGACGGAGATTCCACGGAAGCCCCAAACAGCGAGGAAGAGGACAAATAGCTGCAACGCATCCCTTCATCTGCCCGGATGAAACATTGAAACCGCAGATAGGATCGCCCGGTTGCAAACGAAGGGTGTATTGATTTAAGATTTATATTTGACTTGAATGCCCTGAATGAGGCAGAGGTCTTTGCGCAAATGGATAAAATAACAGTCGCAGAACTGGCGACAGAATGCTCAGTAAAGAATCAGGTCGTACTCGCTGAACTGAAGCGTTTGGGTTTATACGTCTTTTCGCCCACTGCGACAATCGACGCCAATTTCGCCGAGACCATCCGGAAGAAAATTCTGTCTCAAAGAGAGGCTGAAGAAGCCAAGGCTGCAGAAATATCAAGAAAGAAGGAAGAAGCGGTTAAGAAAGCGGAGAAAAAAGCCGCGAAAAAAGAGACCGCCAAGAAAGCCGCTCCAAAAAAAGCAGCAGCAACCAAGGAAAAAACCGCCAAGGAAAAAGCCGCCGAGGAAAAAGCCGCCGCACCGAAGAAAGCGAGAAAAAGCCCTGCCCGGAAAGCTAAAGCCGCAAAGCCCCCTGAAGAGGAACCTCCCAAGAAATCTCTCGCTCCTCGCAAGGGACGAAAGCACTACGATCGGGAAGCGGACGTACTCGTAGATATAGTTCCAGCTAAAAAACCACCGGAAACACCGGAACCGACTGAAAAGGATAAGGAGGCGAAAGAAATACCTCCTTCAGTTCCGGGGGAACCCACGCCGACAGTTGTAGAAGAACCCGCAGCGGAGCAACCGGAAAAAGTTGCAGCCGAAGCGCCTCCTGCAAAAACAGCCACAACGGAGCAGGCAGCTCCCGTAGAGGAGCCCGGGCCTGAACCGACTAAGGCCGCAAAAACCAAGCCAAAGGCGGCGGAACCGCCTGCCGGGAAAGTCGAACAAGCCCCGACGCCTCCTCCGGCGGCAAAGCGCCAGGCCGAACCTTCGGCAAAACCGGGAACCGTTTCTAAAAAAATCGTCGTCCCCAAGGCACGGACAAAAATATTAAAGCGGACAAGTACGGAAAAGGTCGTAACTCCCGATGTACCGGACCGCATCCTGAAGGGTCTTCGAGATGGAAGCCTTGCCGCACCAAAGGCAATCGCACCTTCAAAATTCATCAGGAAGAAAAAAACAGCCAGACCGGAAACGACCGCGAAAATAAAAGTCAAAGTATCAGAGTTGCCGGAAGTTCCGGCTTCTCCGGAGGATTATAAGCCTATTTCTATTACCGAAGGTGTAACGATCAAAGAGCTTGCGGAAAAAATGGGTATCAAATCCAAGTACATTATCCAAAAGCTTATTTCCAAGGGAATTCTTGCATCCATCAACCAGACTCTCGATCAGGACGCTGCGAAGGAAGTATGTTCGGAATTCGGGTTCCGTGCCGATGTAATCAGTTTTGAACAGGAAGCTGAAAGCAAGCAGGAAATCGAAGACAAACCTGAAGACTACATTACACGCCATCCTGTTGTAACTATAATGGGACATGTCGACCACGGGAAAACGTCTCTCCTGGATGCGATACGCGAAACCAATGTAACGGCCACCGAGGCGGGTGGAATCACTCAGCATATCGGGGCATACCAGGTGGAGATAAAAAACCGCAGCATTGTTTTCCTCGATACTCCCGGGCACGAGGCCTTCACGATGATGCGCGCCCGAGGGGCGCAGGCAACCGACATAGTCGTCCTTGTCGTTGCGGCCGACGATGGAGTCATGCCGCAAACCATTGAAGCGATCCATCACGCCAAGGCGGCGAATGTTCCGATCATCGTGGCAATCAACAAGATCGACAAACCCGGAGCGCAGATTGACCGCATCAAGCAGGGTATGGCGGATCAGGGCCTGCTGGCCGAAGACTGGGGTGGGGATGTAGTTACCGTTCCGGTTTCCGCAAAACAGAAAACAAACCTGGATCTGCTCCTGGAAATGATACTCCTGGTCGCCGATCTTAAGGATCTCAAGGCGAATCCCAAACGTCTTGCCGCCGGCGTTGTCCTTGAAGCAAAACTGGACCGGGGGCGTGGTTGCGTCGCCACGGTTCTGGTACAGAACGGTACATTAAACCTTGGAGACTCATTAATCGCCGGATCGGCGCATGGCCGAGTCCGGGCCTTGATCAACGACCGCGGGATCAATATCCCTTCCGCGGCACCCTCGGTTCCGGTTGAAATACAAGGCCTTCAGGATCTTCCTCTCGCGGGAGATACATTCCAGGTCTTTAAGGATGCAACGAAAGCACGGCAGGTGGCTGAGTACCGGCAGTCAAGGGATCGTGAACAGACACTGCAAAAAACCGCACGGCTTTCTCTGCAGGCCCTTTACGAGCAGATGAGAGAGGGGACGGTAAAGGAACTCCCGCTCATTATCAAAGCCGACGTTCAGGGATCCACCGAAGTCCTTACCGACATGCTCAACAAGCTGAGCACCGACAAGGTGAAGGTGAAATTCCTGCACAGCGGCGCAGGCGCCATCAACGAATCGGACGTACTCCTGGCGACTGCATCCAATGCCATTATCATCGGTTTTAATGTGAGGCCCGAACGGAAGGCCCAGGAAATGGCCGATGCCGAAGGCGTGGAAATCCGGCTGTATACGGTTATTTACAACCTGGCTAACGATATTAAAGCGGCCATGATCGGCATGCTGGAATCCAAAAGCGAGGAAAAATATGTCGGCCGCGCGGAAGTGCGCGACACCTTTAAAGTTCCCAAATTCGGATCGATTGCAGGATCGTACGTGGTGGAAGGCGTCATCCGGCGCAATACCGAAGCTCGGCTCCTCAGGGACAATACCGTAGTGCACGAGGGCAAAATCAGTTCCTTGCGTCGCTTCAAGGACGACGTCACGGAAGTAAAGTCCGGATTCGAATGCGGCATAGGTTTCGAACGTTTCTCCGACGTAAAAGTGGGCGATATTATAGAGGCTTACGTCATCGAGAAAGTGCAACCCACATCTCTTTAGTGACGAAAGGGGAATTCTGACTTTCTCCATGCGTCACCCGTCTTTTAAAAAATGCCTGTCGCATACTGTACACTTGAGCTGTATTTGCCGTATTCCCAATCGCTAAAAGAAAAACGTATGGTTTTGCGCAAAGCGCAGGACCGCTTGAGAGCCCGATGCAATTTTTCTATTGCCGAGGTGGATTATCAGGATTTGTGGCAACGAGCCAAACTGGCAGCCGTCACCGTTAGTTCGGACAACGCAGTGCTGGAACGGGTCACCAATCAGTTTGTTAAAGAGGCAGAGAATATATTGGGGGACTTCCTGATCGACTGCCAGGTGACCTACATCGATTTATAATTATGCAACCATCAAGAAGACCTCAAAGACTGGCGCTCCAGATACAGCAGGAAGTGAGTTTATTGATCTCGCGCAAAATGAAGGACCGCAGGATCGGGATCGTAACCGTTACCGGCGTCCATATGAGCCCCGACCTGCGTCATGCCAAAATATTCATCTCGACAATGGAAGGAACCGAGGGCGAAAAAGAGGAAACTCTGGGAATCCTCAACCGCGCACGCGGGTGGATCCGGAGAGAACTGGGCCATAAAATCCGCGTAAAATTCCTTCCCGATATTGTATTTTTATCCGATATTTCCCAGGATTATGGAGAGAAAATCGATCGGCTGATCGATGAAATCCACATACATAAGGATAAGTAATTTGGATGGAGTCTTAGTAATTGACAAAGATCCCGGATGGACCTCCCACGATGTCGTGGCGAAAATCCGGAATCTGCTCAAAATCAAAAAAGTCGGTCACGCTGGAACCCTGGATCCATTTGCAACAGGCGTTCTCCCGCTTACCCTGGGACGTGCGACACGCCTTTCAAACTATTTCCTGGCATCCGACAAGGTTTATCGCGGGATCATACGCTTTGGTTTCGCTACAACCACCTACGATGTGGACGGAGAACCTACGGGCGACGACACCCAACCCAGCCTGGACACATCCAAACTGGAGAATATTTTTTCTCAGTATCAGGGTACAATTCATCAAATCCCACCCCCTTATTCAGCAAAGAAAGTCATGGGACGTCCGCTTTACTCCTATGCACGAAAAGGCATTAATATAATCCCGCCCGCAAAAACCGTAACTATCAAATCATTGATCCTGCATGGAATAGAAAATTGCGAGGTAGAATTTGAGCTGACCTGCACCGCCGGTACTTATGCCCGCAGCCTGGCCCATGACATAGGCGAGGCGTACGGATGTGGAGCACATCTAGTACGTTTGCGGCGAATGCGCAGCGGCGAATTCCCCATCGAAAAAGCCGTATCACTATACGAGCAAAACGGACAATTTCACTCCCGTGATTTTTTTCTAAACCAGGCCATTCCGAAGAAGGACCTGTTGCACGAGATCCCCTCCATCGTCATCCCGGATGGGGATAGAGTCAAACTACTCCACGGCATGGATCTCAATTTACTCACAGCCGATTCGGATGCAGAAGAATTCCGATTAATAGATGAATCCGGAGAACTTATCGCTCTTGCACACCGCATCCAGACATTCACTTCTCCGGTTGCGCAAGCAGCCCATTGGATCAGGATTCACCCGCATATTACGTTCGGTTGAAAAAAACCTGAACCCGTATATCTCGGCACACCTAAAAGGGCGAACACCAACTTGTCCGCCGAAGCCCATAACCGAATCTGCGATTCGGTTATGGGCGAAGGCGGAAGGTTCGCCCCTACCGGCGATGGGATTTACCCGTCCCATTCAAAATACGGTTGAGAAAAAAGTCAGACGGTCAGGCGGTTTTTTAACTTCAAAAACTTTTTTTCACCGATGCCTTTAATATTGATGATCTCTTCAATTCGATTGAATTTGCCGACCTTTTTTCTGTATTCAAGAATATTCCTGGCGGAAGCAGGTCCTATTCCGGGCAAAGATTCCAACTGTTCTGCGGTTGCGGTATTCAGGTTGACCTTTTCCGCTGAAACGGTATCGCCCCCGGATTGCTGCGCCGGCACCGATACGGGACCAATCGCCAAACCGAGAATCAAAACAAACAATAGAGTGATCTTCATTTTCTTCTTCATCATAGTGCCTCCCGATAACAGTTTATTGGTTGGAAAGGAAGGAGTTTTCTCCGCCTTCCGATATCTAATGATTCTGTTTGCTTTTGAGCGAAAAAAATAAACAGTCGGCATTCGCTCGACGGGATTGATGGGGGTTAAAAAACACGAGCGCTGGAAACACAGAACCGCATATGAGATAATCAGGCGTATGGATTGATCCCTAATGATATAGGAAAAAAAGCTTATGAAATGTAGTTACATATATCCCATGAGATGTCTGCTCCTGTGCCTGAGTTTCTTTATGGTGTGCACAAACGTTTCCGCCCAAAACGAACTCCCGGAAATTTCAACGCCTATCAATCTCGATGAAGCTTTACAGGAGCCTCTCCCTACCGACATGGCAGCCAGCTATTATTATTTTGCGCTTGCAAAATTGAATGAAGGGCAGGGGAACCTGGCAGAAGCGTTGTCGCTGATGAAAAAAGCGCTGAATTTCAATCGGGAAAGCACCACGGTTCACCTTGAAATGGCGACACTGTTGGAAAAAAACCGAAATCTTCGGGAAGCGATCGAATATGCTCGGAAAGCATCGCTTCTCGATCCTGAAGATCCGGAACCGCACTGGGTACTCGCCAATATTTATTTCAGAATGCGGAATGTGATGGCTCCTGACGAAGATGGATTGCAAAAAGCGGTCCGGGAATTGGAAAAGTGCCGGGAACTTAACCCTCAAGACGAACGCGTCTATTACGCTCTGGGGGGGGCTTACTTCGAGTTGAATCGACCTGAAGAAGCGATCCGGGCATACGAGGAATTTCAAAAAATCTACAAAGGCACCGACAGCGGCTATCGAGAGATCGGCAAGTATTACCTGGGAAAAAACAACCATGAAAAGGCCATCGAATATCTTAAAAAAGCAATAGAAATACAACCGGAATCAGTCGAAAGCCTTTATCTTCTGGGGGATGTTTATACACAGCTCCGTCGGATAAGAGAGGCTATTCCGGTATACAGGACACTGGCCGGGATAGCCAGAAACAACCTAAACGTCAAAAAACAGCTGGCGTTTTTTCTTATAGAAACCGGGGATTTTGAAGAGGCGGTCGACCTCCTGAATCCCATAGTGCAGGAGGATCCCGAAAATTTCGAGTGCATGCTGCTTCTTGGCCAAGCTCAAATCGGAATGCAGGAATACACCAAAGCTATAGACACGCTTCAATCGATCCGGGCAAAGAATCCGGATTTCAATCTGAATGCGCATTTTTACCTCGGAGTCGCCTATAAAAACAACGGCGATCACGCCAAAGCCATAGAAATATTCAGGGACCTGTTGGACAAGATCCCTCCCGGTTCGAAAGCAGATCAAGATTACCGACTTCCCATTCAGCACCAACTGGCTTTAAATTACCTGGAAACAGGCGAGTATGGAAAAAGCATAGAACTGTATCGTGAAATGGTTCCCAGGGATCCGCGGCTGAATCTCGAACTTATGAACGCTTACCGTCTGAACCGCGAATTTGATGCAGCGCTCGAGATAGGGAAACAGGAGTATGAGAAAAATCCGGACAACCTTCGAATAGGAATCCTTTATGCCCGCGCTCTTGCCGACGCCGGGAAAACGGATGGTGGAGCCGAAGTCCTGAACGGGTTGATGGAATCCGATCCTTCGAATATCGATCTTTACATTCATCTGTGCCAGATATATATGCAGGGCAAGCGCTATTCCGAAGCGGAAGAGGCTATACAGCGGGCGAGACGAACCGTGCCTGAAGGCGAAGAAACAGAGAAGCAGTTGGAATTTCAGTTAGCCGTGGTCTATGAAATTCAGAAGGATTACGACCGCGCCGAATCCCTGTTAAAGGAGATCCTCGAAGCAGATCCCGACAACACGGAAGCAAAATACCGGCTGGCGGCCGTTTATGAACGAAAGAAGGATTATGACCGCGCCGAATCCCTTTTTAAGGAAGTGATCCGGGCAAATCCCGGAAATGCCGGAGCCCTGAATTATTTTGGATATATGCTCGCAGACCGCGGCATAAGGCTCGAAGAGGCAGTCCGTTACGTTCAGGAGGCGCTGGCTATCGATCCTGATAACGGGGCGTATCTGGATTCACTCGGTTGGGCTTACTTCAAACTGAACGATTTTGAAAATGCAGAAAAATATCTTTTACAGGCAGACCGATATGTTAAGGATGATCCTGTAATTTACGATCATCTGGGAGATTTCTATTATAAAACCGGCGACCTGAAAAAAGCGCGCGATTACTGGAATCAATCCATCCAAATCGGCACAGAACCGGAAGAAATCCGGAAGATTCGCAGGAAACTGGACATGCTTCAACAAAGAGAGCAAGCAGAGTGAGGGAACTGCAGATCCGGATTCAGTCCTTTGCCAAAATCAATTTATCACTGGCCGTCCTGGGCAGGCGCCCGGACGGATATCACAATATACAGACAATCTTTCAGAGTATCAGTCTTTACGACGAGCTGGAGTTCCGGATATCCGATAGACTGGAGCTGCGGTGCGAAAACCTGCCCGGCGTTCCGCAGAAAGACAATCTGATATGGAAAGCCGCCAAAATGCTGGCCGATGCTGTTCCTGCCAGACGCGGTGCGTCCATTCTCCTTAAAAAAAAGATTCCTTCGGGCGCAGGCCTCGGCGGAGGAAGCAGCAACGCCGCGGCCACCCTCCTGGGGCTTTGCCGGTTGTGGAGGATCCGCCGCTCCGAAATCGATTTGGAGCCGATGGCCGCCGAACTTGGCTCGGACGTGCCTTTCTTTCTCAGCGGCGGTACGGCGCTGGGATCCGGAAGGGGCGAAAAGATTCACCCTCTCCCGGATCCGCAGACGCTGCACCTGGTTGTAATATTCCCCGGGGTACAGGTTTCCACCGTCGAAGCCTATCAATCCCTGAATTTAGGATTGACTTCTGCGACTGAGGACAATAAAATTTATCGTTTCTGTGGTCAGTTGAAAGAGAATAAAAGTTTCCTGGCCGAGATCTTTAATGATTTTGAGGCTTCGATCCTCCCTGCCTACCCGCCCATCCTGCAAGCCAAGGATTTTCTGAGGCAACAGGGTGCTGCGGTTGCTTTATTGTCGGGCAGTGGATCCGCTGTCTTCGGATTCTTCAATGATGAGGAATCAGCACTCGCGGCTTCTCGCGCTAAAGCGCGGGAAACATGGCGGGTGTTTCCGGCGAGGACCCTGTCACGTACTGAGTATTTCCAAAGCATGTTTGGGTAAACGCCGGCTTTCATAGCGAATCGCAGGAATCTGCCTGCGCCGGCCAGCATTTCACGCAGGGCTTTATGATGGAAACAGAAAGCCTGTTCCGAATGCTGGATGGATGTACTGCTGGGGCGTCGTCAAGCGGTAAGACACAGGTCTTTGGAACCTGCATTCGGAGGTTCGAATCCTCCCGCCCCAGCCATACCGCAGAATTCCCAGGAGTGGACAAATAATGAGCGCTGGACGAAAGAAACTTAATACGAATTTAAAAATATTTTCCGGAAACGCGCATCCGTCTTTAGCGAAACAGATCTGCGACCACATGGGCATTCCCTTAGGGAAAATAAACCTGAGCGTTTTCAGCGACGGGGAGCTTTACTGTCAGATAATGGAAAATGTCCGCGGTAAAGACGTCTTTATCATCCAGCCGACGTGTTCTCCCGTAAACAGCAACCTTATGGAACTGCTGGTAATGATCGACGCCTTCAAACGATCCTCCGCTTCCCGCATAACTTCGGTAATTCCCTATTACGGGTATGGGAGACAGGATAGAAAAGACAAGCCCCGGGTACCGATCTCGTCCAAACTGGTCGCGGATCTTCTCACTGCCGCCGGAACCGACAGGATCCTGACAATGGATCTGCATGCCGGCCAGATTCAGGGCTTCTTCGATATCCCCGTGGACCATCTGTTTGCGGCTCCGGTCCTGATTGAATACTGGAAGCAACAGAATATCCAGGACCTGACCGTAGTTTCACCCGATGCGGGAGGCGTGGAACGGGCGAGGGCATTTGCCAAACGACTCAACGCTGATCTGGCCATCGTGGACAAACGCCGCACAAAACCTAATGAGGCTGAAATTCTTCATGTGATCGGCAAGGTCAGCGGAAGAAACACCATCATCTGCGACGATATGATCGATACCGCAGGAACGCTTGTAAATACCGCAAAGGCTCTCCGGAGGAAAAAGGCAAAAAGGATTTTCGCCTGCGCAACCCACGGAGTCCTGAGCGGGCCGGCACTCGAAAGACTGCGAAAATCCCCCGTAGAAGAAATCATACTCACCAATACGGTCCCGCTGGACGGATCGAAAACATTATCGAACATGACCGTCTTGAGTGTTGCCGGATTGCTGGGCAAAGCAATTCAAAGTATTCACGAAGAAACGAGTGTCAGTAATCTTTTTGTTTAGAGTTCTGAGTCATCGAGCTTTAGAGTCAAAGCGGCATGAAAACCGCGAATATTTCAGGACTTGAAAGCTCCCCCAGGAAGGAGTTGGGTTTCATGCCAACAACAGTTATCGAAGCTCAAATGCGTACCCCGGGCGGGAAAAACGTCAACAGGAGGCTCCGCAAGTCGGGCATTATTCCCGCTGTAATATACGGCCCGAAGAAACAGCCGATGGCGATTTCCGTGGATCCTCTAATAATCCAGGGCATTCTCCATTCGGAAACGGGACACAACACGATTTTCACATTGGACGTAGACGGATCCAAACAAAACAATGCCATGGTGAAGGACTATCAACTGGATCCGGTCCAGGGCGACCTGATCCATGTGGATTTCATCCAGATTGCCATGGATCGTCGGCTGGAATTGAGCGTTAATATTGAACTCGTCGGTGAACCCGAAGGCGTAAAGATCGAAGGCGGCATCATGGATTTTGTCACTCGATCCATTGAAGTCGAGTGTCTGCCTTCGGATATTCCGGAATCGATAAAGGTGGATGTCAGCCCGTTGAAAATAAACGACTACATCCGAGTGAAAAACATTGAGATGGATTCTAAAGTAAAAATACTATCCGATCCTGACGTTGTTGTTGTAACCATCATTCCGCCGGTGAAGGAAGAAGAGCCTGCAGTCGAAGAGGAAGCGGCGGCTGAAACCGAAGAACCTGAAGTCATCAAAAAGGGCAAAGCCGCCGAGGAGGGCGAAGAGGAAGAAAAGGAATCCTGATCCGCTTTTCCCTGCAGGGTTTCGTGCAAGCGAAGCACCCGGGCAGGATGCGGCCTGATTTTTACCCGCATCCTCCATATATCGCCGTCACAAAATGCGGATACATTAAAAGGAGGATCAGCAGCAACCATTTATTTCAGGATATCGCCCCCCAATGTCAGACGCGCGTGAACCGGATACGGAAGATCTCGACAAAATCATTGTCGGGCTGGGCAATCCCGGGCAACGGTACCGGGCGAGCAGGCACAACGTCGGGTTCATGGTTGCAGACGCCCTGGCACGGCAAGCGGACGGTACGTGGGCGGCCCATCTGGCATCCCGTGTCTGCAAAGTCGAAATCTCAGGGCACCCGGCGCTCCTGGTAAAGCCGTTGACATATATGAATCGAAGTGGAGAGGCGGTCCATGCTCTTATGGCCGCCCTTAGACGGAGCCCCGAGAATCTTATATTGGTTTATGACGACCTTGATCTGCCTTTAGGCCGTATTCGTATTCGCGAGAGGGGATCTGCGGGAGGGCATCGTGGGCTCGAGTCCATCCTCGAAGTATTTGGCACTGAAGAAATTATGCGTGTGCGCCTGGGAATAGGCGAAGAACAAATGCCGGATGACAAGATAGATTTTGTTTTATCGGATTTCCCTCCGGAAAAACGGATAGAGCTGGATGAAATGATCATCAAAGCCGGGGATGCCGTGAAATCGATACTAAGCAACGGCGTTTCCCAATCAATGACGATATTTAATGCATGACGCAGTTAGGAGAAAACCGTGAGAAATTACGAAGTGGTTTTTGTTGCCGCTCCCACTTTAGCCAGCGAGGAGCTGGAAGGCTTTATTAATCACATCCAGACCGTAGTTGAGAGCAAAAACGGCAAAGTGGTCAAGGTTGACAACTGGGGGAAAAAATCCTTAGCTTACAAAATCAAGCGCTTTCGGGAAGGATATTACGTGGTCCTGAACATTGAGGGCGACGGCAGCACCATTGCGGAACTGGAACGCCGATTCAGGGTAACAGATTATATTATTCGCTATATTTCGGTACGCATCGATGAAGATCTCAAACGTTCTGAAAAGATAAAAACGGCGAGACAGAGAAAGGCAGCCACTAAGGCTCCTGCAGAACCTGTACACGATGTCGAACCGGAACAGGAGCCCTCACCCGAGCCCTAGATTTATAAAGGATTAGAATTGCTGTTTTCAGATTTTTCCATGTAGAAAGGCTAAATAATCATGCCAGGTCCAAAACGGTTCAGTGTTCGGCGCAAGAGAGTCTGTAAATTCTGCGCTGAAAAAATAACCTATATCGATTACAAGGACGGGAAGCTACTCGGCCATTTTATCCCCGAACGAGGGAAGATACTGCCCAGGCGGATCAGTGGAGTCTGCTCGACGCATCAGCGATTGCTTGCGGAGGCCATAAAGCGGGCCAGACACATTGCCATCCTTCCTTTCGTTTCTGATTGACACTTTATTCCAGAGGGTAAACATGAAGGTCATATTAAAGCAGGATGTTGAAAAACTGGGCAAAGCAGGCGATATTGTGAAGGTAACCCCCGGATACGGGCGGAATTATCTGATTCCCCGACATATCGCGACGGAAGCAACACCCGGAAACATTAAAATTGTTGAGCAGGAAAGACGTGCGCAGGCAAAACGCGACTTCCGTGAAAAAGAGGCCGCGACTATACTGGCCCAGGACATCGTCAAGCTGACGCCCACTATCAAGCGTAAAACCGGAGAAGGCGGTTCGCTGTACGGATCCGTTACCGCGATGGATATCGCGGAATTTCTGGTCGCCCATAAAGTCGACATTGACAAGCGCAAAATCCAGCTGGATGAGCCCATCAAAACGGTCGGAGAATACCAGGTGCCTATTCGCCTGCATCGTGAAGTCACAGTGCCCATAAAAGTAATCGTGGAATCGGAATCCGAGCCGGAAGCTGAATCCAAATCCGAAGCTGAATCCAAATCCGAAGACGCTTCTTAAATTACGAATAACGGGTGCTGCATCGTTGAAATTTAATGGATGCATCACCCATCGTACATCTTACCTACTTTTACGTTCTTGACCCGTCATTCGAAATGGCCGATATAAGCCTGGAAAAAATCCTTCCCAATAATCTGGAAGCGGAACGCTCCATTTTAGGAGCGGTTCTGCTCGATGACAGCGCCTCTCTCGCGGTTTTCGAAAATCTCAAACCTCAGGACTTTTACCTGGAAAGTCACCGGCGCATATTCGAGAAGATGATTCAGCTTATGAATAATTCCAGACCTATCGATCTGGTAACGCTGAAGGAGGAACTCCAGAAGGCCAACGAACTCGAGAGCGTCGGAGGTGCCGCCTATCTCACAAGTCTTACCGACGGCCTTCCCAGGGTCATGAATATCGAGCACTACGCCCAGATCGTGAGAGAAAAGTCCACCCTGCGGCGATTAATACAAATTTCCAACGAAACGATGGCACGCAGCTATCAGGACGAAGAATCGGCACAGGAAATATTGCAGCATATTGAGAGGGCGGTATTTGACATCGCCAACCAGCAGTTTCGTACGGGTTTTATTCCAATCGTTCCCATCGTCAGCGAAGTTTTTAAAGAAATCGAGGAATTATCCAACAGAAAGGCTCCCGTTACAGGCCTGGAAACGGGATTTACCGATCTCGACCGCATGCTTGCCGGGCTGCATCCCTCCGACCTCATCATTGTCGCGGCACGCCCCGGTCTCGGAAAAACCAGTCTCTGCCTCAACGTTGCGGAACATATCGCAATAAGACAGCATAAAACCGTGGGTATTTTCAGCCTCGAAATGAGCAAGGAGCAGCTGGTAAAAAGACTTCTCTGCAGCGAAGCCCGCATCGATGCCCACAGAATCAACACAGGATTTTTAAACAAGGAAGACTGGAATAACCTGAGCCGCGCTTCCGGCGATCTTTCCGAAACGAAAATATTTATCGACGATACGGCCAGCGCAACGGTTTCCGAGCTGCGTTCAAAATCACGCCGTCTCAGTATGGAGCACGGGCTGGACCTCATAATTGTGGATTATCTTCAGTTGATGTCTGGATCCGGCCCACGCTATGAAAACAGGACCCAGGAAATCTCGCAGATTTCCAGAGGATTGAAGGGTATCGCCAAAGAACTGAATATCCCTGTCATTGCCGTATCCCAGCTCAGCCGCGCCATCGAATCTAGAACCGGGGAACACAGGAAACCTCAACTGTCCGACCTGAGGGAATCCGGATCCATCGAACAGGATGCAGATGTCGTCATGTTCATTTACCGGGAAGAAATGGTCAATCCCACGGAGGAAAACAGCGGGCTGGCCGAACTGATTATAGGCAAACAGAGAAACGGTCCTGTAGGATCCATCCAGCTTGCGTTTAGTAAACAGTTCACCCGGTTCGACAGCCTGTACCAGGAAACGGATTAAAGATTGAAAATTGCAGATTGAAAACAGTTAGCAGTAGGCAGTTAATGTTAAGACCGTAAAAAAGTTGTAGGGGCGAACCTTGTGTTCGCCCTTTTAACAAGCCCCTAGAAGTGATGGATTCCAACATGATGTTAGAAATTAATGGATAATCACACGGACATCGAAAACGTGACCAAAAATAATCGCGATGACCCTTCGCCGCAGATTGGGCGCCCAACATGGGCCGAGATCGATCTTCAGGCTTTAAAAGACAATTGCCGGAAACTCTGCTCCCTTCACTCCCCTTCCGCTTCTGAAAGCGCACTAAATGCACCGGCCAAGTGGCCTAGAATCATTCCCGTTGTTAAGGCCGATGGTTACGGCCACGGCGCAGTTCAGGTAACCCGCACACTGGCGGATGCAGGCGTAAAGATGTTTTCGGTCGGCATTGTCGAAGAAGGTGTAGCCCTGCGTCAGGCCGGGATATTTCAGGATATCCTTGTTCTGTCGACAACATGGCAGGGGCAGGAATCCCTGGCTCTGGAACATCGACTCATACTCGCAACGGATTCCGGTGAAAACATCGACCGCCTCGACATCGCAGCCGGAAGCAAGGCTGTTTCCGCTCCGGTACATATCAAGGTGGACACCGGCATGGGGCGCCTGGGAATACGATGGGATTCCCTGAAATCGCTTCTGAACTCATTGAAACAATCAAAACACATTTCCCTTCAAGGCGTCTTTTCCCACCTGTCCAGCGCCGATGAACGGGATCCCGCTTATACCCTGGAGCAGAAACGCCGCTTTGAACGCGCCCTGGCTGAATTTCATGAGGCCGGTATGAATCCGGGAGAAATTCACTTCGCCAATAGTGCAGGCCTTCTCTACCATGAAACATTCCGGCAATGGGGATCCAGAACCGGGATCGCTCTTTACGGATATGCGCCCGACAGGGACAGATCTCCGGTGAAACTCCGCCCGGTCCTTTCCCTTAAAACGAAGGTCGGTCCCGTGCGTCAAATAAACGCAGGCGAATCGATCGGCTATACCAGGCTGTTCACGGCGTCCCGTGATACCAGGTACGCCACACTTCCGATTGGATATGCCGATGGATTTTCCCGAAAGCTTTCCGGTAAGTGCCGGGTCATTATCCGGGACGGGTGGGCAGAAGTTATCGGAATGGTTTCCATGGATATGATCGCCGTAGACCTGACCGACCGGCCGGATGTGCAGCAGGGCGACGAGGTGATCCTGTTGGGGACATCGACCAACTGCAGCGTAACCGCAGATGTGTGGGCGGAGACCGCGGGAACGATCCCGTATGAAATTCTGTGCGGAATCGCATCGCGGGTGCCGAGGATATACAAATAACCGTTTCCCGTTTCCCGTTTCCCGTTTCCCGTAAAATACGAATGGGACACTGGAAGAAAAAATGTCAACCCAATATAATGAAGAATCCGCATAGAAACGCAGGTCATAAATAGTGATTCGGCTATTGGCCTCGGATTTGAAATAAATTCTTATTCCCTAAATCAGGGGTAATCGTGAAGATAGCGACCTGGAACGTAAACGGCATTCGCGCCCGGCAGGAGCAGGTCCTCGAGTGGATCGAAAAGGACCGGCCGGACATACTATGCCTGCAGGAACTGAAGGCGAAACGCGAACAGGTACCGGAACCTCTTTCCGAAATGGAAGGCTACCGGTGCTACTGGCACGGGGAGAGGGCCTATTCCGGTGTCGGACTGCTGATTCGAAAAGGCCTGTTTCAGGATGAACCCGTTTACAGCCACCCCGACTTCGACTTTGAAACCCGAATCGTCACCGCGCAGGCAGGCAATTTTGTCGTAGGATCGGTCTATGTGCCCAACGGCGGCAAGGATTATGAGGCCAAGCTGAATTTTCTAAAAGCGATGCAGAATTACGCGACACAATGCCGTCTCAGTGGACGGGACCTGGTTCTATGCGGGGATATGAACGTCACCCGAACAGACCAGGATGTGCATCCGAAAGAACGCAAACCGAATGCCATCGGCCAGCGTCCCGACGAGCGGGAGCTTTATGAACGTGTATTATCGGAGGGCGGATTGATCGATATAGGACGAAAGCTGGATCCCGATAACGACAGTCTCTTTACCTGGTGGCCGCCGTGGCGCCAGATGCGCCGGAAAAATATCGGCTGGCGGCTGGATTACTTGCTGGCAAGCGCCTCCCTGGTCGATCGTATTCCCGAATGTAAAGTATTAGCGGAGTTGGGGACCAGCGATCACGCCCCGGTAGTTGCGGAATTACAGCTTAAATAGAAGTCGTGAGAACGTTCGAACGTTGAACGTGTGACGTTGAACGTGCGA
The DNA here is from genome assembly GCA_016934295.1 of Acidobacteriota bacterium. Lineage (GTDB taxonomy): Bacteria > Acidobacteriota > UBA6911 > UBA6911 > UBA6911 > UBA6911. The sequence goes on from JAFGTD010000082.1 coordinate 67,026, forward strand.
CGTTGAACGTTTAAACGTTCTTCTTGCTGCTGGCTTCCGGCCTGTAACTCTTTTCGAAGCGAAAAGCCGGGCCGGGAATCCATCGGCGTCGGGGTCCGAATCGCTATCGGGATCGAGCTTTTAAAACCGATTCCGATTTCGACTCCGAAAACTCATCCGAAGTCACAGAATATTCAATCCGGCTTCGCTTAGCCGAATCGAAGATTCGGCCAAGCTTCGCCGGACGCGGTCCGGAGTTGCCGGAGGCCGGGCTGACTACTGACTTCTTGCTACTGACTCCTGACTCCTGTTTCCAGCAGAATTTCCCTGCAGAGCTGGGTGGCATACGGATAGAAATTGCCGTAGGTCTGATAGGGATAGGAATCCGGCGAGTCGAGGTATTCCTCACAGGATCGCCCGGATCTGACAGCTCTTGAAATGCCGTTCCGGAGGCTGCTGGCGGTATCGAACAGCTCCTTCATCATCAATAAATTCGACACTTCACCCCGGGCGGAAATTACTGTAATCATTTCTTCCAGGGTTATTTCCTCCTCTTCTTCCTCGAGGATTTCATCCCCCTTGATCCCCTCATCCACCAATTCATCCATTTCCTTAACTTCTTCTTCTACTATCTCTCCCTCATTTTCTTCACCTTCTTCATCCTCTTCAGGTTCTTCCGGAGGAATTGCGGATATCAGGAGGGGAATGGAATCGATGACCTGTTCCAGGGCATCGATCCACTTGAGCGCGCTGCCGCCCCCCAACACATCAATATCGGGATAGTATGAGGGTTCAAAAAGCCTTCCCGTAAAAAGTACTTTTTCATCCGGAACATACGCAAAAATGTCCGCTTCTGTTCTGGCTTCGTGCGGCAATGCCCGGATCTGAATCTCCAGGTCCTCCGGATACAGGTACATCCGGCTTTTAAAAACAAATCGCGGAAAAACAAGGGATTCCCTCTGTATAGTTTCGGAGTATGCCGGCCTGATGTCCGCCCAACCGGATAATGGGGCCCCAACCGTATCCGTATCCTCGTTAAAATCCGATCCGGGTTCGACAACAGGTTCGGCGGCAGGCATCTCTCCATTCGCCTTCTGGGCATACTGGCGGAATCCAGCCAGCAATACGGCCTCTCGACCGGAAAAATATTCAACACCGGCGGTTTGGATGAAATAATTGCCTGTATTAATCATCCATCGTACCGGTCCCGCATTCAGATTCTTCAAACATTCCATAAGAATGGACAGATCCGGTTCCGGAGGCGGATCGAACAACAGGGTGCCCTGCTCCGTAGCCACTACGGCAATATTCTCTCCATTCTCTTCTATATGCAGCAAATAGCAATGGTCGCTTATCTGTTCGAAGTGGGGCTCCTCATTTAAGGGAAGCTCCTCATCCGTCGATTGTGCATATCCTGTCGCGATCAGTAGAATGGTCGCAAGTAAGACTTTTTTCATGACATAGCCTGATCAGGGAACAGTCCCCTGAAAAATTGTTCGATTAAGTCCTCCACTTCCTCAACCTGTTCGGAAAAGAAATGATCCGCGCCCTGAATGCGGTGCACTTTTGAAGCAAACGGCAACCGGCGTATCAAGTTCACCAGGTTCATCGGCGAGCAGAATTCATCCTGTGTCCCGAAAATATAAAGCGAAGGATTCGGATAATCGACCAGAAAGTCGAAATTGTAAAGATCGAGAGGCAATCCGATTCCCGCAACAGCCCGGACCCGCGGATCCAGGCATCCAACCTGCAGTCCCACCCAGGCTCCGAAGGAATATCCCAATACGGCCAGCGGTTTCCCCGGATACCTTCCCTCCATCCAGTTTAAAGCCGCGGCGACATCCCCTTTTTCCCCGAGACCCTGATCGTACTGCCCCGTGCTTTTCCCGACACCTCGGAAATTAAACCTGAGAGCGGCAAATCCGGCCCTGGCTGCAACTTTTGCCGCACGGTAAATGACCCGATTATCCATCGTCCCACCGTAAACGGGATGAGGATGACAGAGTATCAATCCTCCTTCAGGTTCATTTTCAGGCTCCCGCAAATGCGATTCAAGTTCAAGGGATCCGGCCGGTATCGTCAAATACATATCATCTGCCCGATTATTGCTTCTTTAATCCGGAATAATCACCGTCAAGATTTTAGACTAACCTTTGCATTAAAAACAGCATTGAACGATGAGAACTATCAAGCGGCCATTTCCATAAGCCGGAAATCCATAATATACTGTATGGTGCCCGGAAAGAAGATCGGCACTGCCCGATTACCGGACATTTACCTGAACGAAAATACAGCAGGGAGATAGCATGCACGACTTATCTGCTTTACAGGAGGCAATCCTGACAGGCGATGCGGCAGGAGCGGCGGCGACCGTACGGAATGCCCTGGATGCGGGAATCCATCCGGTCGACATTGTCAGCGACGGGATCAGC
>JAFGTD010000083.1 GCA_016934295.1 Acidobacteriota bacterium
ATAAATTATAACCATGGTGCTTTAGGAATCACAGGGTATCTCAATTCCATTTCTTTTGACGGTAATTATCTGTTAGTGACCGACGCAAATGGTCAAGCTGGACGCTGGGATGGCAAATCACTCGCGTACCACTTGGAATTCGGCGATAGCAACACCGCCGGAAGCAAGCAATTGATCAGTTATGGCGGCAGCTTGCGCCACACTCAATTCAAAGATCTTTCCTTCGCCCCCGAAGCCCCAAACCGCACCGAGGGCAGCGCATATCTCCAGGACGAAATCCTAATTTCAAACCACTTCAAGTGGATCGTCGGTGTACGAATCGATAAATTCAACAGCCTTAAGGGCGCGGTTGTCTCGCCCCGTACAATGTTTATGATAAAACCGGTGAAGACCCAAGCCTTTCGCTTCTCATACAACCGAGCATATCTTGCACCCTCTGTTTATTGGACCCACACGAATTCTTATATTATGACCCGTTTCGACCTGGGATCGATCGATCCGGATCTCTCCGGTAATTTTTTCAATTTTCCGTTCTGTTTCTGCGGTAACGGGGATCTCGAAAAACAGTCGCTCGATGCATATGAGATTGGCTATACGGTATTTATGGTAAAGAATCGTATCAATGTCGGCGCAGCATTTTACATCAACGACAGTGAAGGGGATTTTTACTGGCCGCAGACGGAATCCTATACATCGCAGAATCCGCCTCCAGGATGGCCGCTGCCGCTGGAGGTGCTGGATGCACTGATCGCGGCCAATGCATTTGGACCCGGATTGGGTCTGCCATCCGTCTATAAAACGGCGAACCGGGGCGAGGTTAGAAACAAAGGAATAGAGCTAAGCACAGAGATTCGTTTTAACCGAAATATTACCGGATATACCAACTATTCCTGGCAGGCACGCCCGGAATCTGAGGAATTTGACGTTTTTAGCATCAACCTTCCGCCAAACCATCGTTTCAACGCTGCGGCGGATTATAATTACTCGCGATATTTCGGCAATGTTTCTTTTATATATGCAGACAAAGCATACTGGAATGACATCCTTAGCGCACTTTTCAGCGGCTCAACCAAGGCATACAAGGTCATCAACATCACTGGTGGAGTGCGCTGGGGCGAGGGCTGGAAATACACAGCCATGTTAAGGATATCCAACCTGGCTAATAGGCTAGTACAGAACCACGTGTACGGTGACATCCTCAGGCGCCAGATCACGGGTGAATTCAGGATGCGCTTTTAACCCGTAATAGGTGTCTCGAGGTGCTGCTAAAATCAAGGATCCAGTTTCATTCTGCGTAGTATTGCGGGATAGCGCGGGTGGGCGTGAAGCAAATCATACGTAGGATCAAGATGGAAGTGGATAATCAATCCTTCGTGTTCGTCGACTGCCTTTTCCCACCAGTCAAACGCTTTATCCATTTCTCCGAGTTCGGAGCAGATCCAGGGAAAGCTTGAAGGCTGCACGTAAGTTTTTTGGTTAAGGTCCTCTAATTCCATCAATATTTTCCTAGCTTCTTCAATTCGGCCGGCTTTTGCGTATATTGCACCCAGGGCTCCTAGGAGAAAAGGCCCCCTTCCCGCAAGCTGAACCGCCGTTTCAATTGTTCGGATCGCTTCGTCATGTTCTCCCTTCTGTAAATGGGAAAGTCCGAGGTGGCAATGAGCAAAAATGTAGGTAGGATCAAGCTCCAGCGCGTTGCAGCACTGCTTGATAGCCCGGTCCCACTGTCGGGCCAGGTAATATCTGTATCCGAGACGCCACTGCAGGAAAGGGGATAGAGGATCCAACTCTGCCGCTTTTTCGGACGCTGCGACAGCTTCATCCAGGCGACCCAGCGGCACAAGGCAATAATAGTCGTATAATACCCATGCGCCTTCTGACTTCGGATTGAGCTCCAATGCATGGTGAAATTCAAGCTCGGCTTCTTTCCATTGATAGTTGCTTGCTCTAAACATCCCGATCAGGGCATAGGCTTCCGGCAGTGTTTCATCGAGTTCCAAGATTTTTTCCGCCGCCCGGTTGGATTCCGCATACGCTGCCTTCGTCGGCATGTATCCCAAAAAGCCCAGGATGTAGTAAAAATAGGCCAAGCCATACCAGGCTAAGGCATATTTCGGGTCAAGTGCAATAGCCTGTTCGTAGTACTCCCTGCTTTTCGCCACGCTTTCCGGCACGCCCTTGGAGAGGTGGTAGGAAGCTTTCAGGCAAAGGTTATAAGCCTCCAGGTTCTCCGTGTGTCGCTTTACCAATTGATGACCGGCGGTCAACTGGATACGCAGTTTTTCGACGATTGCCCGGCAGATCTCGTCCTGGATATCAAATATATCGGTCATCTCACGGTCGTAGCGCTCCGACCAAAGATGATATCCGTTGCTGACACTTATGAGCTGCGTGGTCACTCGAATACGATTGCCCGACTTGCGAACGCTTCCTTCCAGGATATTCTCCACATTCAGTTTGGCCCCGATTTCACGCACATCCACCTTCTCATCGCGGAACGAAAAAGACGAGGTGCGCGCCGCAACACGCAGATCCGGCAGTCGTGTCAGTGCATTGATGATTTCTTCCGCCAATCCGTCACCGAAATATTCCTGCTCCTTGTCGCTGCTCATGTTTGCGAATGGAATAACTGCCAAGGATTTAATTCCGGAAGGTTCCGATATTGAAGACACCGCTATTCGATCTGAATCCCCACCAATCGACAACCGATTCAGATCTGTAAGCAGATCGGAAGCGCTCTGATAGCGTATTTTTCGGTCCTTTTCCATTGTTTTGTTAATAATATGATCCAATCCATTGGGTATATTGGGGTTTAAAATAGCTGGTGATAGAGGCGTCTTGGTAAGAATTGCATTAAAAATAACAGCAGTAGTGTTGCCCGTAAAGGCCGGCCGGCCGGTGGCCATTTCATAAAGAACCACACCGAAAGAAAACAGATCGGAACGTCCGTCAAGCTCCTCTCCTCTTGCTTGCTCAGGTGACATGTAAGCAATTGTTCCCACTGCACTTCCTGGATTTGTTAGATATTGTCCGTTACTGAGTGTAGTAGCTACAGATTCCAGCTGCGAATCAGCGAGTTTAGCCAGTCCGAAATCAAGGATTTTGACCTGTCCTCCCTGAGTAATAAAAATATTGGCTGGCTTTATATCTCGATGAATGATGCTCTTGGCCTGCGCTGCAACCAGGGCATTCAAGATCTGGACGGCAATATCTGATATTTCTTCAGTTTTGAGGCGGCTCTTTTCCATGAGTTGCTTAAGCGTTTGCCCTTCCAGCAGTTCCATTGCGATAAAAGTCCGTCCTTCAGATTCGTCGATGTCATAAATGGTACATATATTGGGATGATTCAAGGCTGAAGTAGCTTGTGCTTCACGCCGCAAACGTTGCCGTAAAACCTTATCCTGCATTAATTCTTCGGGTAAGAATTTTAACGCTACGAAGCGGTTCAATTTATTGTCCTTGGCTTTGTAAACGACACCCATGCCCCCGCTGCCGATCTTTTCAGTGATGTGGTAATGCGTCACTTTCTTGCCGACCATGGTATTTGATTTCTTCCACGGCTTTGGATCCGCAGCAATTTCTTGGCCCAGAATTTCGATAGCGGGAGTTTCGATAAAATGTTCAGCCTCTTTCCGGTATTCCAGCAACTGCTCGACTTCCTTCCGAAGAGATTCATCTCCCCTGCAGGCGCTGCTAAGAAATGATTCACGCCGGCTCGTCTCAAGATTGAGAACTGAGTTATAAAGTTTTTCGATCTGATTCCAACGCTTAGATTTTTTCTTTTTCATGACCCTTCAAATGGCGCAACAGCCAAACCTTTGCCAGTCTCCAGTCCCGCTTCACCGTTTCAGTGGAGACTTTCAATACCTCGGCTGTCTCCTTGACACTCAGCCCCCCATAAAAACGCAGTTCCACAACCTCGACTTTTCTGGGATCAACCTTTGAAAACGCGCTCAGCGCCTCATCGATTTCCAGTAAATTATGGTTGGCTGGAATGAGCAGGGCTTTATCGAGTGATACCTTTGTTGCATTACCGCCACGCTTTCTATAGCTTCGCGAACGGGCGATATCAACGAGAATCTGGCGCATCAGCTTAGCTGAAATAGCTAGAAAATGAGCCTTGTCTCTCCATTCAACTTCCTTGATATCGACCAGCCGAAGGTAGGCTTCGTTGACAAGAGCCGTCGTCTGCAAAGTGCAGCCAGCACGTTCTCTGAGCATGTAGCGGTGGGCTATCCGGTGCAGCTCATCATAAACGAGCGGCATAAGGGTATTCAGCGCTGTCTGATCGCCAAGTCGCCACGAGTTGAGGAGACGGGTAATTTCTTTCGGAGAAGATTGCAACAAGCCCCCCTTTTATTGTGCGAAAAAACCAGGAAATTGCACAAATTATACAATTAGTTTTGTCAAATTGCTTGATTTTGAATTAGAAACAATACTGGATATTATTATACTAAACAGGGATCCTGATCATTCACCAGCATCAATCTCAGCTGGATTCTATAGTGATCTCGATTACCCTTCCAGCTCCAATTTCCCGCATTAATTAAATAGAAACAAATAATCCCAGGAGGTGACTATGAGAATCTCAAAAATATTTCCGGTTAAATTATTATTGTATGTGGTGTTGAGTTTTACATTTATTGGATTTACTTTGCTTCCCGCAGTAAACGCAAATCAACCGGTGGAACGGCCGTATCAGATTGCAGGTCAGATGACCTTTCTGGACATTGGCGGCAATATGCCGTGGACGTGTATAGATTCGGGAGTGGGCACAGGCCATGGAAAATTCGTAAGCGTGGGTAAATATGTTGCCCCGAATTATGGATTTGGGATCTTATACGCGGCCAACGGCGATCAACTTTTTTGGAAAGACCAGGGCGTAGGGATAGTTGAATTTACAGGTGGCACAGGACATTTTGAGGGAGCCACAGGTTCATTTACTTTAAACATATCTTCCATAGAATATGTTCCGGGGCCTGAGGGCACAGTAAGCTGGGTGCTTACATACACGGGCGAAGGAACCATCACATACTGACTGAGAGCATGGAGGTTTTTAACAAAAGGCCGCCTTAGACAGCGGCCTTTTGACATTAGAAATTGCACATTTTAAAAATCACACGAATGATTCCGGGATAGGTTAATTGGTTATATAAAGAAATTAAAGCATCGTTACATTCTCGAACGTTGAAGTTTAAAAGCAAAAAGCTTCGTTGCACGTTAAAACTATCGTCGAAAGTCGAAGTTCCAAGGTCGAAAGTCAAAAACCTTGCTTGTGGTTGTTGATCAGGTGGTGGATGAATGGGAATACTGGTTTCAGGTTAACAGGTTCGCAAGTTTGCAGGTTCCGTTCGCAAGCTCCAGGTTTCAGGTTTAAATTCGAAGATGACCAGTTCTGGATTTTGGATTCATAAAATTCAGGATGGATGATTTGCCATTCACCTCAATAACAGCCGGATCCGATTATCCCTATTTCAGGAAATCGCCCTGCCACAGCCGGGAACAGAACTCCGGCCAGTGGATCATCTCAATGCCATCTGCGGTTTTTCTCCGCTGTTTATCACGGCTGACTACAAAAGACCTCCCAATTCGGTGTTCCTCGGCAAGGGCCCTGAGCCCTTTCAGATCGCCTCTTCTAATCTCTTTTGTGGATTTGATCTCTACGGCAAGATTCATATCCCCCACAACAAGGTCAACCTCGAAACCGGAACTGGTTCTCCAGTAGCAGAGCGGAGTATCCAGTTGTCTATATGAAAGATATGCCCGGATCTCGTTAATAATGAAATGCTCGAAGGCGCGGCCGTAGGAGTCGGATCCCGGTTCTACCCGGTGCCCCTCAGGATTCAAATAATTCGCCACACCAATATCAAACAAATAGAATTTGGCGGCTTCAACCAGCCGTCTTTTCTGTTTCTTCCTCCAGGCAGGCATCTCAAAGCCGAGCAGTGTGTCCTTGAGAATCTGGTAATAGCTCCGCACCGTATTCGGAGATACGCCGCTCTCGCGGCCGACATTGGCGTAATTAATCTGCCTGCCGTTTCATAATTTGGAACCGTGTAATTCCGGAACGTTCAACGATGCAGTTGGTTTTAACGTGCAACGTTTAACGTGCAACGTGCAACGTAGTAGAGTTATAATCCCGCCCAGTTGCGATAAACCAAATTCAAGACATTATGCGTCGCCTGTACGCAATAGATTGTGAGGGCTCGATGCGCTATAAAATTTCCGCACTTCTTGTTGCATTTTTCGCTTTGGCCATACCGGCACAGGAGCGGCCGGAATGGGACAATGTGCCGATATTCAAGGTCAATGTGGAGAAACCTCATGCCACGATGATGGTATACAAATCCGCGGAACAGGCAATGAAGGGCGACCGGTCGCAATCGCCGTGGTTCCGGTCCCTGAACGGATCGTGGAAATTTCAATGTTCTGAAAGCTCGGCAAAACGACCGGTGGATTTTTATAAGCAGGATTACGACGACAGCCGATGGCGGACGATTCCGGTACCCTCCAACTACCAGCTTCAGGGGTGCGACATCCCCATATATACCAACTCCCGCTATCCCTTCCCCATGAATACCGCAGGACCGCCCGTGGTTCCGAAAGAAAAAAATTCCGTCGGATCGTATCGCACCGAATTCGAAGTACCGAAAAACTGGGACGGGAGGCAGGTATTCCTTCATTTTGACGGCGTCGACTCCGCGTTCTATTTATGGGTAAACGGACAGAAAATCGGCTATAACGAAGACAGCCGCACCGATGCCGAATTCAACATTACCCGGCATATCAAGCCGGGCAAAAATCTGATTGCCGTGGAAGTGTACCGTTTCAGCGACGGCTCCTTCGTCGAGAACCAGGACATGTTTCATCTGAGCGGCATTTTTCGGGATGTCTATGCCTGGAGCGCCCCCGAACAGCATATTCTCGATTTCGAGGTCCAAACCGACCTGGACGCCGATTATCGAAACGCCACACTTAAGGTTCAGGCTGAAATTGTCAATTATCGGGGAAAGCTTAACAGCGGATCTATAACTATGGATCTACTGGATCCCTCCGGGGAACCTGCGATATCCCAACAGAACTGGAAATTCCCCGCTGATATATCGGAAGGAATAATCGAATATCTTATTCCCGTACAGGATGTCAAAAAGTGGTCTGCGGAAACGCCCCAGCTCTACAAGCTTCTTCTGACGTTGAACGATCCCGAAGGCAGGCCGCTGGAAATCATCCCCGCCGATATCGGATTTCGTGAAATCGAGATACGGGATTCCGTTCTCCTGGTAAACGGACAACGGGTGCTGCTCAAGGGCGTTAACCGCCACGAGCATGATCCGGATACGGGGCACACAATCAGCCATGAAGCAATGATCCGGGACATCAAACTGATGAAGCAGTTCAATGTGAATGCGGTCCGGACTTCACACTACCCGAACGCTCCCGAATGGTACGCCTTGTGCGACAGGTATGGATTGTACGTAATCGATGAAGCAAACCTCGAAACCCACGCCTACGGGCTCAACAACAGAAACCGGCTGACCAACGATCCTGCATGGGAGCCTATTTATCTGGATCGGTTCGAGCGCATGGTGGAGCGCGACAAAAACCACCCGTCCGTCATCATCTGGTCTCTGGGCAACGAACTGGGCGACGGCCCCAATGCTGCGGCCGTTTACGACTGGTCCAAGAAGCGCGATATTTCCCGGCCTTTTCATTATGAAGGAAACAGCCGCTACGACGCATCGCACACGGATATCAGTTCCTGGATGTATCCCACACCGGAAGAAGCCGTCAAACGTGCGGCCGCCCGTCCCGACAAACCATATATGCTTGTAGAGTATACCCATGCGATGGGCAACAGCAACGGCGCCCTCAAAGAGTACTGGGACTTTTTCTATTCGGGAACCAATACCATCGGCGCCTTTGTCTGGGACTGGGCCGACCAGGGAATCCGGCAGCCGGTTCCGGAAGAATATAGGGAAACTTCCGGTAAAGACACATTCATCGCCTACGGCGGGTGGTGGGAAGACAAAGCCGGGATCTACCATGACGACAATTTCTGCATGAACGGCCTGGTAGGCGCGGATCGGGATATCCATGGCGGATTATGGGCAATCAAGTATGTTTACAGCTATCTGCATGCGACAGCCGTCGATCTGAAGTCCGGTCTTGTCGAAATAAAGAACCGGCACGATTTCATCAATGCCGAAATCGCCGAATGCCGGTGGGAGGTGAAAGCAGGAGACAAAACGATTGCCGACGGCACATTGCCGGATCTGGATATCGAACCGCATCAGACAAAGGAGTTCAAAATCCCGATGCCGGATATCGATCCCGAGCCCGGAATGGAATACTGGCTCAACCTGAGTTTCGTGTTAAAGAATCGCACTCCCTGGGCGGAAAAGGGCCACGAAATCGCGTGGGACCAATTCAAGCTTCCCGTATACGCGCCGGGACCGAAAGCGCCGGCGGTTGATAATCGTCTCGTCATTTACAGCGAAAACGGCAAGGTGGAATTTTACGGCCGCGACTTCACCATGACTTTCGACTCTCATTCCGGCCTGATAGCAGACTATTTCTATAAAGGAATAAGGCTGCTCGACCGCGGGCCACGTCCGGACTTCTGGCGTGCCATGACGGACAACGACAGGGGCGCCTGGGGATCCCTGTCCTTTCAGGTTAAAAAGGACCCTTCCCTGGATTACACGATCTGGCGCGATCAGGGAGACGCATGGAAAACAGGTGGGGCCGTCGTACAGGAGATAGACGAAAACAGCGCCCGCATTACGGTTCGCGGCATACTGGACGAGGCCGGCGCCGAATACGAAATGCGATACATCGTCTACGGCAATGGAGACATCATCGTTGAGTGTTCCTATGCGCCCGATAAAGAAAATATCCCCATGATGCCCCGTTTCGGGACGGAACTGATTTTGTCCCCGGGGCTGGAAAACATCGAATGGTACGGGCGCGGACCGGCGCCGACCTACATCGACAGGAATTACGAAAAGGTAGGAGTCTACCGGTCTACGGTCGACAAAGAATGGAACGAATTCTCGGAACCCCAGGAAAACAGCAATAAGGCGGAGGTGCGCTGGGTTGCGCTGACCGACAAGGACGGCATCGGCCTGCTGGCGGTCGGAGATCCTCTGCTGAGTGTCGGCGCCTATCACTATCCGAAGAACCGGATTGAAGAAGCGAAATATGCCTTCAAACTGGACCGGGATCCGCACATCTATCTGAACCTGGACCTGAAACAGATGGGCGTGGGCGGCGTGGACAGCTGGTCCGGACGGGCATTCCCGCTTTCCGAATACAGAATAGACGGCAATCAGCCTATTTCATACCGGTACCGTTTGACGCCGATCAGCGGAGATTTTTCAGCCCGCATTATGGAATCATTTTAAATCGCCCGGAGCACGGTATTAAAACCTGTCTTGCCGGCCATAAGGGATCACTTCTTTATATATATCTTATGTTTGAACATTCAACGATCTTTTTGTTATTAACGTGCAACGTGTAAACGTTCAACATGCAACGGTTTTTTTACAGGGCGAACACAACTTGTCCGGCGTAGCTCGGCCGAAGCTTTGCTTCGGCTAGAGCGAAGCCGGAAGGTTCGCCCCTACAATCTTCCAGCGCCTTTTTATCGGATCCCGAACCCCAATTGGAGCACAGCAGACTGCCAATTGCAGACTGCCTGGGGTGAGCGAAGTCGAACCCCCGACTGTTTTTATTGTGAAGATTTCGGCGGTATTTGTGCTATTTTACCTGCGAAATTACACGGATTGCTAACAAAAAGCATAATGAACTGCGATTGCAATCGCAGTCGAAAGGTCGAAGCATCGGCATATCGGTCTTGTGCATTCCCTGCGATGCCTCCGTAGCGGCAATGGCTTATTGCAACCGGATGCCTACGGACCGGCAGCAGATGAATTCATTACAATTTTAGGAGATGAACATGAAAATTAGAACAACCATAATTCTTTTACTCTGCGCATTCATGGCGCTGTCAGGCCTCGCACAAGCGCAAACGCATTACCCTGCCGGAGCGGAAGGCATCAAGGGGCCCCAACTGCCGCCGCCCGGCCTCTATTTCAGGGACTATAACTATATCTACTTTGCCGATGAATTTCCCGAAGGGCCGCCGGAATTCGACCTTATGGCCTATGTCCAGGTCCCCCGTCTGGTTTGGATCACCAACAAGCAGATCCTGGGCGGCTTCTACGGCATGGACATCATCGTACCGTTCGCCTACCAGGATCTTGATTTCATGGGATACAGCGAAAGGGATTTCAGCCTGTCAGACATCTTCGTCGAACCGATCACAATTTCCTGGCATGAGCAGAAATTCGACGCGGCCATCGGCTATGGATTCTGGGCGCCGTCGGGTGATTTCAGCCCTTCCGACATGGTTGCACCGGGCAAGGGCTTCTGGACCCAGATGCTGACAGGAGGCATTACATATTATCCCGACGCGGGGAAAACGTGGTCGATATCCGCTCTCAACCGTTACGAATTCAACCAGGAACAGGACATCACGGAAGTTACGCCCGGCCAGTACTGGACCGTGGACTGGGGCATCAGCAAAAGCGTTACGAAGACCATGGAATTGGGCCTGGCAGGATACCACCAGATGGCGACAACCGCAGCCAGCGACGACGATTCAGGGGATGGGAAAGATCACGCCACGGCGCTGGGACCGGAGGTCACATTCGCGTTTCCCAACAAGGTGTTTTTTGTAACCGGCCGGTATCTGTTCGAGGTTGACGCGTGCAACAGACCGGAAGGCAATACCATTGTCATAACCTTTACCAAGGGGTTGTAAACGGCGAGGATCGGCAACACCTCCCCAAAAAAGTAGGGGCGAACCTTGTGTTCGCCCCTACATTTAAATACCTGCCTTTTATTCCGGTTATCTATCCTTCATCCTTTTTTGCGCCTGTTGAATAAGCGTCATCAGTGTCTGCATTTTGGGTTTCGGCGGCCGGAGGAATTGCTCTATTTCCGCAGCGGTAAAATTTTCTTCAACGAACTTTCGAACATCGAATTTTTCAAACCAGCAGTCGAGGATCTTGAAACAAGGGAATCCTTCCTGGCATGAACGGCAGTAGGAAAAGCGAAGATGATGCCCGAGAATCCTGCAGTACCCCTCCAGGTCGTCGAAAGCATCACACTGTGATTTGGCCATTGTCTCTCTTAAAGCAAACGAACGATCCGGCAAAAACGGCAGCCGGATCGTTCATTAGTTCTCTACCATTTACCGGTCCGGTTCTGTGGAGCCTCGGGATAATCCCGGATGGATTCCAGAGATTTTTTCAATTCTTCATCCGGCAGATCGTAATTCGTAAGCGCTCCTTCAAAGAACTTTTCATATCCATTGAGATCCAGAAGACCATGTCCGCTGAGATTGAACAGGATTGTTTTTTCTTTGGCTTCCTCCTTTGCCTTTTTCGCTTCCTGTATCACACAGGCTACGGCATGACTGGTTTCCGGCGCGATTATGATTCCCTCGGTTCTGGCAAACATCACCGCGGCTTCGTAACACTCCAGCTGAGGCAGTGCAATGGGCCGGATCAATCCTTCAACGGCAGCCTGCGACACCAGCGGCGCCATACCGTGGTATCGTAACCCACCGGCGTGGATTGGAGGGGGAATAAAGTTATGCCCGAGTGAGTACATAGGCAGGAGCGGAGTCATCTTCGCGGTGTCGCCATGATCGTACGCAAACGGCGCACGCGTCAATGTCGGGCAGGAAACCGGCTCCACCGGGATGATGTCGATTTCCGCCCCGTTGATCTTGTCCGCAATGAATGGAAATGCAAGACCGGCGAAATTACTGCCGCCGCCGCAGCAGCCGATGACGACATCCACCTTCTTCTCCCCGATCTTTTCCAGCTGCTTTTTAGCTTCCAGCCCGATGATCGTTTGATGGAGCAGCACATGGTTCAACACGCTGCCCAGTGCATATCGTGTTTTACCGGATTGATCCGTCACGGCCGCTTCAACGGCTTCGCTGATGGCGATTCCCAGGCTTCCCGGAGTATCGGGCATTTTTGCCAGGATATCCCTGCCCGCCTGGGTTTCCGAACTCGGGCTGGCGATGCAGCGGCCGCCCCATGTCTGCATCATGAGTTTGCGGAAGGGTTTCTGATCGAAACTGATCCGCACCATGAACACTTTACATTCCATCCCCAGCAAAGCACAGGCAAAGGAAAGAGCGCTGCCCCACTGACCGGCTCCGGTTTCAGTCGTGATTTTCTCAATGCCGAACTGCTTGTTGTACCAGGCCTGCGCAACCGCGGTATTGGGCTTGTGGCTGCCGGCAGGCGAAAGGCTCTCATTTTTATAATATATTTTTGCCGGTGTACCCAACGCCTCTTCCAGGAAACGGGCACGATGAAGGGGAGCCGGCCTCCAGCGATAGAGAATTTCAAGAATTCCGGCAGGGATATCGATCCATCGCTCCTGGCTTACCTCCTGCTCGATCAGGTTCATCGGGAAAACCGGCGCCAGCATATCGGGCGAAACGGGATTCCCGTCCGGTCCCAGCGGAGGCAACATCGGGCTGGGCAGATCGGCTGCCAGATTGTACCATTGCCTCGGAATTTCGTCTTCGTTCAGAAACACTTTGATGCTCATGAAAGCTCCCTTCTAATATGTGGACCATTGCTTATTATTTTCCCAACAGAGGGAAACAGGATAATTCGTCCGGGCTCAGCAATCAAGAATTTATACAGCAGTCCGCAGTCTGCAGTCGGCAGTATTCTGATTGGGGCCGTTTTCGGATAAAAGAGGGGATTGGTGATGGCAGGGGCAAAGGCGGACAAGTTGGTGTTCACACTGTAAGAAAACAGGAGCCAGGAGTCAGCCTGACCTCCGGCTGGTGCCGGATTAAACAATCTGTGACTCCGGGTAAGTTTTCGGGGGTCGGTCTCGGAGTCGGTATCGGAATCGGTTTTTA
>JAFGTD010000084.1 GCA_016934295.1 Acidobacteriota bacterium
CGGCAGCATCTGGATATTAATGGATCTGCGGGGTGGTTTTGAAGAAAGCGAGGTGCTTCATATCCCCCTTGCGCCTCTTCGGATTGTATGCATCGTGTCGGTACTGGGCGTGGCTTTCGAGTTTTTCAGGCGTTTGAGGGAGGGGCAATCATCATGACCGGCTCTCCCCTTATCGGCCTGGCGGGTGTGTTGGTGCTGCTGGCAGCCTTGACGCTGGGCGTACCTATCGGCGTTGCTTTGGGGACCGTGGGTATCGGCGGCCTGATACTGATTCTGGGTCTGGAGCCTGCACTGATAAAATCCGGCGTTATATTGTTTGAAACCCTGTCGCGGTATGAACTGGGCGTATTGCCGCTCTTTCTGCTCATGGCCCACGTATGTTTTGCAGCCGACGCCAGCCGGGATTTTTTTGATGCGGCGGCCCGCATGTTCGGTCATCGCCGGGGCGGGTTGGCCCTGGCGTCCATCGGCGGTTGCGCCGGTTTCGGCACTATCAGCGGCTCGAGCCTTGCCACGGCGGCGACCATCGGCCTGGTGGCGCTGCCGGAAATGCGAAGGCGACGATATTCGGACGCATTGGCCACCGGGACCATCGCCGCCGGAGGCACTCTGGGGCAGATGGTTCCGCCTTCCGCCGCGCTGATTGTGTTCGGCATCATAGCCGAGCAGTCCATAGGCAGGCTTTTTACCGCCGCCATCGTACCCGCGATTACCCAAACCCTGTTGTACTGTGCTGCGATTGTTGTCCTGTGTCGCGTCAGGCCGCAATTGGCGCCGCCCACGGCGAGTGCAACCTGGGCCGAACGCCGTGCCGCACTGGTGCGGATCGCCGATATCGGGCTTTTGGTGTTGCTGGTAATCGGCGGCATTGCGGTAGGATGGTTTTCACCGCCGGAGGCTGCCTCCGTGGGCGCGGTCGGCGCATTGCTGCTTTGCGCCTGGCGCAGGCGGTTGAATCGGGCGGCGCTTCGCAATGCCCTGAGCGAAACATTGCGTACCAGCGGTATGATCTACGTGGTGGTGGTGGGCGCCTTGATTTTTTCCGTATTTATCAGCCTTACGGGATTGGCGGAACAGGTGGCATACCTCCTGGGCGCTTTCAGTGACAGCCGGATTATTACGCTGCTTGTGATGGCGGCACTGCTCCTGGTGCTCGGTTCTGTGCTGGACGGCCTGGCACTGATGCTGCTGACTACGCCCATTCTGCTGCCTATTGTTCAAAGTATCGGCCTGTCGCCCATCTGGTTCGGCATTTTTCTTGTGCGTGCCATGGAAATTGGCTTCGTGCACCCGCCCATCGGCATGAATCTGTTTGTTATTCACGATATAGCAAAGGATGTATCCCTGAGCCGAATCTTTAAGGGCGTGCTGCCGTTTCTTGCAGCCGATTTCGTTCACTTGCTTTTGCTTATTCTTCTGCCGGCGACGGTGATGTGGCTGCCGGATCTTCTGGGACAATGAAAAAAAACAGTGACAGTCACCATAACCTCGAAATTCGGAACTTTAATTTTAATGCATGTAATTTGCTGTATGAATTTCGAGGTTATGGTGACTGTCACTGTTATTTGAAAGCGGGACCGGCATGAAACATATATGGATAGCTGTGCTGTGTTGCTGCATTGCGTGTGTTGCCGCGGCGCAGGAAAATACAAGAATCTTGACCTATGCCTCTCCCTACAGCCCCAATCACCCGTTCAGCCGCGCCGACAAGACATGGATACAGTGGGTGGAAGAGCAGTCGGAGGGGAATTTGGAAATCAACGCTCTCTGGTCCGGCGCGCTTATCTCCTCTGAACAGTCCCTGCTGGAAATACGGCATGGTGTTGCTGACATCGGTTTGATCACCCCCATATACGTGCGCGGCGGTGCGCATTTGTTGCGCGTTCAGACCGGCTTTTACGGCGGCGCTGAAACCTATGAACAGCAGGTCGCCCTGTATCGCTGCCTGGCTGAGGCTTCGCCGCAATATGCACGGGAACTTGAAGGTTTGAAAATTCTTGCCGTTCAGGGGGGCGCGCTTCCGGGCGTGTTGACCCGCGATCGTCCGGTACGATCTCTGGAAGACCTGAAAGGGCTGCGTATTCGGGTTCCCACGGAACTTCTCCGCGTATTGCAGGACCTTGGCGCTGATGCGGTGAGCATGCCTATGCGCGATGTCTACTCCGCTCTCGCCAAAGGGGTTCTTGACGGCGTTGTGGCGCCGGCCGATACCCTGAAGTCCCTGCATTTTGGTGAGGTCGCAAGCTATTATACCCGTTTGAAGGTGCCGCGAGGCGCCTACCCGGCACGCGCCATGGGACTGCGCTGTTGGCTGTCGCTGTCGGATGCGAACCGTGCAGTGCTGGACGCGGCGATTCCCGTTTGGGAGGCGGCCATGACCGAAGAGATCAGGGTGGCCGAAACGGCGGGGGAGGCAGAAGGCCGGCGGCTCGGTGTTGATTTCATTGACATCGCTCCGGAGGAACAACGGCGTTTTGAGGCACTCTACGAAGCGGAAAGTGAACGGAATGCCCACGACCTCGGCCGGTTCGGCATCGACGGGATATCCGTTTTTCGCTACGCGCGCCGTATTGCGCGCGGCATTGAACGTACTGGAAAAGTCATGTGTGGGGGAAACTAAAATTACAAAGGTTATTTCATGACTATATTACTTATATGCAGCGTTATAGTCGTGGCGGTCATTATATTCGGGACGGTCACAAGGACCAATATAGGTCTGTGGGCCATATTCGCGGCCTATGTGCTGGGCGCATTTTTTCTCGGAATGAAACCGTCCCTCATTATCGGCATGTGGCCGACCAAACTGTTTCTGATGCTGTTTGCCGTTACTTTTTTTTACAGTTTTGCTTTATTGAACGGATCCCTTGAAAAAATTGCCCTGCATGCCGTTTATGCCTGCCGGTCCATCCCCTGGGCTATTCCCGTCATGCTCTACCTGCTTGGATTTGTACTGTCGGGAATAGGGGCGGGAGACGGGGCGATTGTGCTGTTGATCCCCGCTGCAATGTCCATTGCGAAAATTACCGGAATGAACTATTTCCTGGCAGCGACATCCACGATCTGCGGCATCAGCTATGCCGGGGCGACACCCATAAGCACTATCGGAATCTTTATCCGGGAACTGATGGAGCTTTCCGGGTATTCTCCCGAGGCCGCCGACAGTTTTGCCAACAAAACTTTTTTCCACGGCTTCATTGTTTTTACTCTTGTCTTTATTTTTTCTTACATTATTTTCAGGGGGTATCGTGTTAAAGCCGACGGTATTGCCCGGCCGGAGCCTTTTGAAGGAGATCAAAAAATTACACTCGGAATCATAACACTGTACCTGTGCGTAATGGTTCTGGTTCCCCTGCTTCATTTTGTCATCCCCGAAAATCCCGTCGTTGATTTACTGGCAAACAATCTCAACATCGCCCTGGTGTCTTTTTTCTTTGCACTTGTATCCATATTGTCAAGGGTCGGGGATGAGAAAAAGGCCTTTCTGCGTGTGCCGTGGAGCGCCCTGGTGACGCTTTGCGGAATGAGTATGTTGATATCCATTGTTACGGAATCGGGGACCGTGGGGATAATATCCGATTATTTATCATCCAACGTCTCCGATATATTCTCTCCGGCGCTGTTCGCCTTATGTTCTGGAATTATGAGCTTCTTTGTAAGTGGATTTGTCGTCAACACCACTTTTTTCCCCCTTGTGCCGGGTGTCGCCGCGGGGGGTATGGATCCCGGGCTTTTGTTTTCGGCTATCGCCGTCGGTGCCATGGGGGCGGCAGTATCTCCGTTCTCTTCAATGGGGGCGATGGCGGTTTCATTGGTGGATGATGAGAAAAAGCGGCCGGCATTTTTTATCGGCATGATCGTGTGGGCCGGAATCAATACTGCTATTTATTCCGTGATGCTGCTACTGATCGCTTTATCTCGATAATCCCATGTATGGCCTCGAGTATCTCGGTTAAAGTTGATCATGAGTCACTGTTTCATGGATACGAATTTGAACACAAGGAGGAGTAATGCTATTCAAACGATCAAGTTGTTTTATAGCGCTGCTGGTCCTGGCATTTTGGACCGGAGCATGCAGTTCGCCGTCCCTGACAACAACCGTTGAGGTTACGGGAGGCACGATTGAAGGTGTCGAGCAGGACGGCCTGCTTTCCTACAAAGGCATTCCGTTTGCCGCGCCTCCGGTGGGTGATCTGCGCTGGAAGGCGCCCGCACCGTTGGAGCCCTGGACCGGCGTCAAAAAGGCGGATGCTTTCGGGCCGGCCTGTATGCAGGCTGCCCGGGCAATGGGGAACACCGCACCGGTCAGCGAAGACTGCCTGTACCTGAACGTTTGGACGCCCGCAAAAAAGACGGGCGAAAAGCTCCCGGTTATCTTCTGGATATACGGGGGAGGCTTTAGCGGCGGTTCGACCAGCACTCCCATGTACGACGGGACGGGTTTCGCCAACAAGGGGGTCGTTCTGGTAAGCGGCGCCTATCGGGTCGGGCCTTTCGGATTCCTGGCCCATCCCGAACTCAGCAGCGAGAGCGGAAAGGGGTCGGGAACCTACGGACTGGCGGACATGATAGCGGGTCTCGAGTGGGTACAGGAGAATATTGGACGGTTTGGCGGCGATCCTTCCAACGTGACGATTTTCGGCCACTCTGCCGGGGGCATGGCGGTCAACATGCTTGCAGCATCCCCGGTTGCCGAGGGTCTTTTCCACCGCGCCATCTGCATGAGCGGAGGATCGTTTGCCCCGCTTCAGACTTCAAATCAGGCGGTCACCGGCCTGGGGATCCCGGCGCTCGAAGTGGCGGAGTCGAACGGCGAAGAATTCCTGGAGAAATTGGGAGCTGCCGATATCAAGGCAGCGCGTGCTTTGAGCGCGGAGGAAATTCAGAATAATCTTGGAGGCGGAATGGGGGGTGGAGGACTCCGATTCCGGCCCGCGGCCGACGGGTATATTGTTCCAACGGACCTGTTTTCGATGTATCAGGAGGGCCGCTTCAATGACACCCCGATTCTGGTCGGTAACACTTCCGATGAATTGGGATCGTTCAGGGGCGGCGGGAACATCACGGCCGCCCAATTTGAGGAACAGATTAAATCGCAATATGGCCCTCGTGCTGATGTCATTTTAAGCGCGTACCCTCATTCGACCGACGCCGAGGCAGCGAAGTCGTCGAAGGAGCTCTCTCGCGACAGTACGTTTGCCTGGAGCACGTGGACGTGGGCTCGACTCCAGTCGGAGAAAGGCAATGGCAAAGCCTTCGAATACTATTACGACTACCATGCGCCAAATGCCGACGGGGCCGGACATGGCAGCGATGTTCCGTACGCATTCCAGACTCTGGGCGGCGGACCTCAGGGAGACCCCAAGCCGGAGGATTTAAAACTTTCCGATATGATCAGCTCCTACTGGGTCAATTTCGCCAAATCCGGGGATCCGAACGGTCCCGGCCTGCCGGAATGGCCGGCTTTCACGGAGGATGATCAGAAAGCGATGGTGTTCGATGCGGCGCCCGGCGCCCGGCCTGTGCCTAATTTGGATAAGCTCAAGGCTTTTGACGCTTATATTTCCTGGCTCAGGGAACAGTAGAAGTCTTGTGAGAAATGCGGGTCAGTTGCGCCGGCATCCATGTAACTTCCATCGAATCTCTAATCGATCTTTGTATTTCCGAGGAACTGGCGATAGCCTGTCTGGTAGACCCCGTTGAAATAGGGCGCCAGAAGCAGCGGCATGAACAGCAGCGGTTTGCCTACCCTTTTTATGTCCATCGGATTATGCTCGAATCCTCTGGGGATATAGAGAATGCACGGCTTGGTGATGATGTGTCTTTCGTATTCCGGTCCCAGGAATATCTCGACCTCCGCGTCGAAATTGGCCGTAAGGTCTGGCAGCTGTCCGCCCAGGAAAAAGAGATATTCGTCCACATCGTGGTGATGCGATTGCAGTTCCATTTTGAACGGTTTGACATAATAGCGGAATCCCATGTTGATGCCGGCGCCCGGCAGATCGCTGTCCCCGCGGAAACTGATCGTCGGACTGAGTATGGTATCCGTCAGCGGTTTTTCTTTCATCCTGGTGCAGAACAGATGGTCGTATTTGTTGCCGGTAGTTCCTTTGGGCCAAGGTGGAACTTTTTCTCCCCTAAAGTCTTCGAAGGGTTTCTTTTCCTCTTGCGCCATTGCCTTCATCGGTGAGTTCAATTGGGCCATGGCTACTGCGGCCAGGGCCGAGGTAGCGGTCACATTACTGAAAAATGCTCTGCGGGTTTGATTCTTTTTACTGGTGCCGGAACGCATTGGGTTCCTCCTTTCATAATAAGCTGGTAATTTTTATAGCGGATTTTCGACACGGGGAAACTCCTGTTTCCCGGAGAAACCTGAATCGATTTGCAGTCATTTTAATAAACCTTTTCTGCTCTGTGCCGCCGCGGCAGTAACTTTGTGAGAAATGCGGGCTATCCCCCTGCTCCAGCGGACGACAATGTGTTCTTGGCCATTTACTCTCCACTCGCTGTTTTGGCTGGAATAGTGCAGATGGTCAGAAAAGCCAGGAGCATGGTAACCGCGCCCAGCCAGAAAACACTTTTCAGACCGGCATGCAGCGAATAGCGGATTGCACCTATGGTTTCGGGAAAAAGAGCCTGCATCCCGCTTCCGCCCCGGTCGAATTCGGCCTTGAGCTCATCCATCGCGGATTGTGACAACAGAACACGCGGGTTTCTCAGCAAAGTCATGGTCTCCTGATCGGCTGTTTCATACAACTCCTGCGGCAAAGAACGGTTCAGCGCTTTTTCATACGAGGCATTCATTGCAGAGCCGAGCAGCGCGGGGGCGATGGCCACTCCCATCAGGATGGAAAAGAACAGGGCCCCCATGGAGGCGCCCAGCAACCGCTTGGGAACTGCATTCTGGACAACCAGGGTGTTTATTGTCGGAACCGCTCCCAGTCCGAGGCCGGCAACTGTTGCGGCAACAACACTCAAATATATGGGGGTCTGTTCTTTCAACAAAGTCATCGCAAACATATCCATTGTCAAAATTCCAAATCCCAGGACATACATCCATTTAAACTTCCCCCCCCGGCTCAGCAGGAATCCAACCGGTACCCCGATAAACGATAACAGTACGCTGAAGGGTGTAATGATCTGTCCGCTTACTGTCGTGCTGATGCTTTGAACTCCCTGCAGAAACATCGGGAAATACATCAGGATTCCCATATTGCTGAAAAATGAAAGCAGCGTGGCGATGGCAATGGTCAGAAAGGAACGATTACGCAGGACCAGAGGATCCAGGATAGGCTCTTCCACACGATTCTCGGTACGAAGGAACAAGATCCAGAACAGGAGCGAAGTCAGAAGCAGCCCGATGATGTGCGGGGAAGCCCAGGGATATTTGTCGCCGGCGAATGAAAAACCGATTATAAGTGTTGAAGAGGCAATAGCCACCAGCACGCAACCGAGAATATCGATTTTGCGCCTCGTCTCCGGATTGACGGCGGAGGGGATTCCCAACGGAACCAGTATGAGGCACGCAACTAAAAACGGCGAAGCAAACCAGTATATATAGCGCCAGCTGAGATTATCCACGAGCCAACCGCCCAGCGTGGGCCCGATCAGCGAGAAGATGCCTGTCGGGATGCGAAGCAGTCCGATCCACTTGCCCCGTTTCTCCGGAGGAAAGAGGTCCCCGACGATGGCGAACGTGAGCGGTATCATGGAACCTGTTCCAAGAGCACTGATTGCGCTCGCTGCAATCAGAAAAATATAGTTGGGACTGACTGCCGCCAGGACAGTTCCTATCAGACAGCATGTGACGGAGATAATCAGCATGATCCTGCGTCCGTACATGTCGGAAAGTTTCCCGAATACGAGCGTGACAAAAGCGCCGACAAGGCCCGGAATGGAGACCGCCAGGGAATACAGCGACATGCCGTTCAGATCGGCGGCGATTTTGGGGCGGGCGATATTCATCGTTTGTATGAAATAGGCCATCGTCCCGTATACTGCAAATGTCGCAACCAGCCCCAAGGTAATCTGTTTCCGGGTAAAGCCGTATTCTGTTTGCGGCGCTTGGGTCATCCGAATCTCTCCACCAGAGTCGGGGCCGATGTCAAAGGCCCGATCTCAAAATTGTAAATAAAACATCCTGTCGGCGGCAATGCTGCCCGGCATCCGCCGCGACGGCACAGCACTCATGACCATAGGGGGAATGCACAGCCCGATCTCCTATTCTACTTTGAGTATAATAGTGTGTGTCGGATCCGCAGATGCCTGCGCGGATGGTGTTGATCCATACTTCTGCAGTTTGCTGCAGCGCGGGAACAGGCCGCTCGAGGATTGCCGCCTTTCTTATTCCGGCAAGCACCATGGCTTTCACGATGAAGCCCATTTCCTGTCTGCCATGGGGAACCTGCAATTAGGGACCGGACAATCGTTGCAGTTGCAAAGACGAAGATCCGGAAGCCTGGCTCCTTTCGACTGCTCGACGAAATCAAGAGCTTTCTTTACCTGGTCGGACTTTCCTTTCAGGATGAACGTGACTGCTCCTTCCGCACCCCCAAGCCCGCCCGATGCAATCGGGACTGCCGAGGCGCCGCTCAGTATCTCGATCGCCCGCACCTCGTTGACGGTGACGCCTGCAGGGCAGGGATACAACCCTACAGGCATTCCCATACCCGACTCGTATCGGGTGAACATCGCTTCTTTTGCCGCTTCCTTGACCGTGAGTGGAATAAGTTTTTCCAGTCCGGCCGGATAAACTATGGTGAATTTTCTTTTCTTTCTTGCGGCCTGAATATATCCCATCGATCCCTCGAGACCGAAAAGAACGCCAACATGCCCTTCCCGGTCCAGGGCATTCACGCCTTTCACGTAAACATCGGAAGGTGTCATGCGGGAGAGCAGGCTGGATAGCTTTTCTTCGCGCCCCTGTTGACCCTTTTCTATCACCCATGTTCCCTGGAGATCGCCGGGATCGACGCGCTCTTCTTGCGGCGTAAGCCCGGCGCCGAGAGCCATGGCCATTTCCACGCACATACCCCTGGGTGTCACAACGCCGCATACCCAGTAATTCGTCTTCGGTTTTGATCCGGTTATTTCTTCCACAATGAAGTAGGTGCTGCTGCTGGGATGGAGCGCCACGATTCCCTTGTTTGCCGCCTGCTCTACGGCTTCCAATCTTGCAACAGCCTTGGCGATCAGTTTTTTAGATTCCGCAGGCGTAAGGACGATCTGAGCGAGCATATGCCCTCCTATAGGCGTATATAAAGAGATTCTTTACAATAATCAATCCCCCGTCCGCCATACTCCCTTATAGTCTTTTTTGTGCGGTTGGCAATTATTCCTGAGATTGCACCACAATGCGTTCTGCGGTTGATCCTTCTAACTCCATATCTCAATCCTTTAATAAATGCCTGTTGTTGAGTCCGCCAGTTCCTCCGTGAAGTATAAAGTTGGAGGCGGCAATCGACACTTGCTCCAGGATGCAACTATATAATAAAGTGCTTCAATAAGGAGAATTAATATGCAGTATCCGAAAAGCGGGAGCGTAATGAGAAAAAGAGTTATCCGATTGCTTTGCACCGTGACGACTCAGCTCATTTTGTCGGCTGTAGTATTGAGCGCGCAAGAACATAAAATATATTCGAAAGAATTCGTTATCGAACCTCCGACACTCATATCGCTCGGCTTTGAGTGGTATGTTGCCGGCGATGACAACCGCAACGCAGTTGTTTCGGTGCGTTACAGGAAGACGGGGGAGGCCGATTGGCGGGAAGCACTGCCGCTTTTGCGCCTGCAGCGCGAGGAACTGCTAAACAATTACGGCGCTTATGACTATATTGCGCCGAACATGTTCGCCGGCAGCATCATGGATTTGCAGGCGGATACGGAGTATGAGGTCCAGCTCAGGATGGCCGATCCGGACGGCGTCGAAAACGCAGCGCTACAGCAATTCTTCGTTCGCACCCGCGCCGAGCCGCGACCCTATGCCGGCGGACGCATATTCCATGTCTATCCCCCGGGATTTGACGGCGACAAGCAGGAACCTTCATTCACGGGTCTTTTGGCGGCATTTTATACCCGGGCAAACGGCGCGGACTGGTTTAACGCCTACCCTCCCAGAGTGCAGCCCGGTGATACGATTATGGTTCATGCCGGGCTGTATAAGGAAGACCGCTATCGATATGCGAACCAGCTGGGTTTGCTGTTTGACGGCACCTACCGCTTTCGCCAAAGCGGAACGGCCGGGAAACCCATCGCCATCGTTGCCGCCGGTGACGGCGAAGTGATTTTTGATGGAGGCGACAATCATGTTCTCTTTGACGTGATGGGATCCGATTATCTTTATTTCGAAGGCCTTACCATCCGCAACACCGAGGTGGCTTTCCAGGCGGGCCACAAAGGTGTGACGGGAGCTGTGGGTCTAACCGTTAAAAATTGCCGTTTGGAAAATGTCGGGCGCGGCATATACACGGACTGGTCCGGTTCGAAGGACTTTTACATCGCCGACAATACTTTTATCGGCAAAAGCCATCCCGAAAGATTGGAAGGTTGGATCGGGCGCGTGTGGCAGGGGACACCCGGCTATCCCACCCCTGTCATTTCAGAGCTGGCCGTGAAGGTTTATGGTTCCGGCCATACAATCGCCTACAACTATGTCGCGAACTTTCACGACGGCATCGATCACGCAACCTATGGCGAGCCGGACGGCAACCCGGAACCGATTCGCGAGCGGATGCCGGTAGCAATCGACATTTACAATAACGACATCACCAATGTGGATGACAATTGCATCGAAGCCGACGGCGCCATGCACAACATCCGCATTCTGCGCAATCGCTGCTTCAATCAAGCGCATCGTTCCCTGAGCACGCAACCCATTCTGGGGGGGCCGGCTTACTTTATCCGCAACATTGTTTACCACGCTCCGGAGGGCGGGTCGGTTAAATTCACTGCCAACAGTGCAGGGATTCTTGTCTACCACAATACCTTCACTTCCGAAGTGCTCTCCATGGGGCAGGCCTCCAATCTGCACTATCGCAACAACCTGATTCTCGGCCAGGGCGCCGCACCGGAAGTGTTCAGCGTTGATACCGCAACAAATTATTCCAGTTCGGATTACAACGGTTTTCGCCCAAACCCCGACGCGAATGTTTCCTTTGTATGGAAATCACCGCCCTTTGATAAGGAAGCGGATTTCACAGGGGAGCGCATCGACAGGCGTTTCCGGAGCCTGTCGGAATACAGTGAAACCACCGGACAGGATTCGCACAGTGTGTTGGTGGACTACGACATTTTTGAGAATGTTCCCGCGCTGACAACAGAGAATCCCGGCAGGCTTTATGTCGCACAGGATTCGGACTTCCGCTTGCGGGCCGGCTCGAAAGCCATCGACGCCGGGATTGTATTGCCCAACGTTAATGACGGCTACCGCGGTCGGTTGCCCGATCTGGGTGCCTATGAATTTGGCGAAGCCGTCCCGCGCTATGGCCCCCGCAGGTCCCCTTAACCCGCATTTCTGAAAAGAGAATCGCAGCGATCGTCTTCATCTAAAAGATGAAAATTATGTCTTTCAGGGAAACTCCTGATTATTGGAAATATCAGCCCTGAGTATATTTGGGCGATTTTCCAGATTTTGCTGTCGATCCGGATGCTAAGAATAGTAAAATCGATGCCTGATATTCTACGAATATGATCTTGTGCTTCTTGTTGGATACCTGCGGCAGGTTTCGATAGGAAGCAAAATTCTAAAAACAGGAGTTCATTCTTCCTGTCAGCACAATTAGGAATCAGGCCGGCATCGACAGCCGGACATCCTTTCGGGGGCATTATGAAAGAGGTATACACAGCCTATCTGGCCGTCGGCATGATGGGCCTCCTCATCGCGGGCAGCACCTTCACCGGCACGGTCCTGGCTGCGGAAAACACGGCACCGGCGCCCGGTTTTATCGGTGAGGAAGGAGGGCGCGGCGACTGGCCGGCGGTGGCGCAGTCACGGGCAGATTTGCGCACCCATACCCTTTACCGTCCCGCGGCGCTACCTGCTGAACCTATGCCCCTTCTGATTTGGGGGAACGGGGGCTGCAGCGACAACGGTTTGGTGCATGACAAGTTCCTGCGTGACATCGCCTCCCATGGCTACATCGTGGTTTCGCTGGGTTATGCATGGCGACAGCCCCCGCGCAACGATCCTGCCGGTCTGGAAAAAGACGCCACCGATGTTGCCCAGATGACCCAGGCTATGAACTGGGCGGCGGCACGCACCGCGGACCCGGTCGATGAGCTGTATGGACATATCGACACCAGCCGCATTGCTGTTGCCGGTCACAGCTGCGGCGGCCTGCAGGCCATCAAGATTTCCGCCGACCCCCGCATTTCAACCTCGATGATTTTCGACAGCGGCGTGTACAATCAGCCCGGCGGCCGCAGCAAGATCAAGGTGAACAAGGACGAACTGGCCAGTCTCCATGGCCCGATTGCCTACTTCACGGGAGGACCGACGGATATCGCTCATCCAAACGCCAGTGACGATGTCACGCGCATCAAGCATGTACCGGTCTTTTTCGGCTGGTTGCCGGTCGGACACGGCGGCACCTTTTCGGCGCCTGACGGTGGGGACTGGGCCGAAGTGGCCGTTCACTGGCTCGACTGGCAGCTGAAGGGAGACGGTGCGGCAGGCGGCTGGTTCCTCGGCGAGGATTGCGGCCTGTGTCGGGATGAACGCTGGACCGTAGAACGCTTCGCCAGCCCCTGATCCCGGAAGCGCGATGAGGATGACGGAACGTCCGGTAAATTTATTACCATAAATAAAAGGAATCAACCCTATGAAACGATATGCCTTGTTGATTATCTTGATTTTCTGTGTTTTTGCACTTTCATGCGGGAGCAATGACGTATCCACGGCCAATCGCGTCTCCAGGCCGGGCGAATATGACGGCTATGACGAAGCGATTTACAGCGATGAATACGAGATCACGTCTCAGTATGTCCCGGTGAGCGATGGCACCCAGCTCGCTATGGATCTATACCGTCCCAAGGACAAGACCACCGGAAAGGTAGTCGACGCACCGCTTCCTGTTTTGTTCATGCATACGCCCTATAATCGCAGATATTCCATGAATGAAACGCTGACGGTTGAAAGCTATCCGGGTACGGCGGGGCGGCTGGTAAAATACGGGTACGTGGTCGCCACGGTGGACTTTCGCGGTCTGTACGCATCCTACGGACACAACGAAGCCTACAACCGCGGCGAATGGATCACGGCAGCAAGCCGGGATGCGTATGATATCACCGAATGGCTGGCGCAGCAGCCGTGGAGCAACGGCAATATCGGCATGTGGGGGTGTTCGGCCACCGGCGGCAGCCAGCTGCAGGCGGCGACCACGGCGCCCCCCCATTTGAAGGCGATATTCCCGATGAGCTGCGAGTTCGACGTCTACCCGTTTCGCGTACCCGGCGGCATGGCGCCGGACCAGCGCACCCGCACCCAGGCGAAGTCGTCCCAGGAAGCCCGTGATGCGGTGGCGGTGCCGGTGGATGCCGACGGAGACAGGTCCCAATTGAATGAAGCCATTGCGGAACACGCAGGCACGGTTGAAAATCCAGGCTATGCGCCCTACCGCGACAGTGTCGCCGACGCGATCACGGATCCGACCTCCCAGCCTTGGTGGATTAAAAGCAGTCCGCATACTTATCTGGAAGAAATCAACTCTTCCGGAATTGCTATGTATCTGGCCGCTAATTGGGACGAAGGAACCACCAAGCACGGTGCCTTTTTTACATTCAACAACGTAACCAATCCCGCAAAGCTGATTATAGGTCCCGAAGGGCACTGCGGCTGGATGAATGTGGAAAGCCGGACCGGGTTCGATATCACGGTCGAGGAGCGCCGTTTCTTCGACTACTGGCTTAAGGGTATCGACAACGGCGTCATGGATGAAGATCCCGTATATTACTATACCTATAATGCCCCGGCCGGATCGGAATGGCGTTCGGCTGAACAGTGGCCCCTGCCTGATGAAACAAGGATGCGATACTACCTGGGAGAAGGTTCACTGAACACAACGGAACCTGCGGGCATGGATCAAAAAGATGAAATCACGGTCGCCTACGATATCACACCCGATACTATGACGGCCAAAGGCCTTGTGTATGAGACTGACCCGCTCGGCGAGGATGTTCAGGTCACCGGCCATCCGGCAATCAACCTTTGGGTGTCGTCAACAGCCACGGATGGGGACTTCATTGCCACCATCCAGGATGTCGGGCCCGACGGCGCCGTCGCATCGTATAACGTTCACGGGCAGCTCCGGGCCTCGTTGCGAAAGCTGCAGGATCCTCCCTACAACAACCTCGGGTTGCCCTGGCACCGCTTCCATGAAGCGGACGCGGCCCCGCTGGCGCCCGGCGAACCGGCCGAACTCGCATTTGAAATATTACCCATATCGATGGTTGTCAAGGCAGGCCATCGCATACGGCTGGTGATACATTTCGCGGACCGGTCGACGCCCAAACTCGATCCCGCGCCGAAAGTTACAATATATCGTGATTCAAAACACAGTTCCCATCTTACGTTGCCGATTATAGAAGCGCGATGATCCTTTATTCCAATCCGCTTGCTGAATGCAGGATAAAGGCTTCCGCAGATAATGCGGATAATATCAGATCGGGTTCTTATGGTCCGGATATGCGTCCGCCGTTCTGAAGCCGTATTTTGAGAAGGCGGATAGCCTGCGGGGAACCCAAAAACAGTTCATCGGGAAACCGGTAATAGGACAGGATAGAATCCAGAATTGCGGTACTGATATCAGAGTTGAGTCCCATTCCAGCCAGATATTGAAGACGCAGGTTTCTGTCTCTGTTGATTTGGGCATTCCATGCCCAAATTCGCAGATCCGGGGCCTTTCCGGCGTATGTGGAAAACAGATCGACGGCAATATTCAGCCCAGCCGAACCGTCTCCCTTTTCACTCATCCCAAATCCCACGTCCGCCAGAGACTGCCGCACCGGGGCGTAATCACTGCGGTCCAGAATCGACCGGATGCGGTCCAGGTCAATCCTCGTCGGTCCCGCCCGGCCTATCAGGACTGCATCATAGCCTGTGAAAAGTTCATCGTTGCTGAATATCATCCCATCTGGAAATACTTCGAAGAAAGTGGCTATTATGCTCTTTGCCGACGCAAACGTACTTTCGTATAAAGGGATCCAGAGACTCATCACGCCGCCGGGTTTCAGATGCCGTTTGCAGATTTCAAAATACTCGACCGTATTGAGAGCAGCGCTTCCCTTGACCCA
>JAFGTD010000085.1 GCA_016934295.1 Acidobacteriota bacterium
ATAATGCATTTTACTATACCGTATACCTATACTATTCAAATGTGTAAATGGTAAACCAAAATGAAGTTATTTTTGCGTCGCCCCTTATTCCGAATTTTCGAGGGATTTCTTTGCCGGGGAGGGCTAAGCGTGAAACAGAAGACATAGGCCTTCATTCCTTCGCAGCCCATAAATTAAATTGCCAAAATTCGAGTTAACCCGCATTCCTTAACAGGGATCGAAGATTCAGAAAAAAATTAGGCGGATATCAATCTCTGAATAATTCTAAAACTCTGCTAGAATTCACGATGCAACAGACATGGATCCCATCACGGCCTGAAAATCTCACTCCAAACAACAAAGCCGGAGGGAACAGCCAAATTGCCCGACTACTGAAAATCATCTATATTCTCTATTCCATCGAGGCCGGCGTATTTCTCCTCTGGCTTCCCTGGACGAGTTTCTGGGATACAAATTACCTGACGTATCTCTATCCCCGGATCCTGCCTTTCATAACAAATCCCTTTTTTAAAGGGGCTGTCCTGGGACTCGGGATAGTTAATTTAATGATAGGAATCTACGAAGTTGTTCACTTCAAAAGGATCTCGAAAGGCCCTTTTTACCGATAAGCGCCCCCTGTTTTATTACATTACCGACAGCGGGCAACTAACCGGGGCGGCCTTTTATGCATGCATTCGCCGCGCATTGCAATGGGGTGTGGATTTCATACAGATCCGCGAAAAGCATCTGCCCGATCGCAGCCTGTTTGAACTGACACGGCGCATAGTGAAACTGGCCGATCGAACCAAATGCAGGATCCTGGTAAACGGGCGGGCGGATATTGCCTGGGCTGCCGGAGCTCACGGCGTGCATCTCCCTTCGGACAGCCTTCGTGTTTCAGAAATCCGTTCCTGGCTTCCGAAAAATTTATTAATCGGGATATCGGTTCATTCAAAAAGTGAAGTCAAACGCGCCTGCGAAGAAGGGGCCGACTACATTCTTCTCGGCCATCTTTTCCCAACACCTTCAAAATCGGGGTATGGATCGCCGCTTGGATTGGATAATCTGAGAAAGATCTGTTCCGGCTTTTCCGCTCCCGTCTTCGGACTCGGCGGCATCAAAGCGAACTGCATCGAATCCGTTCTGGACTCGGGCGCCGTCGGCGTGGCCGGCATCCGCCTGTTTCAAAACAGATCCGAATTCAATGATTTGAAAAAGCTTTATCCTTCCCGCATTGATTAAAGATTAAAGATTGAAAATTGAAGATTGGGGCTGACCGGGAGCCGGTAGCCCGATTGTCTTTGTTGTTACAATATGTTGGCCGTAGGTGCGAACCTTCCGTTTGCGGAGCAAAATCGGGGTCGGGGGTCGGTATCTCTATCGGGATCGAAAGTAGGGGCGAACCTTGTGTTCGCCCTCTGATCGAAATGCGGAATTATATCTCCACCATCGGATGCTGCGCATCCAGGTAATGGATCGCTATCGTCCCGCCACAGTACCGGAGCAATAGCTGACGCAGTTCTTCGGCCGCCTTTTCGATTTCCGGACGACCGATCTCGGGCATCATCCCGTCGACATTTACCGCAATATTTTTCGTCTCCGGTGCCATCTTCGAAAAATCCGCGTTCCTCCAGTTCCAGCGCCGGCATAGTACCCTCTTCGTTCGGCGGTTCACATAGATCACCTCTCCGGGATTCGGATTCTCGACAGCCTCCGGATTGAAAATCGGCGCGAACGTTTCATCCGAAACAGCCAAACCCAGTGTAACATCCTCTTCAACCGTATCCATATCATCACCGCCGCAGGGAATGAGATACTTCAGGCTGATTATATTGAATGCATCGACGGCGGGAGAAATCAACCGGACCGGTTTGCCCGCTTTAACCTGCTTGGCAAGGAATACGATGGAAGGCGTGTATTTATTCGGATTCGATCCGAATTTGCGGTACGCCTCCTTCCATACCAGAAGCCGCGGGTGGGATTTCACGTCCACCTCGGGATTTTCCCGAACCGCCTCCGCCTGTGTTTGCAGCAGGCCTTCCAGTTCCGGACACGGTTTGCCGTTGTCTATGCCGGAAGCGAGAACAATCCCCCGGCAGAAATTCGGGAACATTTCAAATACGCCGTTTTCAATACAAAATCGCATAAACCACCTTTGAGAACCTCTATCTATTGAGGTTTGAATCGTGAGAATATAGAACCGAATCTACAAAATTTAATAGAATAAAGCAACGATTGGCATAAGATATTATCAACAGAGGCTATTGGCTTTTTGATCCACCGGACGGTATTCTTCACATAATATGAGATTAAGCAAAACGATTCCAGGAATGCCGATATGCATTTTCACCAGGCATCTGGTTTGAAATTCGGACGAAAAGGACGACACCATGAACGAGGACAAACTGAAGGATCTGACGCACACAAGGAAATGGGCACATCGTAAAATGCTGGAAAGAAATTCCAGCGTTTACAAGGCATTCATGCGAATGGAACAGGCCGCCTACTCGGATGGAGTCCTTGAGAAAAAAGTGAAAGAACTGATCGCCATCGGCATTTCAGTCCGCATCGACTGCGAATCCTGCATGCAATGGCACATTGAACAGGCGGCGTCTTCCGGAGCAACCTACGATGAAGTGATGGAAGCCCTGGAAGTAGGCATAGAGATGGGCGGGGGACCTGCGACGGTATCGGTCCGTTTTGCACTTCAGGTTATGGAAAGCGTTTTCGTGAATTAAAAAGCGCGTCAACAGATTCGAGGCAACTGTTCGCCGCTGATCATATCTATAATCCGGTTGGTGCCGATACTGCTCCGCTGGGTGACCAGACCGGGATTATCCGCCGTGACGCCCCCGATAATGCATGCCCCCTCCCCCGAAGAGTGGGCGCGCATTCTCAGCAGAGCCCGTTCCGCTTCATGCGCCGGAACAAAAGCGATAAAACGCCCTTCATTCGCCAGGTAGACAGGATCAAAGCCGAGTATTTCACACGCTCCCCGGACATTTTCCAGCACGGGAACTTTGGTCTCTTCAATCTCGATATGAAGATGCGCCGCTTCGGCAATCTCGACAAGCGCGCTTGCCAGGCCGCCTCTGGTCAAATCCCTCAAACAGTGCACTGCAACGCCTTCGGACAACAGGTCGAGAACGATTCCGGATAGGGGCGCACAATCGCTCTCAAGAGCCGTCTCGAATTCAAACCCTTCCCGGGACGCCATAACCGCTATGCCGTGCCGCCCGATATCCCCGCTTAAAAGAACGGCGTCCCCCGGCCGGACACACACAGGCGAGATCGGCTGTTCGGATTCCACGGCCCCGATGCCCGCGGTATTTATAAAAATACCGTCTCCCTTTCCACGTTCCACAACCTTGGTATCCCCGGTGACGATTTCGACATCGGACTGCCGGGCAGCGGACTGCATCGATTGAACCACGCGCCAGAGCGTGTCCATCGGAAGCCCCTCTTCAAGTATGAATCCCGCCGTCAGGTAAAGCGGCCGGGCGCCGCACATGGCCAGATCGTTAACGGTTCCGTTTACGGCAAGACTGCCGATATCCCCGCCGGGGAAAAAGAGCGGCCGCACAACGTAGGAATCGGTTGTGACTGCTATCCGGTGCGACGGCAGTTCGAGCATAGCGCCATCGTGTCTGGCTTCCAGGGCCGGATTTCCAAATGCCGGGAGGAACATTTTTTCGATGAGCTGATGCGACAGTTTCCCGCCACCGCCGTGTGCCAGCACAATATTCGGATACTGTCCGATCGGAATCGGGCAGCTGAATGCCGCTCCCATTTTTGTTTCTGATGTCATGACTGATTACCGCTTCATAGATTGAAGATTACAAATTGAAGAATGAAAACAGAATCAAAGGCCAGACGAATGATTTAATTTCAAAATTTGTATCATAAATAAACGTTAGCACGTTAGCACGTTAGCACGTTAGCACGTCTTTTGGCTTCCTTTTGCGATATTGGTAATAGGCCGCGCAGGCGCCTTCGGAAGAAACCATTGTCGCCCCCAGCGGATGCTCCGGTTTGCAGCGGGTGCCGAACGCGGGACACTCATGGGGCTTCCGGATTCCCCGCAGAATCAAACCGCTGATGCATTCCGAATCTTCCTCCGCCGTCAGATGGGCGACCCCGAAACGCGACTCGGCATCATACGCCGCATATTTCTCCTGCAAACCAAGACCGCTTCGGGCTATTTCCCCAACGCCTCGCCATTTCCGGTCCGTCACGCGGAACACTTCCCGGATAGCTTTTCGGGCCGGAAGATTCCCTTCCCTGCGCACCGATCGCGAATATTGATTTTCGACCTCAAAACGGCCTGCCTCCAGCTGGCGGAT